>NZ_JBWLKN010000006.1:0-355827 GCF_059026195.1 Streptomyces sp. A01 | reverse complement strand
CAGGGGGGACCCTGTGGGAGAGTAGGACGCCGCCGAACAATCATTGCAAAAGCCCTGTCGGGCAGCCCCTTTCGGGGCCCCCGACAGGGCTTTCTTGCGTTTGCCGGTCGGTTCGAAACCGGGCCCGTCGGGTCGGTCGTCTTCGTCAGTGGCCCTGGCACAGCGAAGGGGTGTGCCAGGGCCAGGGGCGCGGGGAACCGCGCGACCAGCCACAACGCACCCGCACTCTGCGACGCACGGACAGGGGCTCCCCTCCCCAGCACGTTCCGCCGGGAACGGCTCAGCCGACCAGGCTGCCGTGGGTCCGGGGCCAGCGGGCTCGGGCCTGTTCCGGTGAGCGCATCAGCGCCAGCGTGGGGAGGCCCTGGGCGGCCCCTTCGCCGACCAGCTCGGGGAGGGCAGGGAAAGGGGCCACGGCGGCGATGTCGTCGAGGACCAGGGTGAGTGGTGGGTCGAGCCGGCCGGCGGATGACCGTTCGGCCATGCGGCGGCCGAGCTCGACCACGCTTGCGACGAGTGCGGTCACCAGAGGCATCGCACCCGGCTGGGTTCGCGGATTCTCCAGCGATTCCCCAACCACGTACAGCGTTCCCCCCTCGGCGATGAATGACTCCAGCGCCAGCGCATCGGCCCGATTGGGGTTGCACGCGTCTCTGATATGGATCGAGGAGAGCGTCGCGAGAGCGCGGACCGTCAGTTCCTGGGCCATGTCCCGGCGTTCGGGATGCGCGGTCAGCGTGGCCTCCAGCTCGCCCGCGGTGCCGCTCGTCGCCTTGGGGCTCGTACGAAGGATGCGTACCGGTTCATGGGCCGAGCTGCCCTGGGCCCAGCGGTGGACCTGCCGGAAGGGGCGGCCGTCGATGGCGGCGGCATGCAGCCAGCAGCGCAGCAAGGTCTCCGCGGCTTCAGCCGTCGCGGAGTCCATCGCCGAGGCCGGGCGTACGGGTGCGAGGAGCGCGGCTGCCCGGGCGGCGGCGACCTCGCGGGACTCGCAGCCGCTGGCGGGGTTCCACCGGAGGCGGGCGGGGGTGTCCAGGAGGTGGCCAGGGTCGAAGGCGTGCACGGGGCCGAGCTTGGCGCGGGTGTCCTTGGTCCCGGACCACAAGGCCGGTTCGCTGGTGGTGACCAGGACAGGACCGGCCGCCTCCAGGATCGCGCGGGTCGCCGCTTCCTGACGGGTGGTGGCATCGCCGTAGAGGACACGCGGCGGTTCAGTGGACCCGCCGCCGGACCAGCCGTTGCCCCCAGTGCCGTGCAGCGGGAGGAAGACGCCGCTGCCGCCTCCGGTCGGTGTCCCTGGCGTTCCCGGTGTTTCCGGTGTTTCCGGTGTTCCCGGGGTGCCAGGCGCTTTCTGTGTGCCGTACGCGAGGGGGATGGCCGCTGCCGGGCTGTCACCGCGACTGTCACCGCGGTGGGGCTCGCTGGATCTCAGGCCCTGAGCGCCCGCGCTCATGCCCGCGTTCATGCCCGTGCCGGGGGTTGGGGTGGCCGTTGGGGCTGGCGTGTGGGAGGGGTCTGGTGTTCGGGGCGGTGGAGCCGCCTGCTGGGGTGGTGTGCGGTCCGGGGATGGGCTCTGGGCCTGCTCGCGGGTGTCTTCGGTGTGGCGCTCTGCCGCTGCCTCGCGGAGGGCGGTCAGACGGCGGGCCCGTACGAGGCGGTAGCGGGCGACGGTGCCGATGATGAAGATCGTCACGACGAGCAGGACCAGCAGCTCGCTGATGAAGATGCCCCAGAACAGGCCGTAGCCCGACAGCTGCTCCTTTGGCGTCTCCGGCCAGGCCGTCGCCAGGTTGTCGGGCTGTTCCACCAGGTGGCGCATGGCGAGGGGAGTGCGCACGAAGGCGACGTTCTCCGGCCAGGCGCCGTGGGCGAACAGCGCGGCGAGACCCGTCGCCGTCCACGCGAGCAGGGTCAGGCCGATGAGGAAGAGCAGCGAACCGATGAGCAGGGCGTCCGGTATGCCGCGTTCCGGGGCGCGGTCGCGCTTCGGGTCCGCCATCGCCTCAGGCCACCGTGGACTCGGAGGAGGTGTCGGACGGTGGTGGGCCGTAGGGCGCGTAGGGGCCGTAGCGCCCGTACGCGTCCTCGTACGCCTCATCCGCCAGCCGCTGCTCGACGGCGGCGGCCGCGCGGGCCTCCGCTTCGGCCTCGGCTTCCGCTGTCATCTCGGAGACCAGCGAGTCCTCCGTCATCGCGCGGTCGGTGTAGACGAGGGGGCGTTCGGCCTCGGTGATCAGGTGTTTGACGACTTGTACGTTGCCGTTGACATCCCAGACGGCGATGCCGGGGGTGAGCGTCGGAATGATCTCGACGGCCCAGCGGGGCAGCCCGAGGACGCGTCCCGTGGCGCGGGCCTCGTCCGCCTTCTGGGCGTAGATGGTGCGGGTCGAGGCCATCTTGAGGATGGCCGCGGCCTCGCGGGCGGCCGAGCCGTCCACCACGTCGGAGAGGTGGTGGACGACGGCGACGAAGGACAGGCCGAGGCGGCGTCCGAACTTCAGCAGCCGCTGGAAGAGCTGGGCGACGAAGGGCGAGTTGATGATGTGCCAGGCCTCTTCGACCAGGAAGATGCGCTTCTTCCGGTCCGGCCTGATCCAGGTATGTTCGAGCCAGACGCCCACGATCGCCATCAGGATCGGCATCGCGATCGAGTTCCGGTCGATGTGGGACAGGTCGAAGACGATGAGCGGCGCGTCCAGGTCGATGCCGACCGTGGTCGGTCCGTCGAACA
This sequence comes from Streptomyces sp. A01, assembly GCF_059026195.1. Classification (NCBI taxonomy): domain Bacteria; kingdom Bacillati; phylum Actinomycetota; class Actinomycetes; order Kitasatosporales; family Streptomycetaceae; genus Streptomyces; species Streptomyces sp. A01. The sequence continues at coordinate 353,096 of NZ_JBWLKN010000006.1, read as the reverse complement.
TGCCGCGCAGGTCGCCGTCGACGAGCCGGTCGAGAACGAGGGCGACGTCGAGGCCCCAGGCGCGTACGTCGTCTATGTCGACATTCATCGACTCAGCCGACTCCGGCTCGGGGTGCCGCAGTTGTTCGACGATGTCGGTCAGCACGGGCTGCCGGTCGGTGATCGTCTCGTTGACGTACGCGTGGGCGACCTTGAGCGCGAAGCCGGACCGCTCGTCCAAGCCGTGTCCCATCGCGACCTCGATGATGGTGCGCAGCAGGGCGAGCTGACCGGTCGTGGTGATCGACGGGTCGAGCGGGTTGAGCCGGATGCCGTCGTTGAGGGCGGCCATCGGGTCGAGCCGGATGGGGGTTATCCCCAGCTCCTGCGCGATGAGGTTCCACTCGCCGACGCCGTCCTCGCCCTGCGCGTCGAGGACCACGACCTGCCGGTCGCGGAAGCGCAGCTGGCGCAGTACGTAGGTCTTCTCCAGCGCGGACTTGCCGTTGCCGGACTCGCCGAGCACGAGCCAGTGCGGAGCGGGCAGCTGCTGTCCGTAGAGCTGGAAGGGGTCGTAGATGTAGCCCTTGCCCGAGTACACCTCGCGCCCGATGATGACGCCCGAGTCGCCGAGGCCGGGGGCGGCGGTGGGCAGGTAGACGGCTTGCGCCTGCCCCGTGGACGTACGGACCGGCAGCCGTGTCGTCTCGACCTTGCCGAACAGGAAACTGGTGAACGCGTCGGTGACGACGCCAATCGGGTCGACCACGGCAGAGCCCCTATCGTCGGATGCCGGTCGCGAACGGCAAGGTGTTCACAAAGGCCCGGTGGTGTTCACGGTCGCACCATTCCAGCTTCAGGTAGCTCTTGCCCGCCGACGCGCGGATGGTGCGCTTGTCGCGGGCGAGCGCCTCGGGGGAGCGGGAGGAGACCGTGATGTACCCGACGAGGTTCACGCCGGCCGCGCCGCTCGCCAGGTCCTCGCCGCGCTGGTCGAGGCGGCCGTGGGCGGCGATGTCGCGCGGGTCGACGGTGCGGTTCATCTTGGCGGCGCGGCTGGCCTCCGCCTCGTCGTTCGTCTTCTCCGTCAGCATCCGCTCGATGGCGAGCTCGGTGGGTTCCAGGTCCATGCAGACGGCGACGGTACGGATCACGTCGGGGGTGTGGACGAGGAGCGGGGCCAGGAAGTTCACCCCGACGGGTGTCATCGGCCACTCCTTGACCCACGCGGTGGCGTGGCACCAGGGGGCGCGGGTGGAGGACTCCCGGGTCTTGGCCTGGAGGTAGGTGGGCTCCATGGCGTCAAGCTCGGCGGGCCAGGTGTTCCGCTTCGTCATCGCCTGGATGTGGTCGATGGGGTGGTCCGGGTCGTACATCGAGTGCACCAGCGAGGCCAGGCGGCCCTGGCCGAGTGGCTGGCGGACCCGGATGTCGGCCTCGGCGAGCCGGGCGCAGATGTCGGTCAGCTCGCGTGCCATGACGACGGCGAGGCCGGCGTCGCGGTCGATGCGCTTGCCGCTGTGCCGGGTGGCGCGGGCCATGGCCTGGGCCTCGGCGGACAGCTCACGGGTGAAGTGCATGCAGGCCACGAGGTAGGCGCGATGCTGCTCGGAGGACGTGGAGACCATCGACTGGAGTTGCTCGTAGGACTCCTTGAGCCACTCGGGGGAGTTCTTGGCGCCGCGCCGTTCGACGTCCTTGGCGTGCGCGTCGGGGTCGGCGGGCAGCGTACGAGCCAGTATCTGCAACCGGGTCACGAAGCCGTCGCCGTTGGCGACATGCTTGAGCAGCGTCCCGAACCGGTCGACCAGCGCCTCCTGGTCCTCGCTGTCCCGCAGCCCGACGCCGGGGCCCTCGATCTCGATGGCGGCGGTGACGGTGCGGCGGTCGGCGTGCAGCAGGACGGCGATCTCGTCGGGGCCGAAGGGCGCGGCGAGCCAGTTGATGTGGCCGATGCCGGGTGGCGGGCCGACCTCCACCTCGCGGCCGTCCAGCTGGACCCCCGCTTCGGCGGCGGATGAGCGATAGCTGGCGCCGCGCCGGACGATGCGCCGGTACGAGCGGTTGATCTCGAACCACTTGTAGAAGGTACGGCCCTTGTACGGGACGTACACGGCGGCCAGGGCCAGCATCGGGAAGCCCATCAGCGTGACGATACGCACCGTCAGTACGGGCACGAGCAGGCCGCACATCATGCCGATGAACGCGCCGCCGATGATCAGCGCGATCTCGCCGGTCTCGCGGTTCTTGCCGACGATCGCGTTCGGGCGGGCCCGGCCGATCAGATACGTACGGCGGGGCGCGAGGGGGTGGGACTGGGCCTCCATCGTCAACGCCGGTCACCTCCCGAGTTGTTGCTGGTATTGCTGGTGTTGCTGTTGGTGCGCTTCTGGGTGCGGGGCGCGGGGGCGGCTGCCCGGCCGTTGCCGCTCTCGGCTCCGCCGCCGCTGCCCGCCCGGGTGCTGTGGGCGGCGACACCGCCGGAGACGGGGTTCGCGGGGCGCGGCTGGGCGCTGCCGGAACCGGCGTCGCCGCCTCCGCCTCCGCCACCGGCGCCCGCGCCGCCGGAGGCGCGGTTGCTGTGCGCGCTCATGCCCTGCTTGACGAGCGCGGCGGGAGAGCTGATGACGGCGGCGGCCTGCCGGGAGGCGACGTCGTTGCTGGCGTTGCGGCTGCTGATGATCTCGTCACCGAAGCCGGGCACGAAGCGGTAGATCATCGCACTGGCGAAGATGGCGAGGATGATGATCGACAGGCCGGACACGACGGCCGAGAACGCGTCGGGTCCCTCCTCGGAGGCGGACAGCGCTCCGGCCAGCCCGAGCACGATCACGATCACCGGCTTGACCAGGATCACCGCGATCATGATCCCTGCCCAGCGGCGCACGTGGCCCCACATGTTCTTGTCCACCAGGCCCGCGTAGACGGCGGTGCCGAGCAGCGCGCCCACGTAGAGCAGGGCGGCCCGGATCACGAGCTCAAGGCAGAGCACACCGGCGGCGAGGATCGTCACCAGGGACACGACGATGAGCATGATCGGCCCGCCGCCGATGTCCTCGTCCTTCTTGAGCGCCTCGGCGAACGAGCCGAAGAAGGCGTCGTTGTCCGCACCCGTACCGGAGGCGATGACCTCGGTGACGGCGTCCGTGGCCGACACGACGGTATAGAGGATCAGCGGCGTGAAGGCCGAGGCCAGGACCGTCAGCCAGAGGAACCCGATGGCCTCGGTGATCGCCTCGGTGAACGGCACCCCGCGGATGGCCCGCTTGGTGACGGCGAGCAGCCACAGGAGGAGGGTCAGGATGGTGGAGGCGGCGAAGACGACGGCGTACTGGCGGAGGAACGTCTCGTTGGTGAAGTCGACGGCCGCGGTCTCTTTGACGAGATCCGACAACTTCCCGACCAGCCAGGAGGCGGCATCGGCACAGGCACGGGCGAGGGAGGCGGCGGGGTCCAGGGGGGTGGTGGGGTCGGGTGGGCCACCTGATGAGCCACCCCCGTCGCTGTTCTTTTCGCAGTATTCCTTGAGCTGGCCGACCAAGCCCTCACAGTCGCCGTCGCTTGGCGATGGCGTCGGCGAGGGCGCGGCGGCCGCTTGCTGGGGCAGGAGTACGGCGGCAGCCTGAACACCCACCGCCATACCGGCGAACGTGAGGGCGCGGCGGCGCGGACTACCGGGCATAGGTAAATCCTCCGTACTGCTCGACTGCCTTGGAAATCTCGTCGGCAGTGGAGGCTGCGCGGTCACTGTTGACTGGCGCAGGGCCTTCCTTCTGGGAGAAGCTTTCGGCCTTCCAGTCCTTGTCGACCCAGCGGAGCTGGAGCGTCATGGTGAACCAGTCGTTCGTCACTGGGTTGGTCGAGCCCTCGCCAGCCGTCCCGAATACACCGGTGCACCAGACTTCGACTGTCGCGTTGTCTTCTCCGTACTGCGTGGCCTTCGTTCCGATGGGGGCGGTACGCGACACGTACGTCAGCCCGTCTGCGGCGTTGCCCTCTTTGTCCAGACCCACCTTGGCCAGGAATTTGGTCGAGTAGGCCTTGTCCAACTTGCGCTGAAGCCCGGCCACCGCGTCAGCCACGAAGATCTGCGGCAAGATCTCGTGCCGCCTTGACTGGTTGACCATCTCGACCGACCCCAGCGCCACCGCGTAGTTCGCCGCGGCGCTCTCCGCGCCCTGCTGGGACCTGGCGAAGCCCTGGGCGATGCTGGTTGAGCCGTTCTTGCCGCTGACCGGGCGTTCGCCGGTGGGGGCCGTGGGCTGGGCCTGGTTGTCCTTGCCGTCGCCCGAGCCGCCGCCGTCGCTGCCCGAGCCGCCGCCGCCTCCCCGGTTGGCGAAGGCGATGGCGGCGATCAGCAGCACCACCACGGTGACCACGGTGATCACGTTGCGGCTCGGCTTGGTGGACGGGCGGCCGGAGCGACCGCCCCGGCGGCCGTTGCCGAAGGAGTCGCCGTCGCCGTCCGGAAGCCGGGTGCGGGTCAGCTGGCCGTCGCGGCGGTCGGGGTCGGAGGGACCGTAGTCCCCGTAGTGGTCGTCGCCGCCGGGGCTCATCGCGCGCCCGCCCCTTCAGCCACGGCCACAGCCACAGACGCAGCCACACCCGCAGCCAGAGACACAGGCACAGCCAGAGACACAGCCACAGCCAGAGGTGCAGACGCCACCGCGGCCGCGGCCCTGGCCGCTCTGTGCCGCACCGCTGGGTGGGTCGCTGCTGCGTGAGTCGCTGCTTCGTGAACCATCATCTCGACCGCCGTCGCTCTCGTGTCGCCCCCGTAAGACGGTAGCGGCGCGGACTGTGAAGCGGGGGCGGTGGCGTGAGTGCACATCAAGCTGACACAACCTCAGCAGGTTGACCGGGCGGGAGGTGGGAGGTCCGAAGTGGCGACGTGGGGCGGCTGTCGCCAGCCCCACCCGGGCTGGCGGAGCGCGGGCTGCGGTCCGGGCGGCCTGGGTGGGTGGGCATCAGCTTGCGGCCTCATGGGGGAGGGAGCGGGGACGAGCCGAAGGGGGCTGGTCTGGGAGGGGAAGCGGGGACGAGGTGCGGGGGCCGGGTCTCGTACGGCCCGTGTGCCGGCTCGTACGAGGTGTTCACGCGGGCGACGTGGGAGGTGCCCGCAGAGTGCGACTCGCTTAGACAGCCATGCCGTAGACGATGGTGAACAGGGTGCCTAGCGAGCCGATGATGAACACGCCGGTCAGGCCCGCCACGATCAGGCCCTTGCCCTGTTCCGCGCTGAAGGTGTCGCGCAGCGCGGTCGCACCGATTCGCTGCTTCGCCGCGCCCCAGATCGCGATGCCCAGGCAGAGCAGGATGGAGACCGCCATCACGACCTCGATCATGATGCGCGCTTCGTTGCCCAGGCTCCCGAAAGGCCCCCAGTCGGGGGCGATTCCGCCGATGATGGTGGTGATATCGCCTTTTTCGGCTGCCAAGTACATGTGAACTCACCGCCCCTTATGGGTAATTGTGTTCCCGCGCCGCTCGGCACGGGCCAGTCTCTATCTTCTCCGAAGATGCCGCCGTCGCATGTCGATTTGGCGGCATTTCTTGGTGGATCTCGAACAGGTTTCGAGCCTCGTTGCTCTGACCTGCGCGAAAAGCGCACAAAGATGGTCGGACGGAGTGTCAGCAAAACTGCTTATCGTTACTCTGTGTATCACGTGTCGTGACGCCCGGCAACGACGCGCGGAGGGACGGGCGGCGTACGGGGGCGGGGCCGGTGTCCGCTGGGATGGGGCGTGCGCCGGAGGCGCGTTTCGCCCGGCTGGGGCGGCCCGGCATGCTCCCGTGCGCCGCGCTCACTCCACGAAGTCGTCGAATTCTCCGGCCTTGACGCCTTTGACGAACGCGTCCCACTTCGCCTGGGTCGTGACGACCACCTTGTCCGGGTCGCGGCTTTCCCGCATGTAGATCAGGCCGTCGGCTCCCGCTGCCACTTCGAGGTACTCGGTGGTCTCGTCGTCGTCGTCCGGTACGGCCCGCTGCCAGTCGAGCTGCTCCATCACGTGGTCCTTCGCGCGTGTGAGATGGGTGAGGTGGTGGTGCGTGGGTGCCCGTGGTGCGTGGGTGCCCTTGTCGTGTGGCGCGTGTGCGCCCGTGCTGTGCGAGTGGGCCGGTGTCCGCGGCGTGGGTGTGTGGGTGTGTGCGGGGCGTTGCTGACGGTGCGTGGGAGTCGGAGGATACGTTCGGGGTGCGGCCGGCGGGGGCCGGAGTGCGCGGACGGGGGTGGCTGCGTGGTCGCTACGGTGGACTTTACGCCGCCGGGAGGGGGCGTCAGGCGCCGTCCAGCCGTTCGCGGGCCCGCTGGGTCGAGCGTGCCCGGGGCCCCGCGTGGGGCCGTGCGCTGGGCATGCGCCCTCGCCAAGGCGTCGGCTCCGCCGTACGGTGCGAATCGCGTCCATACGGCGGTTGGATGGGGGAGGATTGCCGGGTGCGAAAGGTCTGGCTGGGTGTCAGTGTCGGTGTGGGGCTGTCCTTTTCCTTTGTGGCGCTTCTCGTCCTGGGGACGTACATGATCGCGGGGAACGCCGCGAACGGTGGGTCGGGGAAGTCCGGCGGGCTGGCCGACGGCGCCGTGCCCGCCGAGTACCAGCAGCTGGTCCAGAGCTGGGGCAACCTCTGCCCCGAGATCAACCCGGCGCTGCTCGCCGCGCAGCTGTACCAGGAGAGCGGCTGGAACCCGAAGGCGCAGAGCCCGGCCAACGCGCGGGGGATAGCGCAGTTCATCCCCGGCACCTGGGCCGCGCACGGGGTGGACGGGGACAAGGACGGGGACCGGGACATCTGGGACCCGGCTGACGCGATCCCGTCCGCGGCCTCGTACGACTGCTCGCTGGCGAAGTACGTGAAGAACGTCCCCGGTGACGCGACCCACAACATGCTCGCCTCGTACAACGCGGGCTCGTACGCGGTGATCAAGTACTCCGGGGTGCCGCCGTACAACGAGACCCGTAACTACGTGAAGCGGATCACCACGCTGGCCAAGAGCTTCGAGGCGCCGACCCAGCAGGTGGCGACCTCGCAGCAGGCGTCCGCGGCGATCTACTTCGCGCAGAAGCAGCTGGGCAAGCTGTACCTCTGGGGCGGCAACGGCACGCCGGAGCATGGCGGGCGCTTCGACTGCTCCGGGCTGACGAAGGCCGCCTACGAGTCCGTCGGCATCGAGCTGCCCCGCGTCGCCAATGACCAGTGGAATGCCGGGCCGCACCCCAAGCGGGACGAGTTGCAGCCGGGTGACCTGGTGTTCTTCGCCTACGACCTGAAGGACCCGCGCTCCATCCACCACGTCGGCATCTATGTGGGGGGCGGCAAGATGATCAATGCGCCTCGTACGGGTGCGGTCATCAGGTTCGACGACATCGATACGCCGGACTACATCGGGGCGACCCGCGTCACCGAAGATGGCGCAAAAGCGCTGCCCTCCCCTCGGGAGCGGGCGGCCTAGCGCGGGGTTTCCCCCATCGCTGGACGAGATCGGCACCGGACCCGGAAGATGATCTTGACGGTCGCCGTGTGGGTAACGTGGCGTAAACCTTCTGTGAAGACCGCTTTCTGAGCTGCGACGATGGGTCACCCTTCGGTAACGTCCTGGTGATCGTTGGATAGCGAACGGAACGCCGGAGCCGGGCTGGGCGTTTCCTTCGAGTGGAATAGCAGCACACTCGGTTTATGGACCGCGGGGGACAGTCGACTGCATGCAGCTACGTGCATGACAGGCAAGAGATAAGGGGCCGCGGCACATGGCTGGACTCTCACTGGGGTCCCCCCTGGCGGAGCTAAGGGAAGGGTCGAACCCCGATGTCAGCCTGCTCTACGACATCAATGGCCTAGCTCAGGACGCGCCGCACTGGTGCGACCGCGTCATGGAGTTCGTCGGCGAATTCGGCATCATCATCGGACTCGTCGTCGTGCTGTTCGGTGCCTGGCGCAGTGCCCGCAAGCGGCCTGACGCGCCGAGCGCGGTCGCCGGGCTGGTGTGGGCACCGCTCGCCGCGGGCATCGCTCTGCTGGCCAACATCCCGATCCGCGGCTTCGTGGAGCGTCCCCGGCCCTTCGTGGACCATGAGGGGCTCGATGTCCTGGTGGCGGGCAAGAGCGACTACTCGTTCGTCAGTGACCACGCGACGCTGGTGGCGGCGATCGGCGTGGGCATCTTCATGGTCAGCCGCAAGTACGGTGTGGCCGCGCTGATCCTCGCGCTGCTCGAAGGCTTCTGCCGGGTCTACATGGGTGTGCACTACCCGACCGACGTGATCGGCGGCTTCGCCCTCGGCACGGCCGTCGCGCTGCTGCTGGCGCCACTCGCGATGATGATGCTGACCCCGCTGTCCACCGCGGTCCAGGGATCGCGGGCTGGCTGGCTGGTGGGAGGCCCGGCTCCGTCCAGGAGCGCGTCCCTCGCCGACTCGGTGAGGGACGGGGCCGACGGGCGCGAGCGGATGGACGAGGGCGTCGCGGCGGGTGAGTCCAGCGGGAACGGTACGAACGACGCGGACAGCGCGAGTGGTGCGAACGGCGATTCGGCCGGGCTGACCAAGCCGCGAGGGCGCACCGGTGGCGGGCGTCGCGACAGCGACCTGGCGGCGTAGCACGTCGGCAGCCGTTGGCTGGCCGTGGTGAGAGCGGCGGGCAGTGGTGAGCAGTGAGGGCGGCAGCCGGTCAGGCGCCGCCCTCCACTGTGTGGCCAGGTGTGTTGGCCGGGTCCCGGCCCGGCCAACAGAGCCGGGCGGGGGCCGGGGCCGGCCTCAGAGTGCCTGCGGGAAGTTGAAGAGACGGTTCGGGTCGTAGCGCTTCTTCAGCTTGGTGAGCCGGTTCGCGGCGTCGCCGTAGTACGCCTTGCGCCAGTCCTTCAGCCCCGCGTCGGCGTAGTTCTGGTAGGCCGCGCCGGACGCGTACCTGCGCATCGCCGCGTGGGTGCCGTCGAGCCATGAGACCTGCGCCGCGCCGGAGCGGCCCGCCGGCCAGGAGGCCGTGTACTGCGTGAGGACGCGCGAGCGGCGGTGGACGAAGGAGGTGGAGAGCGGGGCCACGCGGTTGATGGCGCCGCCGAGCGCGGTGAGTGCGATGCTCACGGCGCCGCCGCCGCTGGTGCGGCGGCTGTAGCGCTCCGCCTGGTCGAGCAAGACGCGGACGCCCGCCTGGTTCAGCGCGCGGTCGAAGAAGTCGGAGCGGGCCGCGTAGGTCTCGCGCTTGAGTACGCCGCCCGTGTTCCGGCCGGGGGTCTTGCCCGGGAGGTGGCACTTGGCGGTGGAGGTGGTGGCGCAGCCCGCGTACATCCGCATCGTGTCCACGTAGCCGCGGCGGCGCAGGATCACCTTGGAGGCGCTGGCGCCTATCTTGTCCGCGAGCTTGTCCACGGCGTTCTGCAGATCCCCGTACGTGCCGAGGGAGAACGCGCTGACCGAAACGGTCGGGGTCCTGCCGGGCGCGGCGGAGACGTGGGCCGACGACCAGATCTCGTCGGGCTGGTCGGGTCCCCACTGCTCCCAGGCGCGCAGGACGGCCGCCGCCTTCGACCACGGCCAGGTCATGTACGCGGTGACGCCGTCAGCCGCCTTGTGGGTACGGAAGCGCAGCTCGGTAACGACGCCGAAGTTGCCGCTGCCCGCCCCGCGCAGCGCCCAGAACAGATCGGCCTCGCGGGTCGTCGACGTGTCGAGTGTCTTGCCGTCGGCGGTGACGATGGTCGCGCCGGTGAGGTTGTCGGCGGTGAGCCCGTAGGCGCGGGAGACGACGCCGTGGCCGCCGCCGAGGGTCAGGCCCGAGATGCCGACGGTGGGGCAGGAGCCGCCCGGCACGGTGACGCCGTGCGCGCCGAGCTCGGTGTAGACGTCGATGAGTTTGGCGCCCGCGCCGATCCGGGCGCCGTCGGGGGTGGTACGGATGGTCTTGAGGCGCGAGACGTCGATGACGAGGCGGTCGTTGCCGCTGGAGTAACCGGCGTAGCTGTGGCCGCCGTTGCGGATGGCGACGGGCGTGCCGTGGCGGCGGGCGAAGGCCAGGCACTCCGCTATGTCGGTGGTATTGCCGATGTAGGCGATGGCCGCCGGGCGCTGGTTGTCGAAGCGGGTGTTGTAGAGCTGCCGGGCCGTGGCGTAGTCGGCGTCGGCGGGGCGTATCAGGCTGCCCTGCAAGCCCTTGCCCAGTGCGGTCCAGTCGGTGGGCTTCGGCTTGCCCGCGGTGGCGGCGGCCGACGTGGTGGAGGTGGTGGCCGGGGGCGGGCCGGTGGTGGGGCTCTTGGCGGGGCTGCCGGGCGTGCCCTTGGGTGCGGCGTGGCCGGTGTCGTCGTTGCACGCGACGCCCCACGCGGCCGTCGCGGCCAGCCCAGTGCCCGCTGCGAGGAGTGTGCGCCTGTCCATCGTGCCCTCCGTCGTTCGTTACGCCTCTCTCCTAGGCAGAGGGCGTACGGCGCACCATGGTTCCGCCGGAAGTCCGGGTGCCGCTACGGGCGGGACGCGAGGGGAAGCCACGATGTGATGTGATGGAGGGAGATGGCGGGAGATGGGCGGTACGTAGGCATCTGGTGCGGTGTGCCGGTGACGGCGCGGCGGCTGCCACGGCTCGTCGCGCGGCGCTACGCGGTACGCGTCAGCGCCTGCGGTGAGCGGGGCAGCGGGGCAGCGGGGCAGCGGGGTGGTCGGGGCAGCGGGGTGAGCGGGGCTGGGCCGGTGGTCCAGGCCGGTCGCTCAGGTCGGGGGTTTGTGGGGGGCCGGGGCCGATATGCCTCCGGCGGGGGCGCCGGCGTGGTGGCCCTCCGCGTCCGTACGGGCTCGCGAGCGGGCCCGGCGGGCCGGGCCCGCCCAGCCGCAGGAGCAGCGAGCGAGGCAGAAAGCTCCCACGTCCACGGTCGTTATCTGGTGTTCTTCGGAGCCAGGAACAAGCACGCCCCCACGCTACCGGGCCCGTGACGGCCTCCCCGGGGTGGTCGTTGGACAAGGCAAGTCTCACCGCGGTCCCGGCGACCCGGCTCTCGCCGTGTCGGGCGCGACGCGCGGTCCCGGCGTGAATACGGCCAGGGGGTCGGAGGTCGATGGTGGTCCAGCAGCACGGGCGTAAGAGGGGTGTCGCCGCTGTCATGGCCGGCGGCCTGGTGGCCGGGCTGGTGGCGATGGGTGGCTGTTCCGCGAAGACGCCGACCGAGGACCGGGTCGCCGAGGAGCATGTCGCTGATGAACGGGCCATCGACGCCTCCGGCGCGGCCGGCCAGGGGGACGGCGGCCGGGGCGGGGACGGTGGTCCCGGTGCGGGCGGCGGTCTTGGCGGGGGCGGCGGCCGGGATGGGCGCACGGAAGGCGGCCAGGCTCCCGGCCGGGTTCCGGCGGAGCTGGCCGAGGCGGCGGAAGCGCTCAGGAGGGCGGGGAGTTCGCGGGTCCGGACGTGGGTGGAGACCTCGGCGGGCGGTACACGGGTGGCCATCCGGGGCAGTGGTGCCTACGACTTCGCCGAGCGGATGGGGCGGCTGCGTGTGCTGCTGCCGAAGGACGCGCTGGGCGCCGACGAGCACGCGCCGATCACCGAACTCCTGGCCCCCGATGAGGTGTTCATGCACAACCGTGGCGCGGGCGTGCCGCCGGACAAATGGGTACGTGTGGACAGCGTGTCGCTGGCGGACGGCAATCTCGTCACCGGCGGGGCCACCGACCCGCTCGTCGCCGCCCAACTCCTGCGCGGCACCAAGGAGGTGAGCCTGGTCAGGCAGGAGAGATCCGAGGGGCACGAGCTGAGCCACTACCAGGGGACGGCGGACCTGGGAAGCGCCGCCGCGGCTGCCGCTCCGTACGCGCGTGGCGTGCTGAGGGCCGCGGCGAAAGGGTTCTCCACGGATGAGGTGCGCTTCGACGCGTTCCTTGACGAGCAGGGACGGTTGCGTAAGATCCGCCATCAGTTCACCATGACCAACGGCACGGGCGGGCAGCACCGGGAGACGGTCGTATCGACGACCGAGCTGGACGCGTTCGGGGCGGCGGTCGCGCTGCGGCTGCCCGAGCCCGCCGATATTTATGCGGGGAAGGTCAGTTCACCGAAGAATTAGGTTCTCCGAGCTCGTGTCGCCCATGGAAATGACCCATCCGTGCCATGCGCGGAGTGTGTGCTCGTCCCTACGCTGGGAAGCTGCTGCTCGAAGGAGGTGACACGTGGTTGCGCGTCATGGGTCGTCGGTTCCGGACCATCTGGCCCTCATCGAGATCGATCTCTACGGTGACTTGATGATCGCCGCGTCAAGCGTGGACGACGAACGGCTGAGTTCAGACCGTATCGACGAGGTACTCCGGGTCGCCACTGACCGATCGGATTGCGCCACTTGCGCGCGAGGCCGGGACCAAGGGCACGATCTCGGCCACGAGTGACCTGACCGGTGCGTCAGGACTCCCGGCCCGGAACCCCGAGGCCGGGCGGATCGGTCACCGGACGCGGTTGACCGCGGGGCGCGGGGGCGGCCTGCGGTCCGGTGCGGTCCGTCCCTCTCGCCGACGGCTCGCGGAGGGTTCCGGAAGGCCTCTCCGGAAGGCCGCCTCAGGTGCGGAGCAGCCGGGCGATGGCGGCCGAGGCCTCGGCGACCTTGGCGTCGATCTCCTCGCCGCCCCGTACGGCGGCGTCGGCGACACAGTGCCGAAGGTGCTCTTCGAGCAGCTGGAGAGCGAAGGACTGCAGAGCCTTGGTGCTCGCGGAGACCTGGGTGAGGATGTCGATGCAGTAGACGTCCTCGTCGACCATTCGCTGCAGGCCGCGGACCTGGCCCTCGATCCGCCGCAGTCGCTTGAGGTGCTGGTCCCGTTGTTTGGCGTAGCCGTGCGGCCCGGGCGGGGAGCCCTCCGCGGCACCGGCGGCGCCTTCGGGCGCTTCGGGTGTCGCGTGCCCGGCGCAGGAAGCGGCGGCCGCCCGGCTCGGGGCGGACTCGCCGGCCGACGCGCGGGTGGTGTCCTTCGACACCGCCGTGACCTCGCCGGTTTCGGCTGCCTCGCTGGCGGGCAGGGCGTCGCTGGGGGCCGGAGGCTGGTCGCCACCGTGGGCGGCCCCGCTGTCGGCTGCCGTCGTCGTCATGGCGTCCTTCCGTTGCACTGAGAGCCGTAGAGGTCGTGCATACCCCTGCGGGGTACATGATACCGAACGTCGCCGAAGGAGGCCCGGCCCCGTAATAAGCACTCTGCCCGATAGGCGACACTGTTGGAATGCCGGTTAGCCATGGCCGGATGTTGTGCCTAGCATCAACGAGACCGAATCCGCTGCACCCAGAGGATCACCAGTGCGCTTTCGTCTGACCCCCAGGGAGACGAGCTTCTACGACATGTTCGCCGCATCCGCGGACAACATCGTTACCGGCTCCAAGCTCCTCATGGAACTGCTCGGGGCGGACTCCTCCGCTCGGGCCGAGATCGCCGAGCGGATGCGGGCGGCGGAGCACGCTGGAGACGACGCGACGCACGCGATCTTCCACCAGCTCAACTCCTCGTTCATCACGCCGTTCGACCGCGAGGACATCTACAAGCTCGCCTCATCGCTCGACGACATCATGGACTTTATGGAGGAGGCCGTTGACCTGGTCGTTCTCTACCAGATCGACGAGCTCCCCAAGGGTGTCGAGCAGCAGATCGAGGTGCTGGCCCGGGCCGCCGAGCTGACCGCGGAAGCCATGCCGAACCTGCGCACCATGACGAACCTGACGGAGTACTGGATCGAGGTCAACCGCTTGGAGAACCAGGCGGACCAGATCCACCGCAAGCTCCTCGCGCAACTGTTCAACGGCAAGTACGACGCGATGGACGTCCTCAAGCTCAAGCAGATCGTGGACGTGCTGGAGGAGGCGGCCGACGCCTTCGAGCACGTCGCCAACACGGTCGAGACCATCGCGGTCAAGGAGTCCTGACCACCGGTGGACACCTTCGCGCTTGTCGTGACCATTGGCGTCGCGCTCTTCTTCACGTACACGAATGGCTTCCACGACTCCGCGAACGCCATCGCGACCTCGGTCTCCACCCGGGCGCTGACCCCGCGCGCGGCGCTGGCGATGGCCGCGGTGATGAACCTCGCGGGTGCCTTCCTCGGCAGTGGCGTCGCCAAGACCGTCAGCGAGGGGCTGATCTCCACCCCCACCGGCGACCAAGGCATGATGATCTTGTTCGCCGCGCTGGTCGGCGCGATCACCTGGAACATGGTCACCTGGTACTACGGCCTGCCCTCGTCGTCCAGCCACGCGCTGTTCGGCGGCATGGTCGGAGCCGCGCTCGCGGGTTCGAGCACCGTCTACTGGACGGGCGTGCTGGAAAAGATCGTCATCCCGATGTTCCTGTCGCCGGTCATCGGGCTCGGCGTCGGCTATCTCGTGATGGTCGGCATCCTCTGGATGTTCCGTAAGTCCAACCCGCACAAGGCCAAGCGCGGCTTCCGCATCGCGCAAACCGTCTCGGCCGCGGCGATGGCGCTGGGCCACGGTCTCCAGGACGCCCAGAAGACGATGGGCATCGTGGTGATGGCCCTGGTCATCGGCGGTGTCGAGGAGCAGGGCGACGCCATCCCGGTCTGGGTGAAGATCTCCTGCGCGCTGATGCTGTCGCTGGGAACGTACGCGGGCGGCTGGCGCATCATGCGGACGCTCGGGCGCCGCATCATCGAGCTGGACCCGCCGCAGGGGTTCGCGGCGGAGACGACCGCGGCCTCGATCATGTACACGGCGTCCTTCATGTTCCACGCCCCGATCTCGACGACCCACGTCATCACCTCGGGGATCATGGGTGTCGGCGCGACCCGGCGGGTGAAGGCCGTCCGCTGGGGCGTGGCCAAGAACATCATCATGGGCTGGTTCATCACGATGCCCGCGGCGGCGGCCGTCGCCGCGCTCAGCTACTGGATCGTGAACCTGGCCTTCGGCTGACCCGCGGATACGCGCCTCGCCGGGACACCAGGACCGGACGTACGCACCGCACGCACCACCCCGTACACGCCCCGCCAGGCGTACGCGGCGGACAGCGGCCGCGCACGCGTGGCGCAGCACATGGACGGGCCCGCCCCCCGGGAGCCAGGGGGCGGGCCCTCGCCTTGCGGTGGCACCGCCATGCAGCACCGCAGGGCTGCTCTTCGTTCCTCGCTTCGCGAGGCGTTCGTGCCGCGCTGGGCTGCCGGACCGGGCGCCTGGTGGGGGCCGGTCCGGCAGCCCAGCGGGCCTGATCAGCCGAACCGGCCCGAGATGTAGTCCTCGGTCGCCTGGACGGACGGGTTGGAGAAGATCCGCTCGGTCTCGTCGATCTCGATGAGCTTGCCCGGCTGACCGACCGCGGACAGGTTGAAGAACGCCGTACGGTCCGAGACGCGGGCCGCCTGCTGCATGTTGTGCGTCACGATGACGATCGTGAAGCGCTCCTTCAGCTCGCCGATCAGGTCCTCGATGGCGAGGGTGGAGATCGGGTCGAGCGCCGAGCACGGCTCGTCCATGAGCAGCACCTGCGGCTCGACCGCGATGGCGCGCGCGATGCACAGCCGCTGCTGCTGACCACCGGAGAGACCGGAGCCCGGCTTGTTCAGGCGGTCCTTGACCTCGTTCCAGAGGTTGGCGCCCTTGAGGGACTTCTCGACGACGGCGTCCAGGTCACGCTTCTTGTACGAGGCGTTGAGCCGGAGCCCGGCCGCGACGTTGTCGTAGATCGACATGGTCGGGAACGGGTTCGGCCGCTGGAAGACCATGCCGACCGTACGGCGGACGGAGACCGGGTCCACGCCGGAGGCGTAGAGGTTCTCGTCGTCCAGCATCACCTTGCCCTCGACCCGGCCGCCGGGTGTGACCTCGTGCATACGGTTGAGGGTGCGCAGGAAAGTGGACTTGCCGCAGCCGGAGGGGCCGATGAAGGCCGTCACGGAGCGGGGCTCCACGGTCATCGAGATGTCCTCGATGGCCTTGTGGGAGCCGTAGAACGCGGTGAGGCCGCTGACGTCGATGCGCTTGGCCATGTGAATCACTTCTCTTCTCACGTCGGCCCCGCGCGGCGGAGCCGGAAAGTCGGTGGGCCTCAGCGGCCGGTCTTCGGGGCCTTCCAGCGAGCGATGCCGCGCGCCACCAGGTTCAGGATCATGACGAAGGCGATCAGGACGAGCGCCGCCGCCCAGGCCCGGTCGTAGGACGGGTCGTTGCCGTTCTGCCACTGCTCGTAGACGTAGTACGGCAGTGAGGACTGGGCGCCTTCGAAGGGGTTGTTGTTGATTTCCTTCGCGCCGAAGACCAGCAGCACGATCGGGGCCGACTCGCCCGCGACACGCGCGACAGCGAGCATCACACCTGTGGTGATACCGCCGATCGCGGTCGGGAGCACCACCTTGAGGATGGTGCGCCACTTGGGCACGCCCAGCGCCAGGGACGCCTCGCGCAGCTCGTTCGGGACGAGCTTGAGCATCTCCTCGGTGGACCGCACGACCACCGGCATCATCAGGATCGCCAGCGCCATCGCACCGGCGAAGCCGGAGTAGTTGAAGTCCAGGATGATGATCCACAGGCTCAGGATGAACAGACCGGCGACGATCGAGGGGATGCCGGTCATGACGTCCACGAAGAACGTGACGGTCTTGGCGAGCTTTCCGCGCCCGTACTCCACCAGGTAGATGGCGGTCAGCAGGCCCAGCGGGGCGGCGATCAGGGTGGCGATGCCGACCTGTTCCAGGGTACCGATCAGGGCGTGGTACACGCCGCCGCCCGGCAGCATCCGCTGGGTGCCGTCCATGGAGTGGGTGAGGAAGTAGCCGTCGAGGACCTTGGAGCCCCGGTTGACCGTCTCGAAGATCAGCGAGGCGAGCGGGACGATCGCGAGCAGGAAGCAGACCCACACCAGGCTCGTGGCGAGCCGGTCCTTGGCCTGTCGCTTGCCCTCCACCTTGACGGTGAGCCCGTAGGTCAGGAGTACGAAGAGGATCGCGGAGATCAGGCCCCACTGGATCTTGCTGTCCAGGCCGGCGCCGATGCCGATGCCGCAGCCGACGGCGGCCGAGGCCAGCACGAGCGCGGCAGGGGTCCAGCGGGGGAGGCGGGGCTGCCGCAGTGTGGTCGGCAGGGGTGCGCTGTCGGAGACCGGAGCCTTGTCCATGACGACGTTGCTCATGCCGCGCCCCCTTCCAGTGTTGCTCCGGCCGCGAGGGGCGGAGGTATGGCGGGCTGGTGCTTGTGCGGCGTCGCGGCCGCGGGTGCGTCACTCATGCGTTGGCCCCCGAGTACTCCTTGCGGCGCGCGATGATCAGGCGGGCCGCGCCGTTCACCAGCAGGGTGAGGACGAACAGCACCAGACCGGAGGCAATCAGGGCGTCGCGCCCGACGCTGCCTTCGATGTCGGTGGCTTCCTTGAAGCCGCTCGCGATGTTCTGCGCGAAGGTGCCGCCGCCCGCGTCGAGCAGGCTGGCCTTGATGTCGAAGCTGGTGGACAGGACGGTGGCGACGGCCATCGTCTCGCCGAGCGCGCGGCCGAGGCCGAGCATCGAGGCGCTGATGATGCCGGAGCGGCCGAAGGGGAGGACCGACATCCGGATGACCTCCCAGCGGGTCGCGCCGAGGGCGAGTGCCGCTTCTTCGATCATCTTCGGGGCTTGGAGGAAGACCTCACGGCTGACGCTGGTGACGATCGGCAGGATCATGATCGCGAGCAGGATGCCGATGGTGAACAGCGAGCGGGCGGCGCCGTCGTTGTACTCGAAGATCCCGGTCCAGCCGAGGTAGTCGTCGAACCACTTGTAAAGCCCTTCGAGGTGCGGAACCAGGAAGAGCGCGCCCCACAGGCCGTAGACGATGCTGGGCACCGCGGCGAGGAGATCGATCAGGTAGCCGATCGGGGAGGCGAGACGGCGCGGCGCGTAGTGCGAGATGAACAGCGCGATCCCGACGGCGATCGGCACCGCGATGACCATCGCGATGACCGAGCTGACCACGGTGCCGAACAGCAGGACGGCGATGCCGAAGTTCGGGTGCGGGCCGTTCGCGTTCCACTCGAAGGTGGTGAGGAAGTTGCCCTCGTTCTTCGTGATGGCCCTGGTCGCGCGGAGAGTGAGGAACAGCGCGATGGCTGCCATGATCACTAGGAGCACGATGCCGGAGCCCCGGGAAAGCCCGAGGAACACGCGGTCACCAGCTCGACCAGTGCTCTTGCTCTTGCCCGGCGCGGCCACCTTGTCCGTCACGAGCGGCGGTGAGGACTTGGGTGGCGGGCTGGAGGGTGAGGTCGGTGTTATGTCCATGATTTTCTCCGGTCTGCGGAGCCTGGGTGCGGCTCCTGGCGCGGCGGTGCACCGGACGGTGCGGCGAGGGCCCATGGGTGTCCCTCCGCGCCCGGGGAGGGCGCGGAGGGGACGCGGGCCGGCCGCACGCGGGATTTAGGAGAGGGTCGAGACGGTGTCGCGCACCTTCGTGGCGATCTCGTCCGGGAGCGGGGCGTAGCCGAGCTCCTTCAGCGAGGTCTGGCCACCCTCGCTGGCGGTGTAGGTCAGGAAGGACTTGGTGGCCTCGGCGGTGCCGGGCTTGTTGCCCTTGTCGCAGGCGATCTCGTACGTGACCAGGGTGATCGGGTACGCGCCCGCGGCCTTGGTGTCGTACGCCAGCTCCAGCGCGAGGTCCTTGCCCTTGCCGACGACCTTGCCCTCGGCGATGGCCGTGGAGGCGTTCTCGACGGTGGCCTCGACCGGGGCGTCGGCGCCGGTGTCCAGGTCGACGGTCTTGACGCCGGTGGACGTCGCGTACGAGAGCTCGAAGTACGAGATCGCGCCGGAGACCTGCTTCACCTGCGAGGAGACACCGGAGGAGCCGTCAGCGGACTGGCCGCCCTCGCCCTCCCACGCCTTGCCCGGCTCGTGCGGCCATGCCTTGGGGGCGGCGGCCTTGAGGAACTTGGTGAAGTTGTCGGTGGTGCCCGAGTCGTCGGAGCGGTGGAACGCCTGGATCTTGAGGTCCGGGAGGCTGGCGTCCGGGTTCAGCTTCTTGATCGCCTCGTCGTTCCACTTCTTGATCTTCGAGTCGAAGATGAGGCTCAGGGTCTCGGCGTCGAGCGTGAGCTTGTCGACCCCCGGGACGTTGAAGCCGACCGCGATCGGTCCGCCGACCATCGGGATGTTGATGCCCTGGCCGCCCTTGCAGACCTTCTTCGACGCGGTGACCTCTTCGGGCTTCAGCGCGGAGTCGGAACCGGCGAAGGCGGTCTTGCCCTGCAGGAACTCCTGGATACCGGCGCCAGAGCCGGTCGCCTTGTAGTTGACCTTGGTGTCCTCGCACTCGTCGCCGTAGTTGCTGACCCACAGGTCCATGGCGTTCTGCTGCGCGGACGAGCCCGAAGCGAGGAGGTTGCCCTTGCCCTCGCACTTGATCGGGCCGGCGGACTTGCCGGAGCCGCCACCGGAGGAGCCGTTGTTGTCGTCCGAGCCGCACGCCGTGAGGACCAGGGCGCCGGAGACGGCGAGGGCGCCGGCGGCGATGGCGCGAAGCCGGTTCTTGCGCTGAAGCTTCACTGTTCGGGAGTTCCTTCCAGGAGCCGCCGGTGGGGACGGCGTGCGAAGAGATCGGTGACCGTAGCGAGACTGTGCAACCAGCGACGTGGCGGAATGGCCGTCCACGAGCGCGACTCGCACTCTGTACGGCTGAAATTAGGCAGATCAGGTGAAGTGGCCAATGGGCGTGAGTGAACGGAGGGTGAACCTCGGCCGTCAGGGTGGTGGCGGTACCCACGAGCGACGCTTAGACGTTCGTACGCCGTCGACAAGAGGCCCGCCAGGGACGACGGATCTTTCCCACGACCCTGTCGAATTCACGCGTGGCGTGGCACGATCCCAGGTTACGTGCCAGTAGGTCTGGTATGGGGTGTGGGCGACGCGGACTGGCCGGTGCGGTGGCACGGCACGGCCGGAACGAAGCCATGGACGAAGCCAGAGAAGACGAGACCCGCAGCGGCGAGAGCGCGGCGAGCGGTCGCGCGGAGCGCGAAAGCGCGGGGGAGAGGGTGCGAAGCGTGTACGAGCCGGGCGAAAGCGGGCGGGGCGGGAACGCGGGGAGCGCGGAAGCGCGAGGTGAGGCGCGAGGCGAGGGTGCGCACGGCGCGCGGCCCGCCGCCGCGCGGAGCGGCGGTGCCCTGCCTGGCGGTGCGCGACGTGGACGTGGCGGCGAGCGGCGGCGCGGTGTCGTCCTCGCGACCGCACTGGTCTGCGCGGCCGCCGGGGTGCTCACCTCCCCCGGCGTGGCACAGGCCGCGCCCGACAAACCGAAGCCGAAGAAGCCCCAGAGCCTGGAGGCGGTCCATCGGCAGGTCGAGGCCCTCTACCGGGAGGCGGAGGCCGCGACCGACGCGTACAACCTGGCGAAGGAGCGGCAGGCCCGCCAGGAGAAGAAGATCGTGCGGATCGCGCACTCGGTCACCGCGGCCCAGAAGGAAATGATCGGCCTGAAGAAGCAGGCCGGGGCGATGGCCCGGGCGCAGTACCGGACGGGTGGCATCTCCCCCGAGGCGCGCGTACTGCTCAACACCGATCCGCAGGGCTTCCTCGACGGTGTCTCCCTCGTCCGCAAGGGCCAGCACGCGACCAAGGGCGTGATGGGCAAGCTCGCCACCACCCAGCACGCCCTCGACGGCTACGCGAAGGAAGCCACCGAGCAGTGGGAGCGGCTGGAGCGCAGCCGTACGAAGAAGGCCGCCGCCCGCAAGGACATCAAGGCCAAGCTCGCCGAGGCGAAGAAGCTGGAGTCCCAGCTGGCGGCCGAGGAGCGCGCGCGGCTGCGCCAGCTGGAAGCCGACAAGGCCGAAAAAGCGCAGGCGAAGTGGCTCGGGTCCGGCGCGCTCACGGACGTCAGCGGCAAGGCGAGTGCGCAGGGCGAGCGGGCCATCGCCTTCGCCACGGACCAGATCGGCAAGCCCTACGAGTGGGGCGCCGAGGGCCCGAAGACGTACGACTGCTCAGGGCTGACGCTCAAGGCATGGGGCGCGGCGGGCCGTTCGATTCCGCGCACCTCGCAGGAGCAGTGGCGGCAGCTCCCCAAGGTGGACATCGACAACATGCGCCCCGGCGACCTGATCATCTATCACAAGGACGCCAGCCACGTGGGGATGTACGTGGGCGACGGGATCATCGTCCACGCGCCGCGCCCCGGACGGCACATCACCCAGGCGGGCGCGGGCTCGATGCAGATCCTCGGCGTGGTCAGGCCGGACGCGTGAGCTGACGACGGCGGCGCGGGGAGCGACGGCGGCGGCGCGGGGCGACGCCGGGGTAGCGGGGTGCGGTTCGCGGGGAGCTCCTGCCTGTGCGTCGCGGGCTGCGGGTGTGGTGTGGCTGGTCGCGTTCCCCGCGCCCCTGGCAGGGTGCGTCCCTGCGCCTCTAGCAGGGCACATCCCCGCGCTCCTGGCGGGGCACACGCCTGCGCTGGGCGCGGGTTGCTTGTCCAGCGCCTGGCACGGCGGCGGCTGAGTGCGCGGGTGGGGCGCGTGAAGGCGGCGGTGGCCGTTTCTGGGCGCCTGCCGGTGTGCGTTGGTGGTGCCCCGTGTCGGGCGTGATGTTCGTCATCTTGCGTTCGCCGCCCGGAGCGCGTGGGGGCGGCGCTGCCGACCCGCTGAGCCAGCCTCCAAGATCATCCCGGGGGCGCCTGGGGACGGGCGCGGTACGGGCCCGTGGCGCGGTGTGTGGGCGGGTCACGCCGTGGATCATGGCGCGGACCAGGCACCGGGCCACCGCGTGGTGAGTGGGCGGGACGAGCGGTGGATCTCCGGGGGCCGGTGGGCCGGGACGCCCGTGGGCGGCGGGGCATATGACCTCGGTGACTCACCGTAAGCCATTCCGTTTAGGTGCGCCCTACCGCTAGGGTCGCCTGGCAGTACCCGGCAGCACACCGCGCCTCCGCCTTCCGGCGGCGGGCGCGTGCGCGGCCGGGAACGGGCGGCCCAGCGCCGCCCGGGAGCCAGTCGCTCGCGTACCGCCGTCGGCCCGAAGCGGCCGCCGGAGGCGGGAGACCGGCTCCAGGCCCCCCACACCATGGGCCAGCCGCGACGCGCCAGGCACCATGGGCCAGCCGCGACCGGCGAGGTGCCATGGACCAGGGGCGGACCGTGACGCGCCTCGGGGGAGGGAAGGAATGGAGCGATGCCCGTACCGGCACCCGTACCCGTGCCGCGCCAGCGAGAAGCATCGGACGCGCCGCGCAGGTCAGCGCCGCTGCCCGACCCCGGGATCAGCCTGCTGGTGATCGGGGACGACCCGGCCGGGTCGCTCGCCATGCCGCAGCTGACGGACGCCGAGGGCAAGCCCGTACGGGTCAGGACCGCCCGTAACCTCACCGAGGCGGCGCGGCTGCTCACCGACGACGCCCAGTGCATCGTGCTCGATCTGGGCCTGCCGACGCCCGGCGAAGGCGCGTCGGACGCGCTGGAGACGCTGCGCGAGGTCCTGCGGCTCGCTCCCGGACACGCGGTGCTCGCCCTGACCGCGGAGGACGACGCGGAGCGCGCGGCCGAGGCGGTACGGGTCGGCGCCCAGGACTACCTCTTCCGCGACGAGCTGGACGACCGGGTGCTCAGCCGGGCTGTCCGGTACGCGGTGGAGCGCAAGCGCGCCGACCGCGCGCGCCGCCAGCTCAGCGAGTCACGGCTGCGCGCGCAGGAGAACGCCAGGCTCGAACGCGGCCTGCTGCCCACGCCGTTGCTCGACGGTTCCGACCTGCGGTTCGCCGCCCGGTACCGGCCGGGCCGCAGCCGGGCGCTGCTCGGCGGCGACTTCTACGACACCGTCCGCACGCCCGACGGCGTCGTGCACGCGATGATCGGCGACGTGTGCGGCCACGGGCCCGACGAGGCGGCGCTCGGTGTCGAACTCCGCATCGCGTGGCGGGCCTTGACGCTCGCCGGGCTCAGTGGTGATCCGCTGCTCGACACCCTTCAGGAGGTCCTCGAACACGAGCGGGACGACGAGGAGATCTTCGCGACGCTGTGCACGGTGGACATCACCCCGGACGGACGGCGGGCCGGACTGTGCCTGGCCGGTCATCCGCCGCCCTTGCTGGCCCGCGCCGGCCACGCCCCGCAGCTGCTCCCCTGCACCGAGGGCGGCCCGGCCCTCGGCCTGCTGCCGGACGCCCGCTGGCCGCGCCAGGAGGTCGAGTTGGGCGCGGCGTGGAGCCTGATGATGTACACGGACGGACTGATCGAGGGGCGTGTCGGGTCAGGCACCCAGCGGCTCGGCGAGGACGGCATGGTCGAACTCGTCAGCGAGCTGCTGGCGTCGGGGCTGTCGGGCGAGGCGCTGCTGGACGCGGCGGTGACCCGGGTCCGCGCGCTGAACGGCGGCGAACTGACGGACGACGTGGCCGTGCTGCTGCTGGGCCGGGGCGACGAGTAGGACGGCCGCTACGGCGCGTACGTACGGCGCGGGGCCTACCGAGCCTTCGGGGCGCCACTCGTAAGCCGGGGCGGTTCGGCGCGTTCGTAAGGCCGGGCCGGGCGATTTGGCGTGCCCGTAGGACTCATCGCGCACGGCGGGCCCATACGGCCCATCCAGTGCGGCTCGTCGTCTGTCGCTCATCTCGCACGGCGCGCGGCAGCGAATCCGCTCGGCCGCCCGGGAGGGCCGGGGGGAGGGGGTGGGTCAGCGGCCGTTGAACGGACCGTAGGGGCCGTCGGAGCTTGAGCCGCCGCGGCGGCCGCGACCGCCGGAGACCTGCTTGAGGGCGGGCCGCACATCGACCATGTAGACGATGGTCGCGATCAGGCCGATGATCGGGATGAACGCCATCACCGGCAGGAAGAGGTTCGCCGCTGTCGCGATGCCCAGCAGGATCAGCCAGAAGGG
The DNA here is from genome assembly GCF_059026195.1 of Streptomyces sp. A01. Taxonomy (NCBI): domain Bacteria; kingdom Bacillati; phylum Actinomycetota; class Actinomycetes; order Kitasatosporales; family Streptomycetaceae; genus Streptomyces; species Streptomyces sp. A01. Next base: position 329,333 of record NZ_JBWLKN010000006.1, on the reverse strand, counting down.
CTTGGTCTGCTTGCTCGCTGCCCGGTAGGCGTCCTCCCGGCGGATCGCCGAGTCGACGAACGCGAACAGGCTGAACAGCAGCAGGCCCCAGGAAACCCAGTACATGATCTCGCTGAATCCCTGCACCAGCACGTCATCCACCGCCTGTGAGATGTTGTGATCTTCGGCCGCACGCCCTGTCGGGCGTGTCAGCCGCAACCGTACCCGTACAACGGGCCGGACACGCGGGGGTGCCCGGCCCGCTTTCGCCGTCGATGGCCTCGTTACAAGGCCATGCGGGCTCCGGCGATTACTCGGCCGCCTTGGGGGTGGTCTTCTTCGCCGGGGTCTTCTTCGCCGGGGCGGATTTCTTCGCCGCGGGCTTGGTGGTGCTGTCCGTGCTGGTGGCGGTCGTGCTGGAGGACTTGGCGGCGCCGGCCTTGGTGCCCTGCGCCGACTCTTCGTCGGCCTCGATCGCCTCAGCGACCTCAAGCACCTCTTCGGCCACGTCGCCGCGCCACGTCTTCACGGCGCCCCGGCCGCGCTCGGCCAGCTCGTCGTAGGTGTCGCGGGCCCGGACCGCGTACTCGGCGACCCGGCCCACGCCCTGGAGGGTGAGGTCCTGCGCCGACTCACGCAGCTTCTTGACGTCGGTGTCGAGCGTGCCCAGCAGCTCGTTGAGCTTCGCCTGCGCTTCCTGCGCCTGCTTGGTGACCCGGTCCTGTACGGCCTTGGGGTCGGTGTCCCGTACGGCCGCGAGGCGCTCGGGGGTCTCGGCGACGATCTTCTCGAACAGCGCCGGGGCCTCCTTCAGCTTCTCGGCGGCGAGGTCGGCGGCACCGGCCACGGCGTACAGGGGGGTGGGGTCCGTGATCGTCTTGCGGATGTCTTCGGTGATGGCCATGACGAGGGTCCTCCCGGATCGGTCAGGGCGTGCGCTGATGTGTGGTCTGCGGGCCGTCGGTGCCGTCGGCGTCATCCGTGGCGCCGGGGGCGTTCTGGCCGGCTATGCCATGCGGGGCGGCATCGGCCACTGGGGTGCCGGAAGTGCCGGAGTCCGCGGTGCCGCCGGTGCCGGTGTCACCGGCACCGACCGGTTGATCCGCGCCGAGCCCGTTCTCCTTGCGGAAGGACTCGTAGATCTGCAGCAGCACCTGCTTCTGCCGCTCGTTGATCGTCGGATCGGTCAGGATCGCACTGCTGACCTCGACCTCGACCCGGTCTCGCTCGTCGAGGATGCCTGCCTGGACGTACAGCGTCTCGGCGGAGATCCGCAGCGCCTTGGCCAGCTGCTGCAAGATGTCCGCGCTCGGCTTCCGCAGGCCGCGCTCGATCTGGCTGAGATACGGATTGGACACCCCGGCGGCGTCGGCGAGCTGCCGCAGCGAGAGCTGGGCGGTACGCCGCTGCTCCCGCAGGAACTCGCCGAGGTTGCCGACGTTCAGTGATGCCATGCCTTCGATGCTGCCTCACGCCTGCTAACTATTGCAAGCGAGCGCTTGCAATAGTGGCGCGTCGCACACTGTGACGGAGAGTGGCTGAATGTGATGATGTCGCGTCTCTGCGAAGGTGTGGCGGTCTCGGTCCTTGTGCGGCAGTCTCGGTTCCCTGTGGGGCATCCGTTCGCACGCCTCGCTCAGTCTCGGGCGCCTGGTGTGGTGATGTCTCGGCCGATCTGAGATACCGGCCTCCTCCGGCGAGGCCGCTGCTCGTGCGTTCCCGTCGATCCCGGGTCCGGCCTTGAGGCGCGGGGCTTCGGTCATGGACCATGACCGAAGCGACCTGCCTGCACGCCACTCGGACGGCCTACGACACCGTTGCCGTCGACTACGAGAGACTCGCCCGCGACGAGCTGAACGCCAAACCGCTGGACCGCGCCATGCTCGCCGCGAGGCAGGTGCCATCCGGTCACGCGGGTGACGGCTCAGGACGGCTCCAGGTAGCCGGCGAGAGCGCTGCGGCTGCGCTGGAGGTCGTCGATACGGTCGTCCGTGGCAGCCAACTCCCGGTCGAGGATGGCCCGGACATCCACGCACATGTCCATCTCGGGCAACTCGCCCCGGGCGCACGGCAGCAGCGAACGGATCACCTCTGTGGTCAGGCCCGCGTCGAGCAGGGCACGAACCTGCCGTACGGTGACCACCGAGTCCTCGGCGTAGTGGCGGTAACCGTTCTGGCTGCGCGTGGCGTCCAGCAATCCCTGCGCCTCGTAGTACCGCAGCAGTCGCGAACTGACTCCGGTCCGCTGGGACAACTCCCCGATCAGCATGTGCCCTGCCCCCTCCGAGGTCGGCCGTCTTCTTGGCCTTCCTCTTGACCTTCCTATTGGTGTCAAGCCTTAACGTCACCCTGTGAGCGGGCATTCCGCGCACGTCGTCCGCGGTAGGGGCGTCGGCTCCCTGTCCGTGGCCGAGGCCGTGCCGCGTCCCTTGTTTCCGCCCAGTCGACCCCGTACCTCTGGAGTAACGCATGACCTCTTCTGTTGTTCAACGTAACGGCCGGGCGGCGACCACCGAGGACCTGGGGCCGCTTGCCTTCTCGGGCTACGCCCACTTCACCGCCATACAGGTACGCGGCGGCCAGGTCCGGGGCCTCGACCTCCATCTGGAGCGGTTGCGGCGCGCCTCGCTGGAGTTGTTCGGTCAGGCGTGGTCCGACGACCGGGTGCGGGCTTCCCTGCGGGCGGCCCTGGAGGCCGGTCCGGCGGACCTCTCGCTGATGGCCACGGTGTATTCGCCCGCGGGGGAGTTCACCGTGGCGGGGCCCGATGTGGAGCCCGAGATGCTGGTCCGTACGGGACTGGCCTCGTCCGGCCCGCAGGGCCCGCTGACGCTGGCGGCGGTCGAGTACGAACGGGTCCTCCCGGGCGTGAAGCATGTCGGCGAGGTGGCCAAGACGTACTACCTCCGGCAGGCCGTCGCGCGAGGCTTCGACGACGCCGCCTTCGTCGACCGCCAAGGGCGGCTCAGCGAGGCGTCGATCTGGAACCTGGCCTTCTGGGACGGCACCGCGGTGGTGTGGCCCGTGGCCGAGATGCTGGCCGGGACGACCATGGGCATCCTCCGCCGGCAGCTGGACCGCCTCGGGGTCCCGCAGCGCGACCAGGAGATCACGCTCGCCGATCTGCCCGCGATGGCCGGGGCCGTGGTCATGAACTCATGGACGCCGGGCATCGCGGTACACCGGATCGACTCCGTGCCCTTGCCCGAGGCGCCGACCTTCGTGGAGTTGCTCCACCGGGCCTACGAGGCCGAACCGCTCACCTCCCTGTGAGACCCGGCCCGGCCGGCACCCCGCGCTGAGCACCGAAGGGCCCCTTCGCTGGAAGGGGCCCTTCTGCCGGGTCTGCCGGGAGAAGGGCGGACACGCGGGTCGTGACAGGCGGACGGTGGGGCCCTGCAAGGGCCGCCGCCCCGCGAGGGCGGTCGGAGCCGCCGCGCTCCCGCGTCCGCACGCCGTCCCGGAGCCATGGCTACCCCGTCGCCCCGGGGATGGCGGCGACCAGGCCGCCGTCGACGATCAGGTCCTGTCCGTTGACGTAGGACGCTTCTCCGGAGGCGAGGTAGGCGACCGCGTCGGCGACGTCCTCGGCGGTACCGAGACGACCGGCGACGACCTGGGCGACGACGGCGGCTCGCGCGTCGGCGGAGACGGCGTCGTGGAACATCGGGGTCTCGATGTAGCCGGGGCTCACGGAGTTGACCCGTATCCCCCTGGGCGCCAGTTCTGCCGCGAGGGTGTGCGTCAGGTTGTGCACCGCTGCCTTGGTCGCCGAGTAGAGGGAGGCGGCGGGCAGGCCGCGGTGCAGCGTCCACGACGCGTTGATCACGATCGCCGCATGGTCGGACAGCAGCGGGGTGGTCTTCTGGCGGGTGAAGAACACTCCCTTGAAGTTGATGTCCACGACGCGGTCGAACTCGGCCTCGGTGATGTCACCGTACGGCTGGAACGAGGCGACGCCCGCGTTGGCGAAGACCACATCCAGCCGCCCGAACCGCTCCCGGATCGCGGCCGTCAGCGCGTCGAGATCGGCGAGACTCGCCGCGTCGCTGCGGACAGCGAGGACGCGGTCCCCGCTGTCCAGGTCTTCGGCCGCGGCGTCCAGCCGGTTCTTGTCGCGCCCGGTGATGACCACCCGCGCGCCCTCGGCAAGCAGCCTGCGCGCGGTGGCCAGCCCCATGCCGCTTGTGCCGCCGGTGATGAGTGCGACCTTGTCCTTGAATCGAGAAGTGCTGTGCGTCATGGAGCCAGCGTGCCGACCGGAGCATGCCGCGAACAGCGCGTACTTATGGTGGGTGTGGCACCACCATGTTCGGCGGGTGATCGGGCTGCCGGGACGGCGACCGGATGCGCGGCAGTCGTTCGGGCCGATCCCCGGCTGCGGGCCGGGACGCGGGTTGTCGGGTTATCGGCCGGTTGCTGGGTTGTAGAGCCTCGGATGCCCGCCCGGCCGGTCTTCACCGCTCTCCGGGAATCCCCGCCGGGACGTGCTCGGGTGACAGGAGTCGTGCCAAGTGGCGGGCCGAGTTGTCCCAGGACCATGCCTGCTTGACCCACTCGCGGCCCGCGGCGCCCATGGCCGCTCGGTGGGGGTCGAGCAGCATCCGCGTCAGGGCGCGGGCGATGGCGGCCGGGTCCGTGCCGTCCACCACCCGGCCGGTGCGGCATTCGCGTACGGCGTCGGGTGCGCCGCCGGAATCGCCGACGATGACCGGCAGACCGCTCGCGGCGGCCTCCAGGAAGACGATGCCGAGTCCCTCGGCCTCCAGGCCGCCCTTGCGCGTGCGGCACGGCATGGCGAAGACGTCGGCGGCGGCGTAGTACGGCGGGGTGTCCGCGTGCGAGACGCCGCCGACGAAGTGGACCGCCCCGCTGGCGTGGCGCCGTGCCAGCCTGCGCAGCCGGGCCTCGTCCGGTCCCTGGCCGACGATGAGCAAGACCGCGTCCGGGACGGTGTCGCGTACCAGTGGCAGGGCCCGGATCAGCATGTCCTGGCCCTTGCGCGGCACCAGCCGGGCGACGCACAGGATCACCCGCTTGCCGTGCAGCTCCAGGACGGTGCGCACATCGCGGGACGCGTTGCTCTGCGGCCGGTACACCTCGGTGTCCACGCCCGGCACGAGGCGGCTCATCCGCGCCCGGGGTCCGAGGGCGGGCTCGATGCGGGAGCGGGTGTACGGGCCGAGGTAGGTGACGACGTCGACGCTTTCGCCGATCCGCCGCATGAGGTGGCGCGTGCCGGGTGCCCTCGCCCACCAGATCTCGTGGCCGTGGGTGGTCGCCACGACGCGCCGTACGCCGCCGCGCCGCAGGGCCGGTGCCATCAGGGCGAGCGGCGCGGCCGCGCCGAACCAGACACGGTCGCAGCCGTACGCCGTGGCGAGCGAGGCGGCTCTCGCGGTGACCCGGCGCGTGGGCAGCAGCACGCGGCTGGTGTCCCTGATGACGGGGAAGGGGAGCGTCGCGTCGAAGGTGGTGCCGCCCGGCTCGTACGAGGTGTAGACGACGACGTCGTCGTCCGGCATGCGGGTGGCCATGGCGTGCACGAAGGTCTCGATCCCGCCCTGCCGGGGCGGGAAGTCATTGGTGATGACGAGGGTGGAGCCCATGGGTGTCGGTTCCTTCGCTTTCCGTCGGTTCTCGCAGTTCCGATGCGTCATCAACGCGGAAGACGGCACCCGTTCCGGACGCGCGATCAGCTCCGGAGGCGGCACGTTTTCCGGAGGCCGTTGCCAGTGCCGGATGTGCCATCGGATCGATCCCGGTGCGCCGCCGCTGGACCTCGCGGTCACACGTCGCGGCGGTCCACGACGATCAGGGCGAGGAGCGCGGCGATGAGGGGCAGTTCGCTCACTTCGGTCACCCGGCTTACGGTGCCGGGGCGCCCCCCGGCCCGTCATCGGTCCAGTGCGGACATCGGCGGGGCGCGCTGCCGACCCCGGGTGTACGACCGTGGTCTGATGCCCGGCCGGGATCGCGTGGCTACGATCGGCGCATGTCCGCCCTCCCGCCTCATCCGCCGCTGCTCAAGCGCATACCGCCGGGCGCCTGGACGGCGCTGACCTGGTGTGCGGGTGCGGCGTTCACATTTCTCATGCGCGTCAGGCTTCCCGGCGAGGTGGAGCCCGCCGTGTCCCCCGGGGTCCTCCTCTACCGGTGGGACGGCCTGGTGTCCCTGACCCTGGCCACCGCCCTGGTGCTGGCGGGCAGCGCCCTGCTGGGCCGTCGGCCGCTGGCGGCCCTCGCCCTGATGCTCGGCGGTTCCGTCATCGCCTCGACAGCGCTGAGCGTGGGGGAGATCCCGCTGCTCCAGTTCCTGGCGGTCGATGTCGCCCTGTGCTTCATCGCGGCCTCCCGGCCGCTCCGTACGGGGATCACCGCGACCGCCATGGCGGTCGGCGTGCTGGTCGCTTACGTGGCGACGCGGGTGCTGTGCGGGTGGGTGGTCGGCACGTCGACGGAGCTGACCGTGGCGCTGACGGCCGTCGTCGCCTGGCTCATCGGCAACTCGGCACGCCAGTCCCGCGACCACGCCGAGAAGCTGGGCGCCCAGGCCGCCGCGCAGGCTGTCACCGCCGAACGGCTGCGGATAGCCCGTGAGTTGCACGACATGGTCGCGCACAGCATCGGCATCATCGCCCTCCAGGCCGGTGCGGCGACCCGGGTCATCGAAACCCAGCCCGCCCGGGCCCGCACCGCTCTGAGCGCGGTCGAAACCACCAGCAGGGAAACGCTGTCGGGGCTGCGCCGCATGCTCGGCGCCCTCCGCCAGGCTGAGCCGGGCCAGGCGCACGAGGCGGCGCCCCGCCACCCGGCGCCGGGCCTGGCGGACCTCGACCGCCTCGCTGAGACGACGACCGCCGCCGGTGTCCGCGTCGACGTGCGCTGGCGGGGCGAACGGCGCCCGCTGCCGCCGGACATCGACCTGTCGGCGTTCCGCATCATCCAGGAGTCGGTGACCAACGTGGTACGCCACGCGGGCACCCGCTCCTGCCAGGTGTCCATCGACTGCCGGGACAACCACCACCTGTCCATCGAGGTGGTGGACAGCGGACGCGACCGGGGCGCCTCCCCCTGGGGCGTGGCCCCGTCCGAACACGGAAGGGCCGAGGCGGGCAGCGGCTACGGACTGGCTGGGATGCGCGAGCGGGTGACCCTGCTGCACGGCGACTTCTCCGCGCAGCCCCGCCCCGAGGGCGGCTTCCGTGTGGCGGCCCGGCTGCCCGTACCGGCGGGGGCGTCATGACCGTACGCGTGGTGCTCGCTGACGACCAGCCGCTGGTGCGCGCCGCCATGCAGATGGTCATCACCGACGCCCCCGACCTCGACGTCGTGGGGGAGGCCGGGACCGGCGCCGAGGCGGTCCGGCTGGCGGAGACCGTGCGGCCCGACGTCGTGGTGATGGACATCCGCATGCCCGGCATGGACGGGATCGAGGCGACCCGGCTCATCGCAGCGGGCCCGAGCGCCGCGCACGTCCTCGTCCTGACCACGTTCGATGACGACGACTACGTGTACGGCGCGCTGCGCGCCGGTGCGGCGGGATTCCTCGTCAAGGACATGGGCCTGGACGACATTCTCAGCGCCGTCCGCGTCGTCGCCGCCGGAGACGCGCTGATCGCCCCCAGCGTGACACGCCGCCTGATCACCGAGTTCGCGGACCGCCCCGACCCCGCCCCCAGCCGCCCGGTGATCAGCGGAATCACCGAGCGGGAACGCGAGGCGCTCACCCTCGTCGGCCGCGGCCTGTCCAACACCGAGATCGCCGCCGAGCTGTGCATCAGCGTGGCCACCGTCAAGACGTACGTGACCCGGCTGCTGGCCAAGCTCGACGCCCGCGACCGGGTCCAACTCGTCATCATCGCTTACGAGGCGGGCTTGGTGGCCGTTCCCCGGTGAGCGGCAGGTAACACGGTCCCCGGGCGGAATATATCTGTCGCTCATCGACCGTGCCGCACGTACAGTCCCGGCAGGAAACGCGCTACGGGCGGCGGCACGCGCTACGGGGCGAATCGCACTGCGGGGTCGGGACGCGCTACGGGGCGGAACGCACTACGGGCGTGGAAAACGGCGTAGGGCGAGCTGTTCGGCCTGCTTCCGACGCGCGAGAAGAACACGAGGAGACCGAGTGCCGTCCATCGTCCGCCACATCACCTTCGACTGCGCCGCACCCCACGAGCCGTACGAGCTGGCCGAGTTCTGGGGTCGCGTGCTGGGCCACCCGGTCGACGCACAGGACGAACCGGGCGACGACGAGGTGGCCCTCGACGTGCCCGACGGCCAGCCGACTCTCCTGTTCGTTCGGGTAACCGAGAAGAAGTCGCTGAAGAACCGGGTGCACCTCGACCTGGAACCGGACCAGCCACGGGACCAGGAAGTGGAGCGGGTGCTGGCGCTGGGCGGGACCATCGTGGACGACCGCCGCAAGCCGAACGGCAGGGGCTGGGTCGTCTTCGCGGACCCGGCGGGCAACGAGTTCTGCGTCGAGGGCAGCGCGGCCGAACGCGCGGTGGCCGAGCGCGAGTACTGGGCGAAGCGGGCGGCGGAGGCGGCAGAGGCGGCTGTGGCCGCCGAGTAAGGCGATTCGGCTGGGTGGTGGCCGGAGGGGGCGGCCTTCGGATGGTGTCAGTCAGACAGCGAAGGTCCACGAGCCATCCGGTGAGAGCAGCCAACTGCCCTCCGGGCTGAGTACCGCCCGCAGCGAGTGCAGAGGGAACCTGTTGTTCTCGTTCCACTTGCGCCGGACCCGCTCCAGCCCGTCCCAGAGTCGGCGGGGGCCGCCCTGGTGAACGAGTGACGTCGTTCCGTCCTCGGCTCGCGCCCAAGACCCGTCTGCGGCGAGCAGCCACACCACGCGGCGGCCGTCGTCCGGGTACGTAGCCGATCGGGTCTCGACTCCGGGCGTGACCAGCTCGTACAGCCACCGCAGCGACCATTCCTGCCACAGATCGGGAATCGGCCCGTTCGGAGGGCGTACGTCCTCGCCTTCGCGGACTCGGGCGAACACGAACACGTCGTTCAGCCTCGGCGGATAGTCGGCTTCCTGACGTGTCTCCATGAACGTGGCGGGGTCAGGCTGGACGTTGCCTCGCGCGATGCCGTCCGTTCCCATGTCCGCCGTGATCAGTAGCGCGGTGTGCGCGATGGTGGTGACCAGCCGACCACCGGGTCGGAGCGCGCGCAGCCAGGATGGAGGGACGGGCCGAACCGAGACCGTCGCCATGATGCGGTCATACCTCAAGCCCGGTAGTTCCCCCGTCGCGTCCATGGCTTCCATACGCGGCGTGCGCCCGAACTCGGCGAGGCGTGTACGGGCCGCATCCACCAGGTACGGGTCCACGTCCACACTCGTGACGTTCTCATCTCCGAACCGTCGACCGAACAACGCTGCGGAATAGCCCGAACCGGTACCTACGTCCAGCACCTTTTGCCCCGGCTCGGCTCCGAGACGGTCCGCCATAGAGACGATGAGTCCCGGCAAGGTGGATGACGATGTGGGATCACCCGATGCCCGTTCGCCCGGTTGCGCCTGGTCGGCGTGCAGAGCACCGACGCGCGTCACCAGCGTTTCGTCGGTGTACGCGGCGTGGAGTCGTTCCGGGGAGCCCTCGGGAAGATCTACCAGCTCCCACTCCTGCTTTGGGCTGTTGGGGATACGACGCCACCAGCGCGGCAAAAGGATGTGGCGGGGAGTGTTGCTCACCGCGTCGTGCCATGCGGGGGCATTGGCAGTCACCTTGTCGGCAAGCGCTTTGGCGGCTTCGATCCATTGGGGCGCTACGGGCATTCGGTCTCTCCTTGCAGAGCGTCGGCCATGGCCTCAACGAGCGGAATACCGGCTTTGACAGCGAGCCAGTGCCATTGGCCGTTGGGGTTCACCTCGAAGAACACCCAACGTCCTTCCGGCGTGACGGCAAAGTCCAACGCGCCGAAGCACAAACCAAGTTCGGCCATGAGCCGACGGACCCCCTTGTGTACGGCCGGGGGCATGGCGATGGGTTCGTATGTGAGTGACTGGTAATCGGTGCGCCAGTCCAGTCGCGCGGCTTCGCTCCCCGCGTGGATAGCGACGGGGAACATGCGACCACCGATGACCGTAAGCCGCACCTCGTACGCCTTGTCCACGCGCTCTTGGAACAGGTGCGCCGTGCCCGTCACTCCGTTGTCCATGTCGCCTGCGGAGACGAGCGCTACAGGAATGAACCGCCGTTTCCCTTCCGGGCCAAGGACACCTCCGCCGAGCCCTTTATAGACCACCTGGTCACCCCCGATGAACATGCGTGCGTGCTCGGGGTCCGACGTGATGACGCAGCGGGGAACGTCCAGCCCGGCCCGCGCGGCAATGGCAAGTTGTCTCGGCTTGTAGTTGGCCGCTGCGTCGTTCGCGGGGTGGTTGATCCAGCGCGCGGTCAGTGAGCCGAGTACGCCGAGTAAGCCGGACCGGGCTTCGGAGACCGCGAGCGCTCGGGCATGGCCAGGTCGTGCCCGCGGTGATGCCAGGCACAGCGGGTCACCCCCGCTGGGCCCACGTGTCCGACCAGGCCAGAAGTGGTCGCATCGCGGTGACGAGGTCGTGGCCGAGGGGGGTGAGCTCCCAGGTGACAGGGGCGGGTGGGGCGCTGGAGGTGGCGATGCCCGCCTCGCGCAGCCCGACCTGGCCTCCCGGATGCGGGTGCTGGGGGCGGGACTGCTGGTGCACGGCCTGCTCAGCGACGCGGACCGGGAACTCGTCATCGCCCGCGTCACGGCGCGCTCCGGGTGCGCGTACGAGTGGGGCGTGCACATCACGGCGTACGGGCCGGTGGCCGGACTCTCGCCGGAACAGGTCGCCCTGACGGCCACGGGAGAGCCGGGCGACCCCGCCTGGAGCCCGCGCCAGGCTGCGCTCCTGCGCGCAGTCGACGAACTCCACGCCGCATCGACGCTCAGCGACGCGGTCTGGAGCGAACTGCGGTCCTTCTTCGGCGAGGACGAGACGCTGGAACTCCTGGTCCTGGCCGGCTGGTACCGCACCATCGCGTACGTCGCCAACGCGACGGCTCTGGAGGGGGAGCCCTGGGCCGCTCCCTTTCCGGCCTGAACGGCCGTCGCCTCCACCCATCGAACACCAAGGTCTGCCGTTGGTTCCACCCGCCCGGAACCTGTCGCTGGTTCTGCCCGCGGTCCAGTCACCCGGCCCCGCGCATGGATCGGCGGATGGATCGGGGGAACAGACCGGAGCAGCCATTCGGTGGCACTGGCGCCTTAGTTGTCAGGCGGCATGGGTGCGGGTTCCGCCGCTTCCTCACGTTCCGGTGTCCAGTACCGCTCCACAGAATCGGGGTCCTGCTGTACCTCGACGTTCGTGGTCTCCGGGCCGGGGGGAGTCCGGCGTCGATGGCGGCGTCTCCGAAGTGACGAATGGCAGCGCGACCGCCCCGACGACGGCAATCAGTGTCCCGGCGATCACGGTGAGCTCGCGAAAGGCGGAACGTCGCATGATGACTGCCTCCTGAGGTGGCGCGGGCAGGGAAACGGACGCCCGTCAGGGACGAGGCCGTCACCAGGGCTCACTCTGCCGGTCTTGCCTGTGCACACATATCTGACCTTCCCGTTCTGGTGGTTGCGCGGGTGACCCCACACTGTGACGTTCTGGGTCAGGGTGGGCTGGAACCAGGCCGCGTTCCCCCGGCGTCCACCTGCCGGCGTACATGATCACCGACGCCGACAGGGGGCTCCCACGATGACCGGAACTGCCGCGCGCTATCTCTATCTCGCCCGGCACGGTGAAGCTTCGCCTGATGAGAGTGAGCTGAGTGACAACGGCCGCCGTCAGGCCGTACTTCTCGGGGAGCGGCTGCGAGGCGTTCCGCTTTCGGTCGTCCACCATGGGCCGTTGCCCCGAGTGGCGCAGACGGCCCGGCTGGTCGGCGACCAGCTTGACGGTGTTCCCCTGCACGTGGCCGAGGCCGCTGGGGACTACGTCCCGTACGTTCCGTCCCCGGAGGAACTGCCGCCCGACGCTGCCGACCGCATGCTGGGCCACCTCGCCCAGTTCCCCGTGGCGGAGCGGGCGGCGGGCCCGGCGCTGGCCCGTGAGGCGGTGGCGCGGTTCACGGGTCCGGTGGTGGGGGACGAGCCCCGCCATGAGCTGGTGGTCACCCACAACTTCCTCATCGGCTGGCTTGTCCGGGCCGCGCACGGCGCGCCTGAGTGGCGTTGGATGGGGATCAACCAGGCCAACGCGGCGCTGACCGTCATCCGTTACGCGCCCGGTCGCCCCTCGGCCGTGTTGTTCTTCAACGACATGGGCCACCTGCCCGCGGAGCTGCGCTGGACCGGCTTCCCGCCCGAGTTCCGCGTCTGAGGGCGGGCCCGCCGTGCCAGGCGCAGTGCGAACACCGCGCCCGCGGCGAAGCACGCCGCTGCCGCGGACGCCGCCAGGTGCAGGCCCGTGACCAGGCCGTAGGCGGCGGCGAAGGAGCCGAAGAGGGCGACGCCGATGGCGCTGCCCAGTTGGCGGGCGACGTTGAAGACGGCGGTGGCGACCCCGGCCTGGTCGGCGGGTGCCGCGTCGACGATGGCTGAGGTGGCGGCGAGCGCCGTGAGGGTCTGGCCGAGGCCGGTGGTGGTGAGTGCGAAGAGCAGGACCGGGTAGGTGGTGTCGGGCCCGGCGAGCAGCCAGCCCAGGAAGCCCGCCGCGCCGAGCAGCAGCCCGCCCGCCATGGCCGGATACGGGTCGACGCGGCCGAGTACGGGGGCGGCGACCAGGCCCATGGCCACCGACGGCAGCAGGGCGAGGCCGGTGGCGACCGGTCCGTAGTCCAGGCTCTGCTGGAAGTAGAGGGTCAGGAGAAAGAGCAGGCCGTAGTAGCCGAGGCTGATCAGGAGGCCGATGAGGGCGGTCGTGGAGAAGCGGGCGTCGCGCAGCAGGGAGAGGCGCAGCAGTGGGGCCCGTACGCCTTGGCGCTCGCACTGGGCTTGCCGCGCTCCGAAGCCCGCCAGCGCCAGGCCCGCGAGAGTGAGGGCGGCGAGCACCGGGGAGGAGAACCAGCCCTCGGTGCCCGCCTCGTTGAGGGCGGTCGCGAGCGTGAGGAGCCCGGTCATCGCGAGTAGCTGGCCGAACCAGTCGGCGCGGGTGGTGCGGACGGCGCCGCCGCCCGGGAGGTGGCGGAAGGTGAGCCACACGGCGACGAGGCCGAAGGGCACGTTCAGCCAGAAGACCGAACGCCAGCCGAGCCCCGCGACCACCAGCCCGCCCACGACCGGCCCGCCTCCGAAGCCCAGTACGGCGATCAGCCCCCAGCGGGTGACGGCACGCGCGCGGTCCCGCCCCTCGGTGTACACGGCCCGCAGCAGCGCCAGGGACGCCGGGACGAGCAGCGCGGCGCACGCGCCCTGCCCCAGACGCCCGGCGATCAGCACGCCCGCATCCGGGGCGAGCGCGCACAGCGCGGACGCCACTACGAAGCCGCCGAGTCCGGTGACGAAGATCCGCCGGTGCCCGTACCGGTCGGAGAGCGACCCGCCGAGCAGCAGCAGCCCCGCGAAGACCGTGCTGTAACCGTCCACGATCCACTGGAGTGCGGCGGGCCCGGCGTCCTGCGCGTCGCGGATCGCCGGGAGCGCGACGCCGACGGCCGTGACGTCGAGCATGACGAGGAAGTAGCCGAGGCCGAGCGCCACGAGGGGCGCGGGCGCGGGAGAAGTCCGCGCTCTGGCGATATCTGCGCTGGTCATACGGGCAAGTCTTGGGCGGATACAGTTCGCTGGCGGACGAAGTGTGCTCGTCGTACAGTCGTCGCATGGCAGAGATCCGCGACCCCGAGTTCCGCCGCCAACCGGACATCGCGCGGGCCGCCGCGCTCATCGCCGACGCCTCCCGTGCCGCGATCCTCAAGGCGCTCAGTGGCGGCCGCGCCATCCCGGCCGGGATGCTCGGCGCGGAGGCCGGGATCGCGGCGGCCACGTGCAGCGCGCACCTCGCCAAGCTGGTCGACGCCGGACTGGTCAGCGCGGAACGGCACGGCAGACACCGGTACTTCCGCCTCGCCGGGCCCGAGGTCAGCGCCGCGCTCGAAGCCCTCGCCGTCATCGCGCCGCCGCAGCCGGTCACCTCGCTGCGCGACAGCAGCCGCACCAACGCCCTGTACCGGGCCCGCACCTGCTACGACCATGTCGCCGGGCACCTGGGCGTAGCGCTGATGGGCGCGCTTCTCGACGACGGCTGTCTCTCCGGCCACGACGGAGTGCACCGCCCCGCCGCCGCTCGCCGGGACCGCCCCGCCGCGTACGGAAGAGACCGGGCCTACCAGCTGACCAGCACCGGTCGCGCCCGGCTGACCGCCTTCGGCCTCGACCTGGAGGCCCTGCCGCCGCGCCGACCAGCCGTTCTTTACTGCGTGGACTGGTCGGAGAAGCGCCGCCACCACCTCGCAGGCGGCGTTGGCGCGCTGCTCGCCGGCCAGCTGTTCGCCAGCGGCTGGCTGCGGCACGGCGTGAGCCCCCGCGTCGTCCACGTCACGGAGACCGGCGCGCGTGGTCTCGCCGCCGAGTTCGGCGTACGGCTGGAGGCCTTCTGACGGATCGGGCGGCGGCGGTGTGTGACCCGAGCGTGCCGGTCGCGCGGGGCGGGGGAGGGGAGGGGAGGGGGAGAGTGGCCGTTCGCGGCACGGGGTGCGTGAGCGGGGTGCGTGAGTGGGCGGCGTTTGCCCGGGCCCGGAGTGCTAGTGCTCCAGGACGAGGAGCACCTGCGCGCCGACTGTCTCGTTCTCGGCCGTGGTGGTCTGCGACGCGGGCCGCGGTGTCGGCGTCGTCACCGGCTGGGGATGGGGGTCGGCGGGCTGGGGTTCCACGCGGTGGAAGCCGCACTTCTCCAGCAGCCGGATCGAGGCGGTGTTGGTCGCGTACGGGTCGGCGTACAGCGGGCGGGCCGGGTGGCGCTCCAGGAACAGGTTCAGCGCCCGGGTCCCGATGCCCCGGCCCCAAAAAGCACGGCCGAACCAGTAGCCGATGAGGTGGCGGCCCGAGTCCTCCCAGCTCACGATGGAGCCCGCCGGCTCGCCGTCCACGACGACCGTCTGCACGAACACGGTCGGGTCGGCCAGGACTCTCGTCCGCCAGTGGGTCATGAACGCCTCCCGCTCCCGGGGAGCGAAGACCGCCCGCTGGGCCGCCTCCGCGTCGTGTTCGTACGCGAAGAACACCTCAAGGTCGTCCTCCGTGACATCCCTGATGCGCACCTCGCTCCGCGCCGATTCGGCCAGGGCCATGTGCGGTCCTCTCTCCTGTTCCCCTGTTCCGGACGCTTGCCGTGCCCGGCTCCTGCGGGCGCTCATCGGACGTGTGCTGGGTATGTCGTGAGCGTGGAGTGAGTCTCGCAGCCGCCTCTGACAACGGGGCTCCGGCGGCCCCGCTCGCTGGGGGGACTGGCCGCCACCGCGGACCGGCACGGACCCGGAAACGGCCGCGCCCGCCCGCGCCGGTCTGGCACGGGGCGGGCGGGCACGGCACGACACCGCTCGGCGGGCCGGTGGCCGGGCCGTGCGGGGCCTGGGTCAGTCGGTCGCTGCCGACTGGTCGGTGACCGGAGGGATGTTGTAGTTGCGGCGGAAGAGGTTCTGCGGGTCGTACTTGGCCTTGAGTTTCCGCAGCCGCTCGTAGTCGCTGGGCTGGTAGGCGGTGCGTACGGGGTCGGCGTGGGCCGGGGTGCCGGTGGCTGTCCCCGGGGTGGCGGCCGCGCCCGCCCCCTCGCTTGATGCTCCGCCAGCCGCCGCCTCGGCGGCGGCGGGCTCCGCCGGGACCGCGATCACGCCGTCCCTGTCCTGCGCGCCCATGAAGTTCAGCGAGCGGCCCATCGCCCATGGAGCCAGGGCGGCGAGCAGCCGCCGGTGTACGGGGCGTACGACGTCGAAGGTCAGCGGACCTCCCAGCGGGGAGACCATGCCCAGCATGAACGCCGCGTCGCGCTGGCCGACCGAGTTGGGGGCTCCGGCGCGGCGGGTGAGCGCGCCGCCCAGGTGGCGGAGTTCCACGATGAACGGCACCGGCGCGCTGGGACCGGCCGCTTCGACGATGGCCTCGACGGTGTCCGCCGTGACTTCCCTGAGCAGGACGTTGTCCCCGGTGTACGGCATGGGGAACGGCGGGTCGTCGCAGATGGTCGCCGAGTCCGTGTACGGCATCTCGCCGACGGCGTCCACCAGCCGCGGCCCGACCGCCCGCAACGGCTCCAGCAGGCGCTCGCCGTCCTCCACCGTGCCCGTGTAGGCGATCCGTACGTGCAGCACATGGCGGCCGCGCAGCGGCTCGGGCACGGCGGGGATGTCGGGCGCGGGGAACACCGCGACGGACGAGGTCAGCTCCTCGGGGAGGCCGTCCGTCCACTGGCGGTAGGCGTGCAGGACGTCAGCGGCCTGGGCCACGTCGAAGTACAGGCCGCCACCGTAGAGCCGCGTCACCGGCACGAGGCCGATCTCCAGGCGGGTGACGACGCCGAAGTTGTCGCGGCCGCCGAGCAGCGCCCACCACAGGTCGGGGTCGCTCTCGGCGGTGACCCGGCGCTGGACCGCGTCGGGGGTGACGACCTCGATGGTCCGGACGTGATCGGCCGCGTAACCGAACTGCCGGGCGAGGAGGCTGATGCCGCCGCCGAGGATGTAGCCGACCGCTCCGACGTGCGGCGCCGAGCCGTTCAGCGGGGCCAGCCCGTGGAGCGCCGCCTCCGGTACGACCTGTCCCCAGCGGACGCCCGCTTCGATCCAGGCGGTGCGCGCCTCGGCGTCGACGCTGACGCCCAGCATCCGGCGCGTGCTGATCAGCACGCCACCCTCGGTGGAGGCCGCGGGGCTGTGCCCGGTGGCCTGCACGGCGACCGGCAGCCCATGGGCGGCGGCGAACGCCACCGCCGCGCTGACATCGGTGGCTTCCACCGCGCCGACGATCACGGTCGGACGCTGCACGATGGCGGTGTTGTAGCCGCCCCGCTCCTCGTCGTAGTCCTTGTCACCCGGGCGGAACACCGGCCCGCTCACCCGGTCGGCCAACGCGTCGATGGCGGCGGCATCCGGTGCCGGAGCGGCGGTCGCCGCGCGCGGCGAGGTCCAGTCGGGCCGACGGCCCAGCCAGGCCGCCAACTCCTCGTAGACGTCGGCGCCTTCGGGGGCGGGCAGCACGGGGCCGAACGGCACCGGGTCGCCACGCCGCTCCGCCGGGAGGAAGCGGTGTGCCACCTCCAGTGTGAACGCGGCCGCCTCCGGGTCGAGCCGCCGCCGGTCGTCCAGGGCGCGCGCGAGATCCCAGGCGTGGGCGACGGTGTCGAGGACCCCCACCGACAGCGAGACCCGGCCTGGCACCTCGCCCCACGGCTCCCGCACGAGGGCGTCGAGCGTCGCGTCATCGGACCAGGCCGCCGTCAGACGGGCCCGGGCCTCCGCGTACGCCTTGGCCCAGCCGTCGTCGGGCACGGCGTCGGCGGCGGTCTCCCATTCGGCGCGCGCGTCAGCCCCGCCCCCAGCGGCAAACCGCCGGGTCGTGGTCAGCACATGAACGAGCAGGCCACGCACATCGAACTCGGCGCACGGGGTCGGGTCCGTGAGCTGATCAGGTCGTACGGTGTCGATCAGGGCGGCCAGCTGCTCCGCCGCGCGCTCGAAGTGGGGGCGCGGGTCGGGCAGCGGGTTCGGCTCGGTCACGAGGGCACTCTCCGTTCGGTGATAACGGCTGATATGGATGTATATGTATAGGCGTTGCGGCGGCTCGACATGTACCGCCCAGGTCCGCCGAGGCTTGCTCAGACCCGCCCCACGGCGCCCGCCCGGTGTCCCCGCCGTGGCGCGGCGGGCGTACGGCGTGCGTCGTGCGGACGTGCGACGACGGCCGTGGCGGTCCCCGGCGGCCACGGTGTCCTTCCCCAACGGGCCGTGACGGGATGGGGGCATCACGTCGTGGTCCACCCGGTCCCCCGTCTCGCCGACCGGGCTCCGGCTCCGGGCTCACCCGAAGACTCTCGCAATAACTTGACAGGTGCCGTCAGGTTTTCGGTCTTTATACGTCACCCTGGGGCCTGTGAAATCCGATCGCCTGCTCTCGATCCTGCTGCTGCTCCAGACCCGGAACCGGGTCCCGGCCGCCGAGCTGGCCGAGCGGCTTGAGGTCTCGGTCCGCACCATCTACCGCGACGTCGAGGCGCTGTCGTCCGCCGGGGTCCCGGTGTACGCCGAGCGCGGCAGGCACGGCGGCATCGCCCTGCTCCCCGGCTACCGCACGGATGTGACCGGCCTGACCTCCGACGAGGCGCGGGCTCTCTTCGTGCTGGCGGCGTCGGGAACGCACAGCGCGCTCGGTCTTGACGGCGCGCTCGGCTCCGCGCTCCGCAAGGTCATGGCGGCCCTGCCCGAACCGCACCGGCCCTCGGCCGAGCTCACCAGCCGGCGCATCCTCGTCGACCCGGACCGCTGGATGACCGGGCCGCGCCCCGCCGTCGATCTCGACGCACTGCACACCGCCGTCTTCACCGACCGCAGGCTCCGCATCAGCTACCGGCACAGCGGTGCGACCCGCACGCGCGCGTACACCGTCGATCCGTACGGGCTCGTCGCCAAGGCGGGGACCTGGTACCTGGTGGCCGACCGCGAGGGGGAGCCACGGTTGTTCCGTGCCGACCGGATGGCGGCGGCGACCGTCACCGACGAGCCCGTACGGCGCCGCGACGGAGTCGAGTTGGCGCAGGTGTGGGAGGCGCTGCGGCGCGAGGTGGAGGAGCGCCCGAAGGTGATCCGCGTACGGGTCCGGGTCCGGCGGTCGCGGCTCGACATCTTCCGGCGGATCGTCGGCTCGCTGCTCGTCGCGTCATGGGAGGGCACGGCTGAACCGGAGGGCACGGCTGAACCGGACGGCGCGGCGGAACCGGACGGTACGGCTGGACCAGACGGCGGCGCGGCCGAAGGGGAGAAGGCGCCACATGGTGGGCAGGCGGAGCCCGAGCCGGGGGAGTGGGTCGTCGTCGAGCTGGCGTACGCCGTGCTGGGGGCGGTCCGGCAACTCCTCCAGTTCGGCGCCGACGTGGAGGTGCTCGACCCGCCCGAGGCCCGCGCGGAACTGGTCCGCGCCGCAGCCGCGATCTCGGCCGTGTACGCCTCGGGTGGCGGCCGGCAGTGACGGGGCTGGATTACACCGCCCGCGCGGCTCTACGCCGTGTCCGGCGGATCGTGCGGAGGGGAGAGCGGGGGAGCCGCTGTCCGTGCGTCGCGGAGTGCGGGTGTGTTCGTGGCTGGTCGCGCGGTTCCCCGCGCCCCTGCCGGGGCGCTTCCTGCGCTGGGCCAGGGCTGCTTTCCCGGGCCTGGAGGCCGGGGGTGAGGAGCCTCTGCCGGTGACTTTGAGGTAATCACCCACTTTTTTGTGCGTACTTGTGGCGCTGTGTGCCGGGAGAGAACCTGATGCAGGCGCGCCAACCTCCGCCGGACACCGGCCAGTCAGACGACCGGTGACCCTTCTCTCCGACCTCCACGACGACCCGGGCCGACCAGCGTCCCGGACTCCCTGCCGACGACTTCCCGCCCGTTATCTCCCGACCACCCCATCTGCTCTGTCTGTGCGCGCTGTTCGGTCTGCGCGTCCCGTGCGTCCCGTGCGTCCTGTTCGGACTTGAGTTCCGCGAGGCGGCGGTTGCCCCACGCGCCGAGTGGAGCCAGCGCCACATTGAGGGCGAGGCCCAGCTCGGTGAGCGAGTACTCGACCTTCGGCGGGACCTCGTCGTACACCTCGCGGTGCACGATTCCGTCCGCCTCAAGCTCCCTGAGCTGCTGCGCGAGGACCTTCTCGCTGATGCCGGGCAGCAGCCGCCTCGTCTCGCCGAAGCGGCGCGGTTCGGAGTGCAGCGCCCACAGGATCAGGACCTTCCACTTGCCGTCGATGACATCGACGGCGGCGTCAAGGCCGCACTGGTACGCCCTGTTCTTCTTCGTCCGCGATTGATCGCTCATACCCACCCTCACCATGACCGTCGGTCCGCTGCTTGCCGCCACGGTCCGCCTCGACCAACAACGGAGCCAGCCCATGTCTTCCGCATCCACCCCCGCCGCCTCCACAGCGACGACTTCCCCGGCCACGGCTTCCCCGCTCCCCGCCGACCTGCCCGTCACCGTCCTCGGGCTCGGCCCGATGGGGAGGGCGCTGGCCCACGCGTTCGTGAGGAACGGTCACCCCACCACCGTGTGGAACCGTTCCGCCGGGAAGGCCGACGAACTGGTCGAGCAGGGCGCCGTGCTCGCCGGATCGGCCGCTGAAGCGGTCGCGGCCAGCCCGCTGGTGCTCATCTGCGTGATCGACTACGACGCCGTGCACGCCATCCTCGAAGCGGCGGGCGACGCCATCAAGGGCCGCACCCTGGTGAATCTCACGGCGGACGCGCCCGCGCGCGCCCGCAAGGCCGCCGAGTGGGCCGCCGAGCGGGGCGCCGACTACATCGACGGCACGATCCTCACGCCCACCGTGACCATCGGCACGCCTGCGGCGGTCTTCCTCTACAGCGGTTCGGAGGCCCTGTACGAGACCCACCGCCCCGCGCTGGCGAGCCTGGGCGGCACCGCCACCCACGTGGGGCCCGATCACGGGCGGGCGGCGGCGTACGACGTGGCGCTGCTGGACTTCTTCTGGACCTCGGTGAGCGGGCTGATGCACGCGTTCGCGCTCGCCAAGTCGGAGAACATCGCGGCCAGGGAGCTGGCGCCGTTCGCGCGGGGGATCTTCACTCTGCTGCCGACGATCCTGGACCTGGTCGCCGGGAACGTGGACGACGGCGAGTACCCGGGGGAGGAGTCGAACATCGCCTCCGTCGGCGCGGGTATCGATCACATCATCCACGCGGCGGACGACCGGGGCATGGACACCGGTGTGCTGCGTGCGGCGCGTGCGGTGATCGACCGGGTGGTCGAAGAGGGCAACGGCGGCGATGGCATCGAGCGGATGGCCGAGATGCTGAGCCGCCCCACCCGCTGACGGCCGCGCCCCTCGCGAGGGCGTGGCACCCGGCAAGGCCCGCAGGCGCTGGCACGGCGGCAGGGCTCGCGGGCGCCGGGCACAGCACGGCTCGCGGGCGTGGCGCGCAAGCAGGGCCCGGGGGCGTGCCCCCGGGCCCTGGCTCGCCGTGTTCGCCTTCGCGCGCATGGCCGGGCGTCGCCTACGCGGCGTACGGCTGGGCCTCCTTCGCGTTCCGGAGGGCGTGGCCCCACCAGGTGAGCTGGTCGAGCAGCGTCTTCGCGGCGGCCTCGTGGCCCGCCGGGCTCTTGAGGCCCGCGTCCTGGTCGAAGAGGTTGCCCGCCATGTGGAAGCTGACAGTGTCGCGGATGGTGACCGAGTGCAGCTCGGCGAAGACGACGCGCAGGTGTTCCACGGCGCGCAGCCCGCCGGAGAGCCCGCCGTAGGAGACGAAGCCGACGGGCTTGGCCTGCCACTCGGCGTTGTGCCAGTCGATGGCGTTCTTCAGGGAGGCGGGGAAGCTGTGGTTGTACTCGGGGGTGACGACGATGAACGCGTCGGCCGCCGCCAGCCCGGGGGTCAGCTTCGCCAGCGCGTCGCGGACCTCGGGGGCGGGTGCCTCGCCGTACGAGGGCATCTCGTTCGGCAGCGAGATGTCGGCCAGGTCGATGACCTCGACCTCCAGATCGTCGCGCTGCCGGGACTGGGCGGTGATCCAGTCGGCGACCACCGGTGCGAACCGGCCGCCACGGGTGCTGCCGACGATGACGGCCAAGCGGAGCGGGGCGTTGGACATGGGATTCTCCGTAACGTGTCAGACGCGTGGACGCGCGGCCCGGAGGGGAGCGGGGACGCTCGCCGAGCCGTTGCCTAGAGCTTCGGACTTAAACATTGGTTGAAGTCAAGCTAGGCTGAAACCCATGACCCAACTCTCCAAGAATCGGTTCGAGCTGACGGTCGGTGAG
Source organism: Streptomyces sp. A01 (assembly GCF_059026195.1). Lineage (NCBI taxonomy): Bacteria > Bacillati > Actinomycetota > Actinomycetes > Kitasatosporales > Streptomycetaceae > Streptomyces > Streptomyces sp. A01. The sequence goes on along the minus strand of NZ_JBWLKN010000006.1, from coordinate 307,434 downwards.
CTCTCCGACCGCAGCGGGGTGCCCGCCTCCGCGCTGCGCTTCTACGAGCGCCAAGGGCTCATCAGCAGCCGTCGGACCAGCGGAAACCAGCGCCGGTACTCCAGGGACACGCTCCGCAGGGTCGCCTTCGTCCGGGTCTCGCAGCGGGTCGGCATCCCGTTGGCCACGATCCGGGGCGCGCTCAGTCTGCTGCCGGAGGAGCGCACGCCCGACCGCGACGACTGGGCGCGGGTGTCCCAGTGCTGGCAGGAGGACCTGAACGCGCGCATCGACCAGCTGGAACGCCTCCGCGACCACCTCACGGACTGCATCGGCTGCGGCTGTCTGTCCATCGACCGGTGCGCGCTCGCCAACCCCTACGACCAGCTCGGCGCCGAGGGACCGGGCCCGCGCAGGCTGCTCACGGAGGGCGGCCCCGCCGACCCCGATGGTCCGGCTGGCTCCGGCGGCCCGGCTGACTCCGGCGGTCGGGCGGGCGCGGCGGCCGCCGCCGCCGGCGCGAAGGCGGGCGCTGCCGTGTGCGCGCCCGCGCCCGCCAACGACGCCGACTCTGACGTCGACGCGTGCGTGGGCACGGGCGCGGACTGTGCGGAGGCGGGCTGACCCGCCGGAGGCTGGGCCCCGGTGGCCCAGCCTGGGTGGCTCAGCCCGGGGCGGCCCCGGCGCGGGGTCGCCCGCGCGGCTCAGAAGATGTCGGGGCACCACGGCCGCCGCGAGGTGCGCAGCAGCGTGTCGGCCACGGCGGCCGCGCCGGGGCGCTCCTCGGTGACGCGGCCCAGCGCCGCCAGCCGCACCATCGACTCGTCGCCGAGCCAGACGGTGCCCAGCTCGCCGACGTCCAGGCTCAGGTCGGCGCTGCGTGTCGTGGGGGAGGAGTCGGCGCCGTCGGGCCCGGCGTCCAGCGCGAAGCGCCCGGCGGCGAGGCCCGCGCTGTCCCGTACGTCGAGGACGAGTGAGCCCCGCGTCGGATACGTACGCGCCTGAAGCAGGTGCGGGACGTCCAGCGGGCGGGCCCACAGGAAGTCGGCGTACGTGGCGATCTTGGCGGCCCGCGGGTCTCCCAGGAGCAGCGGGAGCAGGTCGTCGGGGGCGCGGAAGCCCGAGTTGATGTGGGAGACCCAGTCCACAGAGAAGAGGAAGTGCCACAGGGCGCTCTCCGCCTCGGGCGAGACGGCGAGCAGTTCGAGGACGGTGGCCGTGTTCTCCGGCAGCTTCCCGTGCCACTTGTCGTCGGCGGTGTACGCGACCAGGCCGTCGACGGAGCCCTCGGGGGAGCGGTAGACGGCGTAGAAGGGTTCCTTCCAGGGGTAGTCGGGATAGCGGATCTCGCCAGTGTTGATCTTCCAGAGGCGTTCGTCGCGCGAGACCATGCCGTGCCGTTCTGCCCGCAGCCGCTCGTGCAGTGCGGGCCCGAGCGCCCGGACCTCGGCGCCGTCGACCATCTCGACGCTGCCTCCCGCGTTCGCCAGCTCGGCGAACCGGCCCTTGGCGGAGCGCAGCGTGGCGTCGCCCGGCGTGACGTAGCCGGGGTTGAGCGCGGCCCTGGCGATGTCCACCCGCCACTCGCTGCCCCAGGTGGCCGGGCCGAAGCCGTAGCGCCCGTAGATCGGGTACTCGGCGGCGATCAGGGTGGCGATCGCGTCGCCGCGCTCCTTGGCGGCGCGCAGGTCGCGCTCCATCATGCGGCTCAGCAGGCCGCGGCGGCGGTGGGTGGGGGTGATGCTGACGTTGGTGATGGCGTTCGCCGGGACGGGCTTGCCGCCGACGGCGGTCAGTTCCTGGGTGAAGCTGCGGAAGCAGCCCACGCAGCGGTCACCGTCGAAGGCGCCCTGCGTGCGGTCCAGGTCTATGCCTGGACGCCGCAGCTCCACCTCCTCCTTGGTGACGACGGGGGGCTGGAGGAAGCCGACATTGCGGGCGCGGAGCCAGCCGGCCAGATCGGAGTCATCGAGCGTGCGGATCTCAAGAGCCATGGGCTCACGCTAGGTACCAAGGGCGCGCGGCGCACCGGGATTACCCGGCCTCCGCCGTCACCTCGCTGACCAGCGTTTCTACCCGGCTGTGTCAGCGCAGGCCCGCTTCTCGCGACGGCGTGGCGCTGCCTGCGGCGCGCCCTCGGGTCCCTCATAAGAGCAGGTCGTCGACTTGTGCTTCGCCCTCCCGGTATCTGCGGGTGATCTCGGCGCCGCAGTCGTCCGCCGTGCGCTGAAGCTGCTGACGCCGCCCGGAGACCTGTTGTTCGTAGTCGATGAGGCGGGCCATCGCGCGATCAAGCTCCTCGCTCGTACGGGCTTCCAGGTCGGACAGCTCGACCTCGGCCAGCATGACCTCGGCCAGCCGCCGGTACTCCTCGCTCTGCGGCGTGCCGAGCGTGACGTGCCGGGCCGACGAGCGGTGCTGGGACGGGGTGTCCGTCAGGATCTCCGAGAGCCGGTCCACGACGGGCACCCGGGGTGCGGCACGGCTGGCCAGCTCCGCCCGCAGGATGTCGATCCGGCCCTGGAGCAGCCGGCGCACATAGCTGAGATCGGCTTCCTCCTGCTGCGAACCACGGCGCAGCGCGCGCAGCTCTGCCAGCCGCAGCCCGCCTAGGGCCACCACGGTGGCGGTCGCCTCGGCGTGGTGTCCGGGGCGCTGACTCGCCGGCCGTGGCTGGGGCCCTTCCGCGGCCCGGCGGAAAAGGCTCTCCCGCTGCGGGTTCCGTACGGATTCCCGTACGGCATCCCGCACAGCGTCGCGTACGGCATCCCTCGCGGGGCCTACCGTGTGCGCCGTGCGCGCGGTCGGTACGGGGCCGGGAGACTGCCCGGCGCCGGATGTACTCATGCGTTTCCGTCCCCTCAAACGGTGCGCGAGCTGGTCGCGTTGTCCACATAGCGCACCGACTGCACGCATCGTGCCACTGTGCGTGCTGCGTCCGCAGCGGGTCACCACCGGAACAGACCCGGATGGCGGCAGGGCATCATGGTCCGCATGCGCGCTGTGGTACAGAGAGTTGATGGGGCGAGGGTCGTCGTCGGCGGAGAGGTCGTCGGCGAGATCGTCGGGGAAGGGCTGTGCGTCCTGGTCGGGGTGACCCACGACGACACGCCGCAGAAGGCGGCGCAACTGGCCCGCAAGCTGTGGTCGGTGCGCATCCTCGCAGGCGAGAAGTCGTGTTCCGACACGGCCGCCCCGCTGCTCGTGATCAGCCAGTTCACCCTCTACGGTGACGCCCGCAAGGGACGGCGCCCCACGTGGAACGCGGCGGCCCCGGGGGAGACCGCCCAACCGCTGGTCGACGAGGTGGTGGAGCGGCTGCGGGAACTGGGCGCCCACGTGGAGACGGGCCGCTTCGGGGCGGACATGAAGGTCTCGCTCACGAACGACGGCCCGTTCACGGTGCTGGTGGAGGTATGACGCGCTGAGCCGTGTCCGGCGGGTCGTGCGGGGGTGGAGTGGGCGGGGGCGTAGTGGGGGGAGCCCCTGTCCGTGCGTCGCGGAGCGCCGGTGCGTTGAGGCCGGTCGCGCGGTTCCCCGCGCCCCTGGCGGGGCGCATCCCCGCGGTGGAGGCGTGCGCCGGGCCGCACAGCGGCAGGGCCGACAGGTCGCCGCCGCGGGTCACCGCGGGTGCGGGCGGGCCCGCGCCGGGGTCGGTCCGGCGTGGGCCCGCCCGGTGGCTCCCGCATGGCGGGCCGCCCGGCGGCTACGGTTCGACGACCGTCTCCTGCGACGCCGCCGTGCTGTCCACGATCAGCTCCGCGTCGACCGGCACGTTCCGCTTGATCAGCGCCAGCGCGATCGGTCCCAGCTCGTGATGGCGGGCCGAGGTGGTGACGAAGCCCAACTGGCGCCCCTCCGGGCCGCCTTCGGCCAGCCGTACCGGCGCACCGTGCCCCGGAAGTTTCACCTCGCTGCCGTCCAGGTGCAAGAAGACCAGGCGGCGCGGCGGCTTGCCCAGGTTGTGCACCCGGGCCACCGTCTCCTGGCCCCGGTAGCAGCCCTTGTCGAGGTGGACGGCGGTGCCGATCCAGCCCAGTTCGTGCGGGATCGTGCGGTGGTCGGTCTCCATGCCGAGCCGGGGACGGTGCGCCTCGACGCGCAGCGCCTCGTACCCGAGGATGCCGACCGCCGGGCCATGCCCGTCGGCGAACGCCTTGAGCCCGGTGCGCGGGATGAACAGATCGCGGCCGTACGCGGTCTCCCGGACGACGGCGTCGCCGGGGACCTCGGCGATCGACCCGGCCGGGAGGTGGACGACGGCGAACTCCTCGGTCTTGTCGGCTACTTCCACCCGGTAGAAGAACTTCATGCTCTCCAGGTAGGTGATCAGGTCGGTCTGGGTGCCGGGCTCCACATGTGCCCAGGTCGTCTGCCCGTCATCGACGATGTAGAGCGCGTGTTCGATATGGCCGTTGGCGGAGAGGATCAGGGCCTCGGTGGCGTGGCCCACCGGCAGCTCGCTGACGTGCTGGGTGAGCAGCAGATGGAGCCAGCTCAGCCGGTCGTCGCCGGTGACGGTGACGACACCGCGGTGGGAGAGGTCCACGAAACCGTGGCCGTCGGCGAGGGCGCGCTGCTCGCGGAACAGGTCGCCGTAGTGTCCGGCGACGCCTTCGTCGGGGCCCTCCGCCGCAACGGCGCCGGGCAGCGACAGCAACGGGCTTGCGGGTGAATGTCGCAGCATGCCCCCAGCCTACGGCTCGGTGCGCTGCTCACCGCCGGCGTCCCCGCGCCCGGCGCACTTCGCACACCGCCCGAAGATGGCGAAGTGCTTCAAATCGGTATCGAACCCGAAGGTCTCCCGCAGCTGATCGGTGAAGGGCGTGGCGACCGACTGATCGGCCTCCAGCACCTCCGTACAGTCCCGGCACACCAGGTGCAGATGATGGTGCCGGTCGGCGAGGTGGTAGGTCGGCGCGCCATGCCCGAGATGGGCATGGCTGACCAGGCCCAGCTCCTCCAGGAGCTCCAGGGTGCGGTACACCGTGGAGATGTTCACACCACTCGCTGTCCGGCGGACCTCGGTGAGGATGTCGTCGGGGGTGGCGTGCTCCAGGGTGTCCACGGCTTCAAGGACGAGCTGGCGCTGCGGCGTCAGCCGGTAGCCGCGCGCCCGCAGGTCGGTCTTCCAGTCAGTGGTCGCCACGCCGCCCAGTGTAGGAGACTTAGCCCTGCCTTACCCCGCGCAGATACGCGGCGAGTGAGGTGATGGCCGCGGCGTTGCGCGGGCTCTCCACCAGATCGACGTAGTCGAGGATGAAGATCCGGTCGTTCTTGACGGCGGAGACCCCGGCCAGCGGCGGGTAGGACTTCAGGAACTTCTTCTTCTCCTGGGCGCTGACATCCCCGTAGTCGTTGATCACGATGACCTCCGGGTCGCGCTCGACGACCGTCTCCCAGCCGACCGTCGCCCAGGAGTCCTTCAGGTCCTTCATGACATGGTCGCCGCCCGCCTTGCTGATGATGTCGTGCGGCCCGGCGAACACGCCCGAGGTCAGCGGCTTGTCCGTGCCGCTGTCGTACAGGAAGACGGAGGGCCGGTCCTTCTTGGGCGCCTTCGCCTCCGCGTCGGCGATCTGCCCCTGGTAGGTCCGCACCAGCTTCTCCGCCCGGTCCTCGACGTTGAAGATCTTCCCGAGGGTCCGCAGGTCGGTGTAGAGCGCGTCGAGCGGTGACATCACGCCGCGCGCCCTGCCCTCGCCGCCGTTGCGGCAGGACTCGGTGAGCAGATACGAGCCGACGCCGAGCTTCTTCAGCGCGGTGGGGGTGAAGCCGTCGGTCTCGCGGAATCCGTAGTTCCACCCGGCGAAGACCAGATCCGCCTTGGCGTCGAGGACCAGCTCCCGGTTGATCTCCCGTTTGGAGAGCCACGGCACCTTGTCGTAGGCGTCCTTGTACGGGACGGCGCCGAGGTCGCCCTTGTCGTCGGGCATGACGTATCCGGCCATGTGGTCCTCAAGGCCGAGCGCGAACATGATCTCGGTGATGCCGACGTCGTTGGTGACCACGCGCTCCGGCGCCTTGTCGTACGTCGTCTTCGTACCGCAGTTGGTGACGGTCACCGGGTAGTGGCCGCCCCCGGACGCCTTGGCCTTCGCGTCCTTCGGGTCCTTGGTGACCTCCGCGCCGCAGCCGGAGACGGCGAGCGCGAGGGTGAGGGCGGCGGCGACCGCGGCGGTGCCCCGGAAACGGGGACGGACGCGGCCGCCGACACGGCTGCGGGTACGGCTGTGATCAAGGGCGCGGGGACGGGGCTGCGGACGGGGTGCGGGCACGGGGGACATCCTCATCGGGCGGGGCGGGCGAGCGGGACACGGTCTTCGGCGGGGTTCGCCGATGGCACGGGCGGCAGGCGGTCGAAGAGCAGCTGGACGGCGCCGGACTCGGGGTGCGCCACGCGGTGCGCGCGGACGTGGAACACCTCGGCGAGCAGCTCGGGGGTGAGCACGTCGTGCGGGGCGCCACCGGTCACGATGCGGCCGTGCGCGATGACGTACAGCAGGTCGCAGTGCACGGCGGCGAGGTTCAGATCGTGGAGGGCGGCGAGCACGGTCAACCCGGTCCCACCGGCCGCCCCGGTCGCGTCACCCCCGGCAGCCGGGGCGCCGTCCGCGCCGGTCTCCGGGCCGGGCGCCTGCCCGGCCTCGCTCTCCCGCTCGCCTTCCGGCGCGGCTGACGACTCACCGCGCATCAGGGCCAGCACCTCAAGCTGCTGGGCGATGTCCAGATGGTTGGTGGGCTCGTCGAGTACGAGGACCCGGGGGCGCTGCGCCAGCGCGCGGGCGATCAGCACCCGCTGCTTCTCGCCGCCGGACAGGGTCAGGAAGCCGCGCGCCGCCAGGTGGGTGGCGCCGACCCGGGCCAGCGCCACCGCGCACGCCCGCTCGTCACCCGCCGTGGCCCGCCCGGCGGCCCGCTGGTGCGGCAGCCGCCCCATCGCGACGACCTCGGCGACGGTGAAGTCGAACTCGCTCGACGACTCCTGCGGCAGCGCCGCCAGCCGCCGCGCGCCCTCGCGCGGGCTCATCGCGTGGACGTCGTCCCCGTCCAGCAGCACCGCCCCGGCGCTGGGCCGCAGCGCCCGGTACACGCAGCGCAGCAGGGTGGACTTGCCGCTGCCGTTGGGCCCCACCAGCCCGACGACCTGGCCGCTGCCGACCCGCAGGGTGGCCTCGGACACCAGCCGGGCCCCCGCGATATCGACGCTGACGTCCTCGATGTCGATCCGCATCACGCGCCTCCGAAGGTGTAGCCACGGCGCCGCATCAGCAGCACGAAACAGGGGACGCCGATGACGGCGGTGATGACGCCGACCGGCAGCTCCACGGGGGCGAGCAGCACCCGGGAGAGGATGTCCACCCACACCAGCAGCACGGCGCCGAGCAGCGGGGCGACAGCGAGGACCCGGCGGTGGTCGGCGCCCACCAGCATCCGGGCGAAGTGCGGCACCATCAGGCCGACGAAGCCGATGGCGCCGCTGACAGCGACGACCGCACCGGTCACGGCGGCGGTGACCAGGAACAGCTCGTGGCGCAGCCGCCGCGCGTCCACGCCGAGGGCGGCGGCGGTCTCGTCGCCCATCGCGAGGGCGTTGAGGCGGCGCGCCGACCACGTCAGATGCGCGAGCCCGGCCAGCACGGCGACGGCCGCGATCGGCACCGACTCCCAGCTGGCGCCGCCGAGGCTGCCGAGCAGCCACATCATCGCGGAGCGCGCGGCCTCCGCGCGTTCGGCGCTGAAGACCATGAGGGTGGTGATGGCGGAGAACCCGTAGTACATGGCGGTGCCGGTGAGGACGAGCCGCAGTGGGGTGAGGCCCTGCGGGGTGCGCGCCGCCACGTACACGAGGACCATCGCGGCGAGCGCGGAGACGAAGGCGGCGGCGGACAGCGCCCACACGCCGAGCCCGCTCAGCGCGCCGAACAGCAGGACGCCGTTGGCGCCGACCGCGGCGCCCGAGGAGATGCCGAGCACGAACGGGTCGGCGAGGGCGTTGCGGACCATGGCCTGCACGGCGACGCCGATCGCCGAGAGCCCGGCGCCGACCACGGCGGCGAGTACGACGCGCGGGAAGCGCAGCTCCCAGACGATGGTGTACGGGGCGACCTCGTCGGGCGCGATGGCGCCGCCGGTCATCCCGGCCTTGAGGAAGCGCAGGACCTCGCCCCAGGTCAGCCCGGCCGATCCGAAGGCCACCCCGCACACCAGCGAGATGGGCAGCGCGATGACGAGGGCGGCGACGAGGGGCAGCAGCGGCAGCCGTCGCGGTGGCGCCGGGCTGTCGGGCGCGGCGTGCCGCGCGGCGGGAACGGTGTGGGCGGCATCCTCGGTCGTGGTCGCCACGGGCGGGTCCACCTTCGCCTCGGGCCGCGACCGGAATGGATAAGGAGCGACTCGGGCGCGGAGCGCCGTCAGCGTCCCCTCGCAGTCCACGGCGAGTTGTACAGGAGTCACGCCGCCACGGGTGATCGGGCTCGCGGCACCCCGTCAGCAGGGCTCCGTCCACCGTTGCGGGTCAGCGCCGGATTCTCACCGGACTTCCCCCGCGGGGCGCGTATGCGTATGCGGTTGTGTGACGTCGTGGCACGGCGGCGTCCGCTGGGCCACACGACGGCTGGCGCGCAGACGTGCGGGACGCCTGCTTGGTGCTGTAGGACCTTACTGCTGCGGGTCCACTTGCCGTGGGTCTGCTTGCCGTGGGTCTACTTGAAGAAGGCGATGCCGTCGTCGGGCAGGTCCTTGAGGTCCTTGGCCCACTCGCTCGGGTCGACGACCTTCTTCAGGTGCGCCGACATGTACGGGCGGAGTGCCACGTCGGGGGTGGCCTTCTCGCCGACCCACATCAGGTCGCTTTTGACGTATCCGTACAGCCGCTTGCCACCGGTGTAGGGGCCCGCGTTCGCGGTGCGCGCCACGGCGTCGGTGACCAGGTCGATCTGCGGCTTCTTGTCGGCGAGCTCGCCGTACCAGATTTCGATCACGCCCTGGTCGCGGATCATCACGACCTCGACCTTGCGGTCCTTGTCGATGCGCCAGTAGCCGGACTCGGACTCCAGCGGGCGGACCTTCCTGCCCTCGGCGTCCAGCTCCCAGGTGTGCGAGACGTATTCCAGGAAGTCGCGGCCGTCGTGGGTGAAGGTCGCCTCCTGCCCGAAGTTGCACTTCTCGGCACCTGGGAAGTCGTAGACACCCGCGCCTTCCCAGTTGCCGAGGAGGAAGACGAGGGGGACGAGGTCCGGGTGGAGGTCGGACGGGATCTCGATCATGGGCTCAGGCGATCTGTAGAGAGGGTGGGAAGGACGCGCGCCACGCCTCCGCGCTGGGCGCGGACGACGCGGGAACGGCTGGCCGGACGGGCCCGGGGGACCGTCAGCGCTGGCCTTGGTACAGCTTGAAGAGGGTCAGCCCCGCGAAGGCGGCGATGAGCACGGCCATGAGGGCCAGCAGCAGGGAGAAAACTGTCTCAAGCACGAGCGCGCTCCTCGGACGGAGTGTGGTGTAACGGACCGGCCCCGAGTCTAGTCCGCGCCGGGGTGGGAGGCGCTGTGAGGTCCGCCGCCCCGGCGGGTGGCCACGCACCGTCCGGCGGGCGCCGCTTACAGTGAGGGCATGGCGAAGAAGCTCGTGATCAAGGTGACGGCGGGCGCTGACGCGCCCGAGCGGTGCTCGCAGGCGTTCACGGTGGCGGCGGTGGCCGTCGCCAGCGGCGTCGAGGTCTCGCTGTGGCTGACCGGGGAGTCGTCCTGGTACGCGCTGCCCGGCCGGGCAGCGGAGTTCGAGCTGCCGCACGCGGCGCCCCTGCCGGAGCTGATCGACGGCATCCTGGCCGGTGGCGGGGCGATCACCGTGTGCACGCAGTGCGCGGCACGGCGCGATATCGACGAACAGGACCTGATCAAGGGCATGCGGATCGCGGGGGCGCAGGTCTTCGTGAGCGAGATCATGCCGGAGGGCGTCCAGGCGCTCGTCTACTGATCTCTCGTCTGCTGATCCACTGAGCCGTCCTGGGCGAGGCCCTCCGCTACGGGTGGTGCTCGCCCTACGGGTGGTGCTTGCCGTCCAGCTCGTCCCACCAGGAGTCGGAGAGCGCGTCGCCGGTCCGGGTGCCGGGGTCGGCGCGCCCGTCGTGGTCGGCGCCGGAGCCGGGCTGCCGCGGGGCTTCCGGCCACGATTCAGCGCCCGTACCGGAGGCGGCACCCGGTCCCGGACCTGGCCCTGGAGGCGGCTCGTCCCACCATCGGTCGTCCGGGCCCTTGCGGTTGGCGACGATGGCGGCGAACGGCGGGATCACCATGGCGACCACGCACATCCCGACCGCGACGGGAATCGACCACAGGCGTACGACCGACCACGCCATGACGAAGAGCGTCAAACAGACACCCATCATGACGAAGTAGCCGTGACGCCGCCGCGCGTACATGACTCCAGCGTACGACTGGAAGCCGGGCCCGCACCCCGCCCGTACCGCCCCGTGCGGTGCTTCTTCCCCGCCCGCACCCGGCCGAGGCGTGGGGGTGCGGGCGCTGCCGCCCGCGTCGTGGGCGGCACAGAGGGCCGCATCCCAGTCTTCAGGCGTCCAACCCCTGGGATGCGGCCCTCAAGCCGCGCAGTCAGCCGTCAGACGGCGATGGCGACCTCCGCCAGGCCGCCCTGCTGGGCGACGACGGTGCGGTCAGCGGTCGCGCCGGGAACGAGCGCGCGCAGCGTCCAGGTGCCCTCGGCGGCGTAGAAGCGGAACTGCCCGGTCGCCGAGGTGGGGACCTCGGCGGTGAACTCGCCGCTGCTGTCGAGGAGCCGCACGTAGCCGCTGACCGGCTCACCGTCGCGGGTCAACGAACCCTGGATGGTCGTCTCACCGGGCTTGATGGTCGCCGCGTCGGGGCCACCGGCCTTTGCTCCACACATAGGAGTCCGTCCTTACGTCAGGGGAGGAAGAAGAGGGGGAGGAGAGGGGAGGCAGGAGGAGCCGCCCTGGGTCAGGCGTTGGCGCCGAGCTCGATCGGCACGCCGACCAGCGAGCCGTACTCGGTCCAGGAGCCGTCGTAGTTCTTGACGTTGGACTGGCCGAGCAGCTCGTGCAGCACGAACCAGGTGTGAGCGGAGCGCTCACCGATGCGGCAGTAGGCGATGGTGTCCTTCGACAGGTCCACGCCCTCGCCCTCGTACAGGGCCTTCAGTTCCTCGTCCGACTTGAAGGTGCCGTCGTCGTTGGCCGACTTCGACCACGGGATGTTGCGCGCGCTCGGGATGTGACCCGGACGCTGCGACTGCTCCTGCGGGAGGTGGGCCGGGGCGAGCAGCTTGCCGCTGAACTCGTCGGGGGAGCGCACGTCGACCAGGTTCAGCTTGCCGATCGCGGCGACGGCGTCGTCGCGGAAGGCGCGGATGGACGCGTCCTGCTGCTTGGCCTTGTAGTCGGTGGCCGGACGGCTCGGGACCTCGGCGACCAGGTCGCGCGAGTCCAGCTCCCACTTCTTGCGGCCGCCGTCGAGGAGCTTGACGTCCTGGTGGCCGTAGAGCTTGAAGTACCAGTAGGCGTACGAGGCGAACCAGTTGTTGTTGCCGCCGTACAGCACGACCGTGTCGTCGTTGGCGATCCCCTTGGCCGACAGCAGCTTCTCGAACCCGGCCTGGTCCACGAAGTCACGGCGCACCGGGTCCTGGAGGTCCTTCTTCCAGTCGATCCGGATGGCGTTCTTGATGTGGTTCTTCTCGTAGGCCGACGTGTCCTCGTCAACCTCGACGATGACCGTCTTCGGGTCGTCGATGTGGGCCTGGACCCAATCGGCGTCCACCAGGACGTCGCTGCGGCTCATGCTGTTCTCCTCCGGGGCAGATGCGGATGGTGCACGGTTACGCGGATGGCGCGCCGGCATGCGGCGAGGGCGGGAGAGCGCACGCCGCTGCACGGCGGGTGGGGCGCGGGACCCGGGAAACGGGCCGGGGGGAGCTGGGGCCGGCGGAATGGCGCTCGGCGTGTCCCCTCAGACAGGGCCCCGTCAGACGGGGCGACAGAGCATGGCGGCGACGCGGCACAGGTCTACTGCCCGCCGCTTCGTGAGGTCCGCCTGTCGCTTCATGCGTCCGATCGTAAGGACGCCGGGCGGGTGTGTCACCGGTGTGTCAAATACTGAGACGCAATTGTCTGAAATGCGGGACGGTTGAGGGGCGTACGAGTCGCGCGCCCCGGTCCCGGCGGGCTCACGAGGCTCTGGCATCTGCCCTGCGGACAGAGCCGTCTCATGAACCGGACACCGGCGTCCGGGCGACTCGGCGTCGCCCGGTCGAGGCGGTCCTGTTTCCGGGCCGTGAGGGCCGGCCCGACCCCTGTGTCCTCAAGCGCCGGACGGGCTGGTTTTTCGTGGTGGCGGCGCTGTGGTTGCCATGGGGCGGTTCTCGTGTCCTCAAGCGCCGGACCGGCTGGATTCTTCAGCCCGTCCAGGGGGCATGCGGGCCCGGCATCGGCGCCGCGTACGGGGGGCTTCCGGGCCGTCAGGCCCAGGGAAAAGCCCTGACCAAGCGCAGCGGTGTGCCCCGTCAGGGGCGCGGGGAACTGCGCGACCAGCCACGACGCGCCCGCAGTCCGCGACGCACGGGCAGGGGCACCCCCCACCACCAGCAGCAGCACGACCCGCCGGACACCGCCTGGCACTGGCCAGGAACCACCGCGCCGGCCCAGCGGGGCGTGCGCTCAGCCGGTCAGTTCGACGTTCGTGCCACTGGCCTTGATGTCGATGCCGTCCTTCGTCGTCTCGATCGTGTCCAGCCGCAGCCCGGTCGGCAGGCCGTCCACCTCGCGGTCGATGTCCGTCCGCTCCCGGACCTTGTCCTCCCAGCCGGGCAGGGTCCCGCCGGGAATCTTCTCCGCGCGCATCCGGATCGTGTCGCCGTTCACGACGGTCACCGTGCTGTACGCGCTGATCTTGAGGCCGAGCAGTCCGCCGGTGATCTTCACCCGGCTCTTGCCCTCGGAGTCCTTGCCCGCGTAGCCGACCGTGATGCCGTGACCCGCGGCCCGGGAGAGGTCCGCGTAGGTGATGTGGGCGTCGCCTATGGCGCGCTCGGCGGTGGCGCTGGAGAAGTTGTTGGACGCCTTGACGTGCTGCATCTTCGCGGTCATCTCGCTGATGCGGATGGACCGGCCGTCCTCGCCGCTGGTCATCCCGTCGAAGGTGACCTCGATCTCGTCGAACTCCTTGCTCGCCACCTGGGTCAGAAAGGGGAAGCCCTTGATCGAGACGTCGGGAGTGCCGGTGAGCTGCTCCTTGCTCTGGATCTTCTTGGCCGCCTCGGACTCCACGAAGTTGACCGCCAGCCGGTCGGCGGCCACGAACAGCCCGCCGAGGATCACCAGGATGATCAGCGTGACCCATAGCCCACGCCCTCTCCTGCGTCTCGGCTGCCGTCGTGCGCCGTGCCCCGGCGCGTAGGACGCGCCCGTCCCACCGGCCATGTTCGCCGCGTTCGTGGTGTGCGCCGCGTCCGACATGCTCGTCCCCCATGCTCTCGGTCAGGTCCCTGCCAGTGGCTGCGAGCCTAACCGCAAGCGTGTCCCGTTCAGGAGATCGCTCGACCGATCAGGTACACGGCGGGCGCCGCTGCCGCCAGCGGCAGCGCCACCCCGGCCGTCATGTGCACGAACCGCGACGGGTAGTCGTAGCTCGCCACACGCAGCCCGACCAGCACGCACACCGCCGCGGCGAGGGCGAGCAGCGCACCGGACGTCCCGAGCCCCGTGGCCTGCCCCGCGGCGGCCCCGGCGCCTCCGGCGGCGGCCAGCGCCACCACCACCGACACGGCGGTCGGCAGCGGCAGCGCACGGGCCAGTGCCGCGACGCCGACCCCCGCCGCGCCGACCACGACCGCGTCGGAGTCGGCGGCCAGGTACCCGGCCGCGACCACGCTGAGCGCGGCCGAGGTGGCGGTGGCGGTCAGGCTGTACAGCCGCTCGTCGGGTGAGCTGCGGTTGCGCAGCTGGAGGACCAGCACGAGCAGCAGCCAGACGCCGAGGGTGCCGATCAGCGCCGTCGGCGCGTTGTCGCGGTCGGTGGTGAGCAGGGCGATGTCGGCGGCGACACCACCGGCGAAGGCGAGCGCGATGCCCTGCCGGGCCGGCCACATGCCGTTCAGCCGGAACCAGCCCGCCGCCGTCACCGCCTGCAACAGGACCACGGCGATGGCGAGCACCGGTTCGGCCACCGGCGCCGTGGCCGCGAGCAGCCCGGCGAGCACAGCGGTCAGCAGCGCGGGCTGGAAGCCGGGGTCGATGATCGGGGAGCGGCCCTCGGCACGGGCGCGCTGCGCGGCGGTCAGTGGCGCGCTGGGGCGGGCATCGCCCGCGCCGCCCGCCGCTTCACCCTGCGAGCCGGGGCGCGACCCCGCGCTGTCGCCGCCGCCCGCGCCTCTGGTCTCGTCCTCGTGTCCGGCCTCGGCCCCCCCGGCCCCGTCCATCTGATGCTCCGCACCGCCGAATCGCCGCTGTCCATGAGGCGCGGCGGACTGATGTCCGTAGGGCGCCTGCTGTGCGTGCTGCTGGGGATAGGGGGACTGCTGGGCGTGCTGTTCGTACGGAGCGTGCTGCTGCGTGTGGTGCGACTGCTGGGTGTGCTGCTGCGCCTGCTGCGACTGCTGAGGATTCTGCGACTGCTGTGGTGCGTACGCAGGGGCCTGGTTGTACTGCCCGTGCTGGCCCTGCTGGCCGTGCTGCCCCTGCTGGCCGTGCGGGTGCTGTTGCTCGTGTGCCTGCTGCTCACCCTGTGCCGGCTGCTGCTGTCCGTATGACGGCTGGCCGTAACTTCCGTGACCGTAGGACTCCGGAGCCGGGGGTTGCTGGCCGTACGGGGAATGGCCGTAGGAAGCCTGCCCGTACTGGTCCCGCCCGTACTGGTCCTGCCCCTGCTCGCCTTGGCCCTGGTTCTGGCCGTACGGGGGCCGCTGACCCTGCTGCGGGAGGTACGCGGTCTCGGCCGTCGTGGGGTCGGGGTGTGTCTGTGACTGCTGCCACTGCCGGCCGTACGGGTCCTGGTAGCCCGGCGGGTACGGCTGGGGCGCGTGGTGGGCGGGCTGCTCACCGTCGTACGAGGGCCAGACCGGCTCGCTCGGGTACGGGGCGTACGCACCGGGAGCGCCGGGCCCCTGGTCGTCTCCGGCCGACGGCTGGTGCGGCTGGTGCGACTGCTGGGGCGCCGACGCCTGCTGGCCGTAGGGGGCATACGCGTCGTAGGGCTGAGCATCCCGCCTGTACGGCTGCCCGTACGACGGGTCGTGCTGCTCGCCGTGGGGCTGCCCGTAGTGCTCCCCGTACTGCTGCACGGCCTGCTGCTGCTCAGGCTGTCCGGGCTGCTCGGACTGGCCGGGCTGGCTAGCCTGCCGTCCGTAGCGCTCGGCGCCCTCCGGCGGTCCGTACGACGCCTCCGGCGCGTAGCCCTCGGTGCCCTCAGTGCCCTTATGGGCCTCATTGCCCTCGTAACCGTCGTTGCCCTCATAGCCCTGATACGGCTCGTAGGGCTCATACGGTTCGTACGGCTCGCGCGGCTGGTCGCTCATGCTGTGCGGGTCACCCTCCTGCGAACGGCGGAAGCACCTCGACCGTGCCGCCGTCCGCCAGTCGGACCGTGCGGTGGTCACGGGTGCCGACGGGGTCCCCGTCGACCAGGAACGAGCAGCGCAGCAGCACCCGGGCGAACTCGGGCCGCGCGGTGTGCCGGGCGCGGGCCGCCTCCAGCGCGTCGGCAAGCGTCTCCGCCGCGTAGGGCTCCTCGCTGGTCCCGGCGGCGGCCTTGGCCGCCGCCCAGTACCGGATGGTCCCGGCGGGCGAGCCTGCCGTGTCCGTTGCCGCCATGGGGCCTCCTTTTTCACCTCGTACGCGGGGCGTGTGCCGCCCTCCATGATGACGGGTGCCGGGCGGGGCTTTGCCCGGGCCCGCAAAGAGCGGGTCCGGGCCGGGTAAAGCCCTGGACGGAGCCGGGTCCGGGCCGCACCGGTTCCGGATGGAGGCCCCGGCCCGTGGCTGACCGTCCGCGGCCCGCCTCCCACTCGCCTCCGCTCCTCGTCCTGCGGACTTCCGGCTGGTCCGCCGCCCGGCAAAGCCGGTTGCCCGGCCGCGAAAACCGCGGGTCGCGCCGGTCCCGCTCGATTAGGGTCACGATGTGCTCGTACGACTACTCCGGGCGCGTCTGCGGCCCTACGCGCGTCCGATCGCCTTGATCGTCCTGCTCCAGTTCGTGCAGACGCTCGCGATGCTGTATCTGCCCACCCTCAACGCCGACATCATCGACAACGGTGTCGTCAAGGGAGAGACCGGCTACATCCTGCGGACCGGCGGATACATGATCGCCGTGACGCTGCTCCAGATCGTCTGCGCGATCGGCGCCGTGTACTTCAGCGCCAGGACCGCGATGGCCCTCGGCCGCGACATGCGCGCCGCCGTCTTCGACCGGGTGCAGTCCTTCTCCGCCCGCGAGATGGGCCACTTCGGCGCGCCCTCGCTGATCACCCGCACCACGAACGACGTGCAACAGGTCCAGACGCTGTGCCTGATGACCTTCACGATGATGGTCACGGTGCCGATCATGTGCGTCGGCGGCATCGTGATGGCGCTCAACCAGGACGTGCCGCTGTCCGCCCTGCTGCTGGTCGTCGTGCCCGTGCTCGGCGTGATCGTGACGCTCATCGTCCGTCGTCTGCGGCTGGCGTTCCGGGGCGTCCAGGAGTCCGTGGACACGGTCAACCGGGTGCTGCGCGAGCAGATCACCGGCATCCGCGTCATCCGGGCCTTCGTCCGCGACCGGTACGAGCGGGAACGGTTCGCCAAGGCCAACACCGAGCTGATGGACGTCTCCGTGCGCGCCGGGCGGCTGATGTCGCTGCTGTTCCCCACCGTGATGCTCGTCGTGAACATCTCCAGCGTCGCCGTCGTCTGGTTCGGCGGGCACCGCATCGACGGCGGCGACATGCGGATCGGGGCGCTGACGGCGTTCCTCTCCTATCTGATGCAGATCATGACGGCGGTGATGATGGGCACCTTCATGCTGATGATGGTGCCGCGCGCCGAGGTCTGCGCCGAGCGCGTGCAGGAAGTGCTGACCACCGAGAGCAGCGTCGCGCCGCCGAGCGCGCCCGTCACCGTCCTCCACCCCCGTGGCGAGCTGGAGCTGCGCGGCGTGGAGTTCCGCTACCCCGGCGCGGAGGAGCCGGTGCTCCGCGACATCTCGGTCACCGCGCGGCCAGGCGAGACGACCGCCGTCATCGGCAGCACCGGCAGCGGCAAGTCCACCCTGATCGGCCTGGTGCCCCGGCTGTTCGACGCGACGGCGGGCAGCGTGCTCATCGACGGCGTGGACGTGCGCGATCTCGACCCGGAACTGCTGGGCACCCGCGTCGGCCTCGTCCCGCAGAAGCCGTACCTCTTCAGCGGGACCGTCGCCTCCAACCTGCGCTACGGGAACCCGGACGCCACCGACGAGGAGCTGTGGCAGGCGCTGGAGACCGCGCAGGCGAGCGAGTTCGTCGCGGCGATGGACCAGGGCCTCGCGGCCCCCATCGCGCAGGGCGGCGGCAATGTCTCGGGCGGCCAGCGGCAGCGGCTCGCCATCGCGCGGGCCCTGGTGCGCAGGCCCGGGATCTACCTCTTCGACGACTCCTTCTCGGCTCTCGACTACGCCACCGACGCGCGGCTGCGCGCCGCGCTCGCCCAGGAGACCGGGGAGGCCACAGTGATCATCGTGGCCCAGCGGGTCAGCACCATCCGGGACGCCGACAAGATCGTCGTGCTCGACGAGGGCCGCGTCGTCGGCACCGGCACCCACCCCGAGCTGATGGCGTCGAACGAGACCTACCGGGAGATCGTCCTCTCCCAGCTCACTGAGCAGGAGGCGGCATGACGTCCCCCGACCCGGGCACCACCGGACCCCCGAAGGCCAAGGCCGCTCCCCGTGGCCCGGCTCCGGCGCCCGGACCTGGCGGCCGGTTCATGGGCGGCCAGACCGCCGAGCGGACCATGGACTTCCGTGGCTCAAGCCGCAGGCTCCTCGCGACCCTGCGCCCCGAGCGGGCCGTCATCGCCCTGATCGGTGTCATGGCCGTGGCGTGCATCACGCTCTCCGTCATCGGCCCGAAGCTCCTCGGCCACGCCACCGACCTGATCTTCAACGGATACGTCGGCGGCCGGCTCCCCGAGGGCCTCAGCAAGGCCGAGGCCGTGCAGCGGATGCGCGACCGGGGCGACGGCAAGGCCGCTGACGTGGTCGGCGCGATGGACGTCGTACCCGGCCAGGGCATCGACTTCGACGCGGTCGGGACGACCCTGCTGTGGGTGCTGCTGATCTACGTGGCGTCGGGCCTCTTCTCCTTCGTCCAGGCCAGGGTCGCCACACACGTCGTCCAGCGTGCCGTGTTCCGGATGCGCGCCGAGGTGGAGGAGAAGCTGGCGCGGCTGCCGCTCAGCTACTTCGACAAGCAGTCGCGCGGCGAGGTGCTCAGCCGCGCCACCAACGACATCGACAACGTCGGGCAGACCCTCCAGCAGACCTTCAGCCAGATCATCTCCTCGCTGCTGACCATCGTGGGCGTGCTGGCGATGATGTTCTGGATCTCACCGCTCCTGGCGCTGGTGGCCCTGGTCACGGTGCCGGTGTCGGTGTTCGTCGCGACGCGGGTGGGCAAGCGCGCCCAGCCGGAGTTCGTGCGGCAGTGGAAGACGACGGGCACCCTCAACGCGCACGTCGAGGAGATGTACACCGGCCACGCGCTGGTCAAGGTCTTCGGGCGGCAGCGGGAATCGGCGGAGACCTTCCGCACGGAGAACGAGCAGCTGTACGCGTCGAGCTTCCGGGCGCAGTTCATCTCCGGGATCATCCAGCCCGCGATGATGTTCATCGGCAACCTCAACTACGTCCTGGTGGCCGTCGTCGGCGGCCTGCGGGTGGCGAGCGGCGCGCTGACGATCGGCGATGTGCAGGCGTTCGTGCAGTACTCGCGCCAGTTCAGCCAGCCGCTCACACAGGTCGCCAGCATGGCGAACCTGGTCCAGTCGGGCGTCGCCTCCGTCGAGCGGGTCTTCGAGCTGCTGGACGCCGACGAGCAGGAGCCGGACGCGGAACGCGCCGGGCCCGCCCTGGGGCACGTCAGGGGCGAGGTCGCCTTCGAGGGCGTGTCCTTCCGCTACGAGCCGGAGAAGCCGCTGATCGAGGACCTGTCGCTGGCGGTCAGCCCCGGGCAGACCGTCGCGATCGTCGGCCCGACCGGCGCGGGCAAGACCACCCTCGTCCATCTGCTCATGCGGTTCTACGAGGTGAGCGGCGGGCGGATCACGCTCGACGGTGTGGATATCGCCGCCATGCCACGCGAGGAGCTGCGTTCCCAGATCGGCATGGTGCTCCAGGACACCTGGCTGTTCGGCGGCACCATCGCCGAGAACATCGCGTACGGGGCGCCCGAGGGGGTCTCGCTGGACAAGATCGTGGAGGCGGCCAGGGCCACCCACGTGGACCGTTTCGTACGGACCCTGCCGGACGGCTACGACACCGTGATCGACGAGGAGGGCGCGGGCGTCAGCGTCGGCGAGAAGCAGCTCATCACCATCGCGCGGGCGTTCCTCGCCGAGCCCGCCATCCTCGTTCTGGACGAGGCGACCAGCTCCGTGGACACCCGGACGGAGGTACTGATCCAGCACGCGATGGCGTCGCTGCGTACGGGCCGTACGAGCTTCGTCATCGCGCACCGGCTGTCCACCATCAGGGACGCCGACGTGATCCTGGTGATGGAGTCGGGGCGGATCGTGGAGCAGGGCACGCACGAGGGGTTGCTGGCGGCGGAGGGCGCGTACGCGCGGCTGTACGCGGCGCAGTTCGCCGAGGCGGTCGCTGATCCGAGCTGACGCGCGGCTGTCGCACGGTGAGGCCGGCGCACGGTGGTGGTGGCGCACGGTGGTGGTGGCGCGGCGAGTGGGGCTCCCGCCGTGCCGGCGGGCCCCCTCTCGCGTGTCAAGACGCGCGCCTGTGCGCCCCCCGCGCCTCCGCCCGCCAGGTGGCTGATTTTCGCCGCTCCTCCCGTACGGCCCGTATGCCCGGTATCGCGCTGCGTGCCATGGGGTAACCGGGCCGCCGCCACACACGGCCCGCCGGACCCGGGCGATACGGGGGCCGCCCGGCAGCGTGCGGCCTGCCGAACGGCGCCTCCACCCGCCTTCGCGTCGGCGTCCCCATCGGCCGGGAACCCCGCGCCAAACCTGTCGTCGGCGTGATCCAGAAAACAGAGAAGGTTCGAATTGAGCCGCGGCAACCCGAGGCAGGTGGGCTATTCTGCTGGACAGAGGACTCGGGCAGCGCAGCCCCCGGGTCCTTTTGTGCTTTCAGCCGGGCGAGAGGCGGCTGAACGCCACCGTACGAAGCAGGGCCGCATACTCCCCCAGGCCGGACCTGGGAAGTGCCCCACGCAGGGACCGAGGAGGAACCGACGTCATGGGCAAACGAAGCGCGCACGACAGTACGAACAGGGCGACGACGACTGGCGAGACCGGGGCAGGTGGTCGCCGGTGAGTTCACTCCTGCTGCTGACCAACGCACTCCAGCCTTCGACGGAGGTGCTTCCCGCCCTCGGCCTTCTGCTGCACAGCGTGCGGGTGGCCCCGGCCGAGGGACCGGCGCTGGTGGACACCCCTGGTGCGGAAGTGATCCTCATCGACGGGCGCAAGGACCTTCCGCAGGTCCGCAGCCTGTGCCAGCTGCTGCGTTCCACCGGGCCCGGCTGCCCGCTGCTGCTCGTGGTGACCGAGGGCGGTCTCGCGGCGGTCACCGCGGACTGGGGCGTGGACGACGTCCTGCTGGACTCGGCGGGCCCGGCCGAGGTCGAGGCACGCCTGCGGCTGGCGATGGGCCGCCAGCAGATCACCACCGACGACAGCCCGATGGAGATCCGCAACGGTGACCTGTCCGTCGACGAGGCGACGTACAGCGCGAAGCTCAAGGGCCGGGTGCTCGACCTGACCTTCAAGGAGTTCGAGCTGCTGAAGTACCTCGCCCAGCACCCGGGCCGGGTCTTCACCAGGGCGCAGCTGCTCCAAGAGGTCTGGGGCTACGACTACTTCGGTGGCACCCGCACCGTGGACGTGCACGTACGGCGCCTGCGCGCGAAGCTCGGCCCGGAGCACGAGTCGCTGATCGGCACCGTACGGAACGTCGGTTACCGCTTCGTGGTGCCGGAGAAGGTCGAACGCGCCGCGGAAGAGGCCAAGGTGAAGGCCAGGGCCGAGGCGGACGCGAAGGCCAAGGCGCAGGCGAACGCCAGGGCCGCTGTGGCCGGTGGGACGGACGAGACGGACGCGGCGAACGAGCGCGACGGCGGGGCCGGGCGCGTGCGGTCGGCGGACACGGCGAAACCCGTGGTCGCACGCCCGGTAAACGGCTAGGACGAGCCGCGTACACTTCGCGCGTGGCCAAGGTGACGCGGGATGATGTAGCACGACTTGCGGGGACGTCGACCGCGGTCGTCAGCTATGTCATCAACAACGGACCAAGGCCGGTCGCCCCGGCCACGCGCGAGCGGGTACTCGCCGCGATCAAGGAGCTCGGCTACCGGCCGGACCGGGTCGCGCAAGCCATGGCCTCCCGGCGCACGGACCTGATAGGGCTGATCGTTCCGGACGCCAGGCAGCCGTTCTTCGGGGAGATGGCGCACGCCGTCGAGCAAGCCGCCGCCGAGCGCGGAAAGATGGTGCTCGTCGGCAACTCCGACTACCTGGACGAGCGCGAGGTGCACTACCTGCGCGCGTTCCTCGGGATGCGGGTGTCCGGGCTGATCCTCATCAGCAAGGGCATGAGCGAGAGCGCGGCCGCCGAGATCGAGGCGTGGGACGCGCGGGTGGTGCTCATGCACGAGCGGCCCGAGGCGATCGACGACGTCGCTGTGGTCCTCGATGACGTCGGCGGCGCGCAACTCGCCGTGCGGCATCTCCTGGAGCACGGTTACGAGTACGTGGCGTGCATCGGCGGCACCGAGGAGACCCCGGCCGTCGGCGACCCGGTGACCGACCACGTCGAGGGGTGGCGCCGGGCGATGATCGAGTCCGGGCGTTCCATCGAGGGCCGTCTCTTTCAGGCCCCGTTCAACCGGTACGACGCCTACGAGGTGGCTCTGGGGCTGCTGTCCGGCGCCGACCGGCCGCCCGCGATCTTCTGCGCGACGGACGACCAGGCGATCGGTGTGCTGCGCGCGGCGCGCGAACTGCGGATCGACGTGCCGGGGGAACTGGCCGTCGCCGGGTTCGACGACGTGAAGGAAGCCGGGCTGACCGACCCGCCGCTGACGACGGTCGGCTCCGACCGGCCGGCGATGGCACGGGCAGCCGTCGACCTCGTACTCGACGAGGGGCTGCGGGTGACGGGCTCGCGGCGGGAGCGGCTGAAGCAGTTCCCCTCGGCGCTGGTCGTACGGCGCTCCTGCGGCTGCTCGTAGGCCCGTCCGCCGGGAGAGCCACCGACGGTGGCCGGGCCCGGGGTGCAAGGGACCAGCCGGATCTTTATACCGGGCATACCCGGTTCTGCCGGGCTTCTCAGGGCGCTCTCAGAGAGTTCTCATGATGACTGCGCAGAGTCGTAGCCATGACAGAAAACTCTCGCCGTGACGGCGACTCCACAGCGGGTTTCGCCGCGGCCCACGCAGCAGACCAGCACGCACCCTACGGCCAGGCACCGGCACCCACACCGGCACCCACACCGGCACCCACACCGGCACCCACACCGGACGCGGCGACGTCCGGGGCGCCGGTCCCGCCGCCGTACGAGCCGCAGCAGCCGATCACCACCGCCTCCGGGGTGACGGTCCGGCCCGGCGGCGGCACCGGCGGCGGTCACCACGGCGGGACCGCCGGGCACGGCGTCGGCGCCGACGGTTACGCCACATTCGGCTCGGTTGCCCCGCCGAACGTCCCGCCCGGTGCGCCCGGTGATCACGGTGCGGGCCATTCCAAGCCGCGCGCCCGCCGCCCCGTCGCGCTCCTCGCCACGGTCGCCATCGTCTCCGCGCTCGTCGCCGGTGGCACCGGCGCCCTGGTCGGCAGCCGCGACGACTCCGGCTCCTCCAGCCCCTCGACCCCCGTCGTCAACGCCAACGCCTCCACGGGCGGCGACGTCTCTGCGGTGGCCAAGGCGGTCAGCCCGAGCATCGTCGAGATCAGCGCGACGACACCGGCGGGCCAGTCCACCGGCTCCGGCGTCGTCATCACAGGTGACGGCGAGATCATCACCAACAACCACGTGATCTCCGGCGCCGACTCGGTGACCGTCACCTTCAGCGACGGCTCCAAGAAGAAGGCGTCGATGGTCGGCACCGACAGCGCCAAGGACCTGGCCCTGCTCAAGGTCGCCGACGCCAGTGGCCTGCGCGCGGCCAAGCTCGGCGACTCCGGTTCCGTCAAGGTCGGCGACCAGGTCGTCGCCATCGGCTCGCCGGAGGGCCTGACGGGCACCGTCACCAGCGGCATCGTCTCCGCCCTCAACCGCGAGGTGACCGTCAAGGCGGACGACGGCCAGGGACAGGGCCAGGGGCCTGGCGACGGCGGCGGGTGGCCGTTCGAGTTCGAGGGCCGGGAGTACAACGGCGACGTCGGCTCGTCCAAGACCACGTACAAGGCCATCCAGACCGACGCCTCACTCAACCCCGGCAACTCCGGCGGCGCGCTCATCAACATGAAGGGCGAGGTCATCGGCATCAACTCCTCGATCTCCGCACCGACTTCGGCGGCCGGTGGCGCGGCGGGCAGTGTCGGCCTCGGGTTCGCCATCCCGTCCGACACCGTCACCGCCGACTTGGGCTCGCTGCGCGGCGGCGGCACGAACGCGTAGGCCGTGTCCGGCGGATCGTGCTGGGGGAGGCGAGGAGGGGAGTGCCTGTCCGTGTGTCGGGCAGTGCTGGTGCGTCGCAGCCGAGCGCGCGGTTCCCCGCACCCTTGAAGGAGCACGCTCATGCGCCGTGCCAGGGCTGCTTCCCCTGGAGTCGCCCGCCTGCCCCGGCGGCCGTTGCCCCGCGCCGCCCGCCCTCACCTGTGCCGTGCCGCTCCGGGGCGGACCGCGCGTGCGAGGCTGAGAGCCGACCTGTTCACCCCCCGCGCCCGTAGCACCGTGAAGGAAACCGCCGATGAGTCCCGCCGAGCACGGCGACCACCCCGCCCGCATCCTCGTCGTCGACGACGAACCCGCCGTGCGGGAGGCGCTGCGGCGCAGCCTCGCCTTCGAGGGGTACGAGGTCACGGGGGCCGTCGACGGCCTGGACGCGCTGGACAAGGCCGGGACGTGCGACCCGGAGCTGATCGTCCTCGATGTGCTGATGCCCCGGATGGACGGCCTGACGGCGGCCCGCCGGCTGCGCGCCGCCGACGTCACGGTGCCCATCCTGATGCTGACGGCGCGCGACACCGTCGGCGACCGGGTCACCGGGCTCGACGCGGGCGCCGACGACTACCTGGTCAAGCCGTTCGAGCTGGACGAACTGCTCGCCCGTATCCGCGCCTTGCTGCGCCGCAGCTCCTACGCGGCCGCCGCGCTCGGCGGCGCGAACGGCCCGGACGAGGGCGAGACGCTCGCGTTCGAGGACCTGCGGATGGACCTCGTGACGCGCGAGGTGACCCGGGGAACGCGGCGCGTGGACCTGACCCGGACGGAGTTCACCCTGCTCGAACTGTTCCTCGCGCACCCGCGCCAGGTGTTGACGCGCGAACAGATCCTGAAGGCCGTATGGGGCTTCGACTTCGAGCCGACGTCCAACTCCCTCGACGTGTACGTGATGTATCTGCGGCGCAAGACGGAGGCGGGCGGCGAGCAGCGGCTGGTCCACACGGTGCGCGGTGTCGGCTACGTACTGCGGGCGGAGGAAACGCCCGCGCCCCCGGCGTCGCCCTCACCCGGATCGGCCGAACGCGGGTCCGGGCCCGCGCCGCAGGGCGCGCCGCCCAGCAGGCCGCGCAATCCGCCGCCGTTCCCGCGTCGGCCGCAGTATCCGCCCGGCGCCGGGCGCCCCGGCGAGCGCGGCGGCGCCGAGTGAGCAGGGCGACGCGTCGGCCCGGGCGGCGGGTGTGGGGTTCGCGCCTGCCGCTCCGTTCGCGGCTGGCCCTGCTGACGGCCCTGGCCGTGGCCGTGGCGGTGGCGGTCTCCGCCTTCGCCTGCTGGGTCATCACCCGCGACCAGCTGCGCAACGAGCTCGACCAGTCGCTGCGCAGCAGTGAGGTCAACCCCACCTACCTGCGGCAAGCGCTGGAGCACTGCCAGGAGAACGAGCCCGAACCGAGCAAGAACGCGCCACCGAGCGTGTCGTTCGTGCAGATCGCGACGGCGGACGGCAGCCGGTGCGTCGGGCTGGGGTCGCGGCCGGTGCGCGTGACCGACGCGGACGTGGAAGTGGCGCAGGGCCTGCGGGGGACGGTCCTGCGGGACGGGGAGACCGACAGCGGTACGCCCGTACGGGTCCTCACCAAGCGCGCCTTCGTCGGCGACGGGGCCCTCGCCGTGTCCCTGACCCGGCCGCTGACCGAGATCGACGGCGCGCTGAGCACTCTCGCGCTGGTGCTCGCCATTGTCGCGGGCGTCGGCGTGCTCGGGGCGGCGACGGCCGGTCTCGCCGTCGCCCGGGCAGGTCTGCGGCCGGTGGACCGGCTGACGGACGTGGTCGAGCACATCGCCCGTACGGAAGACCTGGCCACCACCATCCCGGTGGAGGGCGAGGACGAGATCGCCCGGCTCTCCCGGTCCTTCAACTCGATGACCGACGCGCTCGCCTCCTCCAGGGACCGGCAGCAGCAGCTGATCGCGGACGCCGGGCACGAGCTGCGGACGCCGCTGACCTCGCTGCGGACGAACGTGGAACTCCTCGCCCGCAGCGACGAGACGGGGCGCGCACTGCCCCCCGAGGACCGCAAGGCGCTGCTGGCCAGCGTCAAGGCGCAGATGACCGAGCTGGCGGCCCTGATCGGCGATCTTCAGGAGCTGTCGCGGCCCGACACCCCGCCGGGCAGCGGCCCGCCGCAGGTGGCCGCGCTGCACGAGGCGGCGGGCGCCGCAGTGGAACGGGCGCGGCTGCGCGGCCAGGACCTGGCGATCACCGCGTCGCTCGACCTCTGGTACGTACAGGCCGAACCGGCCGCGCTGGAACGGGCCGTGGTCAACCTGCTCGACAACGCGGTGAAGTTCAGCCCGCCCGGCGGGGCGGTCGAGGTCGTGCTGCGCGGTGGCGAACTGACGGTGCGCGACCACGGCCCCGGCATCCCCGCCGACGAGCTGCCGCACGTCTTCGACCGTTTCTGGCGCTCACCCTCCGCCCGCAGCCTGCCCGGCTCCGGCCTCGGCTTGTCCATCGTGGCCCGTACGGTGCAGCAGGCGGGCGGCGAGATCACCCTGCGTCCCGCGCCGGAGGGCGGCACCGTCGCCTCCGTACGCCTGCCGGGCGTCCCGCATCCGCCGCCCGGCACGCCACCGCGGAACCCACCGGGGCATGTACTCTCGGACCCGCCGTCGGGGCCGGGAGCTCAGAAGGCGTGACGGCACGGGTGTGCGCCCGCCGAGGACGGTCCCGGCGCCTCAGGCCAGGTCGGAGGGGCGGTCGCCCGGGTCGAGAGGCTGGCCGCTGATGATCTGCGCCGCCGTCTCCAGCAGAGGCTGATCGTTGCTGAAGGCGTGGGCGCGCAGGCTGGCCAGGGCGTCGTCGAGGCCCATGCCGTTCTTCGCCGCGAGGATTCCGGCGGCCTGGTGGACGGCCGGTGGGTAACCCTGTGGCCCGGGGCGGGGGGCGTGGGTCTCGGTGGTGAGGATGTGCGGGTGCATCTCCAGGGCCAGCAGCGCGATGATGCGGCCGTACGCACGGGCCCTGGCCACCTCCTCCACCGTGAAGGAGCGCGGCTCGGTGCGGTAGAGGTCCATGGCGCCGATCCGCAGCGACCCGATGGACAGCGCGAGCGCCGCCACGGCGTGGATGCCCAGCTCCGTCGCGACCTGGGAGAAGGCGGGCCACCGCTGGGGCGAGCGGCCCAGGTCAGGCTCCTCGACGAAGTCGTTGCTGAGATAGGCGTCGGTGCAGGGGCCCTCGCCGGTGATGAGCTGGGTGTCCTCAAGCTGATTGGCGCGCTCGTCGGTGGCGCAGGCGATGAGGCGCAGCTCTCCGGCGGTGACCAGGGTGACCCCCAGCGCGTCGGCGCCAAGGTCGTCGGCGCCCGCCTCGCACGCGATGGCCAGCGACACACCGGTGCCCGCGGCCTCGGCGGCGCGCGTCACGCACGCCCACGCGGCGGAGTGGTGCTGAGCGTCGGTCATGGTGACTCCGAAGGGCTGGGAGCTGGTGTTCCTCGTCGTTTCTGTGGGTCGTTTCTGTGGGCCGGGGGCTGGTCTGGTCCCGGGGGGGGGGCTCAGAGGGGTCGGATCGAGGCGGTGTCGAGCTCGTCGCTGACCAGCTGACGGCAGAGGTCGATCAGTCGCAACTGGTGCGTGCGCGCGTGGTGGCGCAGGGCGTCGAAGGCGTTGTCGAGGCTGGTCTGCCAGCGTTCCGCGAGGATGCCCTTGGCCTGCTCGATGACGATGCGGCTGGTGAGGGCGCCCTGGAGCTGCGCTCGCTCCAGGTTGCTCTGCTCCAGCGTGCGCTGCTGCAGGATGGCGATGGTCGCCACATCGGCGAGTGCCTGGGCCAGTCGCGCGTCGGCGTCGCTGAGGACGCGCTCATGACTCTGGAAGAGGTTCATCGCGCCGACGACCTGCTGGCGAAGCCGCATCGGCAGCGCGTGCGTCACGGCGAAGCCCGCCTGCTGGGCGCGACCGGCGAACTCGGGGAAGGAAGAGGTGGCCGCGGGCGAGGCGAGGACGATGTTGGTCCGGGCTTCTCCGCCGCGGTGGCATTCGACGCACGGGCCCTGGTTGTGCTGAAGGGCGAACAGCTCCAGCAGCCGGGTGTGCTCGTCCGAGGCGGCGATCAGCTGCAGGGAGCCGCCAGGATCGGCGAGCATGACACCGGCCGCGGACACGTCAAGCAGTTCGACACAGCGGTCACACAGCCGGTGCAGGAAGTCGATCAGGTCGAAGTCATCGACCAGCGTGTCGACTGCTTCGACGACGACCTCCAGTACGCGGTCTTCGCGCGTGGTCATGTCCTTCATCCCCTTCGCCAGCCAGACGCGTCCGGCTCCTTGCCATCTTTACGAAAGTTCACGCGCCTGGCCACTACGTCGTCGGCGACGTCCACCACGGGCCGCCCGTACCGGAAGGCGTGGGCCCGCAGCCGCAGGAGAGCCTGTGCGAGCGACACCTCGGCCTGCACACTGATCATTCCGGCGGCCTGGTGGACGGCCGCCCGGTAGAACACCGAGTGCCGTTCCGCGCCGGCGAACGCGCCCTGCTGTTCCCCGCCCTCCAGGACCACGGCGGTCAGCGCGCCCGCGAGGATCAGCGCGTCACTCATGACCGGTCCCGGCAGCGGGCCCGCCGTCGCGCGCTGCAACGTCATCGTCCCCACGCAGGCACCTCCGATGTGCAGCGGCAGGCAGAACACCGCACGCACCCCCAGCGCCGCCGCCTCGGGCAGCAGCAACGGCCAGCGGCCCACCGCGACGTCGTCCAGATCGGGCTCCAGCACGGGGGAGCACGTGGTGGCCGCCTCAGGCCCCGGGCCCTCGCCCAGTGTGTACTGCAGATCCTCCAGCCGGGTGCTGGCGCCAGGCGAGCCCCAGACCAGCTCGTTCAGCCCGTCGTCCGTCGTCAGGGAGACCCCGATGCCATCGACCCCAAGCACCTCGGCGCACCGCGCCGGGTCGCCACCGACGAGATCACCACTGGTCCCTTCAGGACGGAGATTGACCAGGACAGCTGCCATGCCCGCGCTGGCACCCACCGAGCTCACCCGCTCTCCGCTGTCCCCGCTCTCCGCGTCACGGCCGATGAACCACCCCCGCCGCACTCCCCAGTCTAGGGCTCGAACCCGGCTCACCAGTTCTGGAAAGGACCAGTTCTGGAAAAGACCGGTTCTGGAAAGGACCGGAAAAAAGACAGGAACCCGGGTGGCGCGCCGGACAGTCAAGAGAGTGGGCGGGTTCGTACGAGAGCACGACCGCCCCGGTCGGCTTCCACGGAGGCCGACCGTTCCTTGCCGACGATCCGCCGGTCCGCCGGTCCGCCGATCTGAGAGGTCCCGCCTTGACTACGTTCGCCAGACACCGCCGTATCCGTGCCGGACTCGTGCTGAGCGCGGCACTAGCGGTCACGGCGGCGACGCCGTCCGTGTTCGCCGCTGAGAAGACCCCGTCCTCCGACGCGTCGGCCGCCCGCCCCGGCGCCATCGCCTGGAAGCAGTCGACGGTCACCAAGAAGTGGGCGACCGCCATAGGTACGACGCGCCCCGACGCGCACACGACGTGGACCGCGGGCATGCGGATGATCCCCAGAGGGGACAGCTTCCGGTTCGCTCCGACGCTGTGGGGGCGTGACGACCGCACCACGGCGGGCTGGAAGGAGGTGCGCACCGCTCCGGCCCCCAGCGCCTACGACGGCCGCTGGAACGACGTCGACGCCTCCTCACGGAAGAACGCCGTCATCGTGGGCGACTACGCGGACGAGGAGAAGATCGGCGGCGTCCTGACCCAGCGCTGGAACGGCACGTCGTGGAAGAACGCCGTCGCCCCGGTGCCGAAGAAGACCATCGGCGCGGGGTTCCTCTCCGTTGACGCCCGGACCGCGAAGGACGCGTGGGCCGTGGGCTGGGCCCAGGTTCCCGTCGCCGAGGACGACGATGCCAGCGTGGGGCTGATCCAGCACTGGGACGGCAAGCGCTGGACCGCGGCGAAGCTCCCGCCCGTCGCGGGGAAGGGCGAGGGCTGGAGCTTCGACAGCGTGGTGGCCCGGTCCGCCGACGACGTCTGGGCGGTGGGCGGTACGTACGGCGACTCTGGACGCGAGCCGCTGGTGATGCACTTCGATGGCAAGAGCTGGCGCAAGGTCGCCACTCCGGCCCTGGGGGACGTACGAGCGGGCCTGAACAGCCTTGCCGCAGGCCCCCGTGGCGAGCTGTGGGCGGCAGGGCAGGCCGTGGCCAAGGACAACACCAAGTCAGGCCTCGTCCTGCGGTACGACGGCAAGAAGTGGAAGCGCGAAGCGCTGCCCGCCGGAACGCGCCCGGTCCGCTCGGTCACCGTCAGCCAGGGCGAGCCCGTCCTCCTGACGGACAAGAGCGACGGTTCGGCCCACGCGCTCCGCAAGACCGGCGGCAAGTGGAAGCCGCTGAAGCTGCCGTCGACGTCCGGCAAACCGCTGTCCGGGGTGGACATCTCCGCGTCCGGCAAGACCATCGACATCACCGCCATCCGTCCGGCCGCGGGGAACAACAAGTGGTACCCGGTCGTCCTGACCGCCACGCGGTAACCGGCCGCCGGTCCGCCCTGGCTCCCCGCCCCCCGGCGACAGCCGTCCGGCCGATGAGCAGGGCCATGGCACCCGAACTCACCCGTTCACGCCGGGCATCGCCCGCACAGGAACTATGTGCGCAGTGCGGGGATGTGCCCCGTCAGGGGCGCGGGGAACTGCGCGACCAGCCTCGACGCACCGGCGGTCTGCGACGCGCGGACAGGGGCTCCCCTCCCTGGCATGATCCGCCGGACACTGCCCAGCGGTCACCCACCGCCCGGTCGCGGAGCGCCCGCCCGCTCGCGCGCCGGTCGTGACGCCGCCGGGCGGTGGCTGCCCCCAGCTTCCGCCCGGCGGTTCCCGCTGTCGCCCCTGGCTTCCTTCGCTGGCCCTTCGCGTCATACCGAGCCCAGGGGTCCGGGTGGCCGTCCCGGTTACTTCTTGTCGTGCTGCTTCCTGGCCTCGCCGAACGCCAGCTCAGTGCCTGAGAGTTCGGCCCGGATGCCATCCGGTCGTACGGTGATGTTGCGCAGGCGCAGGTCGCCCGCCGCCTTCGGCAGTTCGAAGGACAGTGCCAGACGCTCCGACAGCTCGGGCAGCTTGAGTTCGGTCAGTGCCGCGAGCAGTACCGGGTCGAGGCCGAGCTTCTTGAGCAGCCACGGGTGTTCGGCGGCCGTGTCGACGAGGTTGACGCCCATCAGCTGGTCGATGAAGCGCGGCGAGCCGGTCAGGTCGTGCAGCCGGTCGTCGTTGCGCAGCGCCTGATCCACCCGCTTCCGCGGTACGCCGAGACGATCCGCTATCGCGGGCACGGCCAGCAGCGCCTTGGCCTTCTCCGCGTCACGGGCGATCCGCTCGGCCGTCTCCCGGTGCAGCCGCAGCCCGGCGTGCCGCCCCGGCCGGTAGCTCGCCACCTTGGGGATGTCCAGCAGCATGCCGCTGATGTGCGTGGAGATGCCGCGCTCGCCGTCCTGCTGGATGCGTGCCTCGGCCCGTACGCGAATCTGCTGATCGGCCACGGAGAGGTTGCCGACGGCGCGTACCGAGTCGTGGCCAAGATCGCTGTACCGGACCTGGGAGGCGCCCAGTTCGCGGTTGAGGTCGTCGAAGGAGAGCAGGACGTCGCCGTCCATGGCGCCGACGATCGCGCCGTTGAGGGAGTCGGGCAGGTCACCGGTGATCTCGATGTCCTTCGCCGAGGCGCGGACCTTGGCCAGCGACACCCGGTCGGCGGCGACATCGGGGACGGTCACGTCCACCCGCTCCAGACGCCGGTCGAGGACCTGGGTGAGGAACGGGAAGCCGTGGATATCGACCTCGGGCGCGGCGGCCAGGTTCAGGTCCTCGCGCAGCCGGTCCTGCGCCTTCTTCTCCGCGTACATGACCGCGCACCGGTCGGCGAGGGTCAGGGTCACCGCGCAGATGAGCACGGCGACGAGCAGCTTCGCGGTCAGCGGTATCGCGGCGAAGCGGCTTCTGCCGCGCTTGCGCCTGCGGTGGTTGGGCGGCGACCACCCGGCGTCGTCCTCGTCCTCGTCGTCGGCCTTCAGCCCGAGGCCGAGCGGGTCCCGGTCGTCTTCGTACGGGTACGGCTCGGCGAGTGCGGCGAGGTCGTCGTACGGGTTGTACGGAGCTGACGCGGTGGCCTCCGGTCCGGCGGTGTTCAGCCTCCTGGCGTGGGGCCCGTTGGCTTGGAGCGCGGTCGGTGTCGCGGTTGCGGTCGCGAACGTGGATGACTCGTTCGGAGCCGGGTCGGCGCCGGGGAACGCGGCAGGGTCGCCGGACTCGTGGGGAACAGGGTCGAGCTTCCTGGTGTCGGACTCCTGGGTGTCAAGCTCCTTGGTGAACTGCGGGTTATGCGGCGGTGAGGGTATGCGTGTGGGGGTTCGCATCGGGTCATCCCACCACAGCAGCCCGTATCGAACGCAAGTCTTACGGGAGTGGATCGCGACACGGACGCTTTCCAGCCGTTGCTGGTTGCCGCAGCCGTTGGCGGTCTTTGCTGTCGCGTCGCTGCCCGGGCGCTGACATGGCGCTGGCCTGGCGACGCGCGGACGCGTCGCCAGGCCAGCACCTCAGGCCCCGGCGGCCTGTGTCCGAGCCCGGAGACCGGCGCTCCGGCCCTTGCGGTGGCCGAGCCAGCGGTCCAGGGACAGCGCCCCGGGTCCGGTGAAGACGAGCAGCAGAAAGGCCCAGCAGTACAGGGCGGCGTCCTCGCCGCCGTTCTGGATCGGCCACAGGGCGGTGACCTGGTGCGTGTCGAAGTACGCGTACGCCATCGAGCCGGAGCACACCAGGGCCGCCGTGCGCGTGCCGGACCCGAGCATGATCAGGCCGCCGCCGACCAGCTGGATGAGGGCGGCGTATCCCATGGGCCAGTCGCCCAACTCGACTTCGCCGCCCTGGCCGTTCTGGCCCTCCGGGAGGCCGAAGAACCCGGAACTGCCGTGGCAGAAGAAGAGCAGGCCGAAGACGATACGGAACGCGGCGAGTGCGTACGGACGGGCGGTGTCCAGCTGCCGCACCACGAAGCCGGGCCAGCTGGACCGAGTGGGTCCGCCGGGCCCGGCGTCGCCGCCTGCCCGCCCGCCACGGGCTGACGGATCGGGCGGGGCGGAGTCCTGGGCGGGGGAAAGGGAGGGAGGTGCAGGTTTGGAGGGCATGGTGAAGCCTCCTCGTATCGGGTGAAGTCCGGTCGCCCCGAACGGCGCTCGTTCCCCGGTCGCGAGGCGAGACCGACCGGCTGATCTCCAATTTCCCCGAGAGGTGGGGTGCGGCGCGTCGTACACCGGGCGGCTGAGGCGATGCTCCAGCGGCAGTACCAGGCGGGCGGGGAAGGGCCCCGCTGGGAGCAGTGCGGCGTTCATGGCGCGCTCCTTCGCTGGTGTGACGAGTCGGCCGACGGGCTGGTCGGCGGGCGTGCTGATGGGAGGTCAGTCGGGTCGGGTCAGAGGACCGTGGCGGAGGCGGTGGCCGGTACGTCACGCTCCGCCCGTGCGGTGTCCATACGGTCGCTGCCGTCCATGCGAAGCGCCCGGTCCGTGCGGTCTCTACGAGGCGTACGGTCCGTGCGGTGCGTACGGCGGGGCTGGCGCAGCATGGAGAAGGCGACGAGGAAGGCGGCCAGCAGAAGCCCGGCACCGACCGTGAAGGCCAGGTGGTAGCCGCTGGTCAGAGCCGTGGCCTGGCTTTCGCCGTCCGCGAGCAGCCCGTCCGTACGGGAAGCCGCCAGCGTGGAGAGCACCGCCACGCCCAGGGCCATCCCGATCTGCTGCGTGGTGTTGAACAGCCCCGAGGCGAGCCCGGCGTCGTGATCTCCGGCGCCGGACATCCCGAGCGAGGTCAGCGCGGGGAGGGCGAGGCCGAAGCCCGAGGCGAGCAGCATCACCGGGAGCAGGTCGGTGACGTAGTTCGCGTGGACGGGGATGCGGGAGAGCATCCCGAGCATCGCGACCAGGAGTGCGAGCCCGGCCAGCAGGACATTGCGTTCACCGAAGCGGGCGTTGAGCCGGGTGGCGACGCCGAGCGAGACGACGCCGATGACGATGGCGGCCGGAAGCATCGCGAGGCCGGTCTTGGCGGCTCCGTACCCGAGCACCTTCTGCAGGTAGAGGGCGACGAGGAACTGGAAGGAGAACAGCGCGGCCACCATCAGGACCTGTACGAGGTTGGCCCCGGTGACGCTGCGCGAGCGGAAGATCCGCAGTGGCATGAGTGGGGTCTTCGCGGTGGCCTGGCGGGCGACGAACGCGCTGAGCAGAAGGGCTGCGAGGGCGCCGAAGCCGAGCGTGGACGCTGAGGTCCAGCCGTGCTCCTCGACCTTGACGACGGTGTAGATGCCCAGCATCAGCCCGGCGGTGACCAGGAGGGCGCCGAGGATGTCGGCTCCGGCGGCGAGCCCGAGGCCACGGTCGGCGGGCAGCGCCGAGACGGCGACCAGCAGAGCGGCGAGCCCGATCGGCAGGTTGATGAAGAAGATCCAGCGCCAGCTGAGCGCGTCGGTGAGGACGCCGCCGAGGACCTGGCCGATCGAGGCACCGGCGGCTCCGGTGAAGCTGAAGACCGCGATGGCCTTGGCGCGCTCCCTGGGCTCGGTGAACAGCGTGACGAGAATGCCCAGGCTGACGGCGGAGGCCATCGCGCTGCCCACGCCTTGCAGGAACCGGGCGGCGATGAGGAGGGCGGGCGTGGTGGCCACGCCCGCCAGCAGCGAGGCCGCTGTGAACAGCCCGGTGCCCGCGAGGAACATCCGCTTGCGGCCGATCAGGTCGCCGAGCCGCCCGGCCAGCAGCAACAGGCTGCCGAACGCGATCAGGTAGGCGTTGACGACCCAACTCAGCCCGCCGGGAGACAGGCCGAGATCGTCCTGCATGGCGGGCATCGCCACGGTCACGATGCTGCCGTCGAGGACGACCATCAGCATCCCCGTGGCGATCACGGCGAGGGCGAGCCAGCGCGAGCGGGATGGGTCGGCGGCACCGGGCGCAGCGCTGGGGATAGCGGTGGGGCGGGGCGCGTCGGGGGTGGGTGTGGTGGTCGGAGACGAGGTGGTGGACATGCGGTCTCTCCTGTCGGTGCGGCAGGTGCGGCAGGTGCGGCAGGTGCGGCAACAGGAGAGACCGTAGCAGATAGTTTTGTTGTAGACGTTCTCTTTCGGATCTACTTCGGTGCTACTTCGGTACTGCTTCGGCGCTACTTCGTCTGCTGACGTGCCCGCCGGACCGTCGCGGGCTGCTCTACGGGGGCGGCCAGATGCCCGCTGACCAGGCGCTTCATCGCACGCAGAAAGACCTCCCGCTCGCCCCTGGGGAGCGCGCCAAGCGCCTCTTCGTGTACGCGGTCGACGATCTCCTGACTCTGCCCGGCGATCCGGGCGCCCTCCTCGGTCACCGCGATGATCCGGGCCCGGCGGTCCTTGGCGGACGGCCGCCGCTCGGCCAGCCCGGCCTTCTCCAGGGCGTCCACCGTCACCACCATCGTGGTCTTGTCCATGTCGCCGATCTCGGCGAGCTGGATCTGGGTGCGCTCCTCTTCCAGGGCGTGCACCAGTACACAGTGCATCCGCGCTGTGAGCCCGATCTCTGCGAGCGCGGCCGACATCCGGGTCCGCAGCACGTGGCTGGTGTGGTCGAGGAGGAAGGAGAGGTCCGGTTCGGTGCGAGCGGGTGCCATGGCGGTCATGCCGCCAGCATAGCGAGTCGATCCGTGACAGATTATCCGGCAGCGGACTTATTGGCCCGAGTTGCGGTCGCCAGGGTCACCGTCTCCTGCGGGTCACCGGCTCCCAGCTCACCGTCTCCCGGGTCACCGGCTCTGGGTTCGCGGGTGCCCAGGACTCCGTCGCGCCGGGGCGCCGTCGCGCGGATGGTCGCCGCGCGCTCGGCCAGCACCACCGCGCCCACCACGAGCACGAGAACACCGGCCAGCAGCTGCACCGAATACGTCAGTTGGGCGAACGCGCTGAAGGCGTGGTCGCTCCCGCCCGGCGCGTCCTCACCCGGCGGGACGAGCGCGGCGATCGACAGCCAGCCGCCCCAGCCCACCAGTGCCCCCGCCCCGCACCACGCGAGCGCGAGCGGCAGCAGCAGAGGCCGCCGCGCGGCGCGGGAGGGCCGGAAGGCGAGCAGCAGCACACCGAGGGCTGCGGCGAGCCCCATGCCGGTCAACACGATGTCCAGGACGAAGGCGAAGGTCGTACGGCTGTCCGCCATGGCCGGGGAGATCCCGATGTTACCGCCGGTCACCCAGAACAGGCGCGCCCCGGACGTCGCCGTCGCGAGCGCGGCGGCTGTCACCGCGCCCAGCCGCTGCACCGGACGCGTCGGGCTGTCGACCAGATCGCCGATCCGGCCCCGCAGGACATCCCCCCAGCGTTCCCAGACGTAGAACCCGAACAGCGGGATCAGCGTCATCCCCTGCGCGGCGAAGCCACCGTAGATGGCCACCGACGCCCAGGTGGCCATGCCGCTGTCGGCGTCCTCCCCCGCGTCACCCCCGTTCCCGCCTCCGCCGCCGGATGGCGAGCCACCGTCCACGGCGGACTCGACACCGAACGCCGCCACGACGGCATGGACGGGAACGGCCGCCACGATCGAACCGAGCAGCCCGGTCGCGATCCACATCGGCAGAACCGGCAGCCAGGCGGGCAACCGCCGTCCCCAGGGCCGGACGAGGGCGAGCGCGATGACGACCGCGATGGCGTCCATCCCGAAGGTCAGGGCGTTGAGCGTACGAGTTGTCGCGTCGTTGGCGGTGTCGTCGGCCACTCCCACACCGCTTCCGCACACCCACGCGAGCTTGAGGAAGAGATACGGCAGGCACGCGGTGATGGCGAAGCCGCACAGCACCTTGCGCGCGACCGCGATGCGCTGCGAACCGGGCGCCAGCCCCCGGCCGCGCACGGACACCGGCAACGATGACGGGTACGGGTACGGGGACGAGGACGGTTGGCGTAGCCGTGGGGACGGTGATGATGCCTGCGGCTGGTCGCTGGGGCCAAGCGGTGGATGCTGCACGCGTCCCATGCTTACGCCGGGGCGCCGCCCGCACGTCAGCCCACGCGATGATCACCCTCCGCCCCATGGCGGACCCCGGACTCAGCCTCAAGGCGCCGCCAGGTCACCTGTGGGCCTCCCACACCTTGCGGGAAACGGCCTCCGGATCGGCGGCGACCAGCGGCGGAAGATCCCAGATCTGGACCAGCTCCGAGCCCGCCTCGTACGGCGGCCAGCCCGGGTCGCCGGTGGTGGCGAAGGCGAGCCAGCTGGCGCGCATCCGCCGCGACAGATCCAAGGCATCGGCGGGTAGCGGATGACCGGCGAGCACCCAGTCGGCCATTCCGCCGCGCGCGTTGCCGAAGACGAGGAGCACGTCAAGGCAGTGGCAGGCGCCGAGCGCCCCGTCGTACGCCGGTGACGGATAGGTGAGTTCGTAGCAGTAGCTGCGGCCAGGGTGCTCCTGGGCGCACCACAGGGACGGCATCCGGAAGACCGCGTCCGAGGAGATCAGCAGGTGCAGGTCAGCGGCGGATATGCGGGGATTGGCCGCCCGGTAGTCGGCGACGGCGGACGGCGGCAGCCCGAAGGAGCGCGCCGTCTCGACGGGGTCCACGCCGCTCAGGTCCTGCCCGTGGGCGAAGACGCGGAACTCGTCCCGGTTGAAGCCGGTGACCAGGTCCACCTCCGCGCGCAGCCCGCGCCAGGCGTGGTCGCGGACGAGGTCGCCGTCGATGACAGGCCCGTACGGTGTGCCACCGCTGC
This sequence comes from Streptomyces sp. A01, assembly GCF_059026195.1. Taxonomy (NCBI): domain Bacteria; kingdom Bacillati; phylum Actinomycetota; class Actinomycetes; order Kitasatosporales; family Streptomycetaceae; genus Streptomyces; species Streptomyces sp. A01. Next base: position 269,831 of record NZ_JBWLKN010000006.1, on the reverse strand, counting down.
CGGGCGGCACCTGAGCCTGGATGAGCCGTTCGGCCGCGACCCCGGCCAGCCCCTCGGCCGTGGCGGGAACCCCGAGCGCCGCCGTGACCTTCTCACTGACGCGCTGCGCCTGCGCCACGCTCAGGAAGCGGCCGGGAACGCTCTGGCCGATCGCACGCCGGAAGAGGCCGCGCCCGGCGTCGGCGGCGGTCAGCGCGGCCACGGCCCCTGCTCCCGCCGACTGCCCGAAGATGGTCACGTTGTCCGGATCGCCGCCGAAACGCGCGATGTTCTCCCGCACCCAGTGCAGCGCGGCGAGCTGGTCGAGGAAGCCACGGTTGTCCGGCGCGTCCGGCAGCCAGCCGAAGCCCTGGAAGCCGAGCCGGTAGTTGAGCGACACGATGACGGCTCCGCCCTGGGCCAGCAGCGTGCCGTCGTACTCGTACTGGCTGGACGCGCCGACCAGATACATCCCGCCGTGGAGCCAGACCATGACCGGCAGCCCGGAGCCGCCCGCGTCCGGCGTCCAGACATTGACACTGAGACAGTCCGCGCCGTCCCCGGGCGACCAGAGGGACGGCGCCTGAGGGCTCCTGCCGCCCTGCGGGGTCGGCGGCCCGAAGGCCGTGGCGTCCCGCACGCCGTCCCACGATGGCGGCGGCTGCGGCGCCTGAAACCGCCGTGGCCCCTCCAGCGGGGCCGCGTAGGGAATCCCCTTGAACGCGCTGACACCGCCCACAGTGGCGCCGAGTACCGCTCCGTACGTGGTGTGCGCGATCGGTTTCATGCGGCCGATTCTGCACCAACTGCTGTACCGCTGAGGCTACGCGGCAATGTCGAAGGCGTCTTTCGGCGAGTCGAGCTCGAACCACAGAAGCTTGCCGCTCATGCCGAACAGTGCCTCAGCGAGCGTGGACCCGACCCAGTTGTCCGCGCACATCCGGACGAGGATCAACCCGCGCCCGCACGTCGCCCCCGTACAGGCAGCCGCATCGAACAGCGCGGCAGCGCGCTCGCCCTGGCGCGGTGCCCGGTTGAAGGGCGGCGGGATGGTCGGGTTGGTGTCGTACACACTGATCCGCAGGCAGTCACCCTCCATGCTGCGCAGCTTGATCCGGATCGGCCCGTCCGAGTGCCGGTACGCGTGGGTGACCAGCTCGGACGCCAACAGCCCGGCCACGTCGGTACGTTCTTCCATCCCGTGCCCATGGAGAACCGCACGCAATGTCGCCCGGGCGATCCGGGCCGACCGCGCGTCGTGCGGGAGTCGCAATGTGTAGGCCCAGGGCTTGTTGCTGTCCCTGCTGTCCCTGCTGTCCTTGCCGACATCGTCGCCTCCCTCGTCGTCGGACGGCTCCGACCAGGGGCCCTGCGGGGATACGGTGGCCATGGAAGTCTCCTGTCGGGAGGTGGAGTTGGCCAGTGCCGAGCGGTGTCCATGTCGCCGGGGCGGCTGCCTGCTCACGCCCAGACGGTGCGCTTCCGGTTGCTTGGCGGGCCAGTTGGGGTGGCTTGATGCTTACGGTAGAGCACTCTGTGATAGTTCTAATAGCCGTTCAGTGATAGAACTCTGAATTGACCCCTTGTGGGTGACAGCGGAGCGCTGAGCGCGACTGTGCAGGGGAGACGTATGCCGCCGAGTAACACTCCGACACTGAGGCAGCGCCGACTTGGTGCTGAGCTGCGCAAACTCCGAGAGCGAGCGGGCTTGTCCTCCACCGAGGCCGCCGCTCGCCTCGGCTTTCAGCAGGCGCGCATGAGCATGATCGAGGGCGGCCGGTACGCGGTCAGCGCGGACCGGGTCCGCGCGATGGCCCACAGCTACTCATGCGCGGATCAAGCCCTGGTAGACGCCTTGGCCGCCATGACGGGCGGCCGTACGCGGGGGTGGTGGGAGGAGTACAGCGAGTTTCTGCCCGCCGCACTCAACGATCTGGCGGAGTTGGAACACCATGCCGTTGAGTTGCGGGTGTGCCTGGCGATCCACATGCCCGCCCTACTGCAAACTACCGATCACGCTCGCGCGCTGTTCGACGAAGTAGTACCGCCGATGAGGGCCTATGAGGTCGAACATCGGCTATCGCATCGGATCAAGCGGCAGGGAATCCTTCACCGAGAAACTCCGACACCGTATACGGCGATCATCCACGAGGCGGCTTTGCGGATGCGGTTCGGAGGATCGGCTACGGCCCGTGCGCAGCTCAACCACCTCATCGCCATGGGCGAGCAAACGAACGTCAAAGTGGTGGTCATTCCATTCGGGCGCGGCGGGTTCGCTGGCAACGGTCAGCCGATCGACTACGTACGCGGCGTAGTGCCTCAACTGGACACAGTCCAGCTTGACATCCATCACGGCTGCGAGTTCCTGGACGCTGAGGCGGAGCTGGCCAAGTATCAGACTGTGCTTAACCGCATGGAGAGCAGCGCGCTCAATCCGGCGGCATCCCGTGAGTTCATTCACCGTATTGCCCAGGACATTTGAGAGGTCAGAATCGTGCCCATGTATGACTGGCGGAAGTCCTCCTTCAGCGGAGACTCCTCGAACTGCCTCAATGTCGCCCCCGCTGAGGGCGGTTGCCTCAAGCTCCGTGAAAGCGACGCCCCAAGCGTGATCCTCACGACCACCCCCGACGTCCTCCGGGCGTTCATAGCGCACGCCAAGGCGGGCAGGCTTGATCACTTCGCTCGCAGCGGCTCACGATAGAGCGAACCGGCCCCAGAACCCCGCCCGAGGGCACCCCCCCTCAAATCCCTCCCGCATATACGACACACCCTGTCCTGATTCCGCGACACGCTCGTCCTGGCGCCGAGAGCCGGAAGGAATCGGCACCCTCGGGGATACGGACAGACGGGCACATGACGTGCAGCTATCGCAGCCAGCACGGATGGCACGGGCAGCACGGGCGTAGGAGGAGGACGGACATGGGAGCAGCACTCGAAGGCAAGGTCGCACTCGTCGCGGGGGCGACGCGGGGTGCGGGGCGGGGGACGGCGGTCGAGTTGGGCGCGGCTGGGGCCACGGTGTATGTGACGGGGCGCAGCACGCGGGAGCGGCGTTCGGAGTATGACCGGGCCGAGACGATCGAGGACACCGCCGACCTCGTGACGGCGGCGGGTGGGGTCGGGATCGCCGTGCCGACGGATCATCTGGTTCCGGACCAGGTCCGGGCCCTTGTGGAGCGCGTCGAGCGGGAACAGGGCAGGCTCGATGTGCTGGTCAACGACATCTGGGGCGGTGAACTCCTCTTCGAGTGGGACGTCCCGGTCTGGGAGCACGACCTCGACAACGGGTTGCGGCTGCTGCGCCTCGCGGTGGACACGCACGCGATCACCAGCCATTACGCGCTGCCGCTTCTGCTGCGTACGCCCGGTGGGCTTGTGGTCGAGATGACGGACGGCACGGCCGAGTACAACCGGGACACGTACCGGGTCTCGTTCTTCTACGACCTCGCCAAGACCGCCGTACTCCGGATGGCCTTTTCGCTGGGGCACGAGCTGGGGCCGCGGGGCGCGACCGCCGTGGCGCTGACGCCGGGGTGGATGCGCTCCGAGATGATGCTCAGCCACTACGGGGTGACCGAGGACAACTGGCGGGACGCGCTGGAGGCCCAGCCGCACTTCTGCATCTCCGAGACCCCGGCGTATACCGGGCGCGCCGTCGCCGCTCTCGCCGCCGACCCGGAGGTGTACCGCTGGAACGGCGGCTCGGTGTCCAGTGGCCGGCTCGCGCGGGAGTACGGCTTCACCGATCTGGACGGGAGCCGGCCGGACGCCTGGCGGTACCTCGTCGAGGTCCAGGACAAGGGCAAGCCCGCCGACGCCACCGGGTACCGCTGAGCCGAAGGCGGCCACCCACGGGAGGTGGAGGCCCAGGGCGCGGCGCCGTACCCCCGGCTACGGCGCGTAGATGTACGGCGTCGTCACGCACAGCGGTGCGAAGCCCAGCTGTTGCAGGATCGGGCGGCTCTGGTCGGAGGCGTCGACCTGGAGGTAGCGGTAGCCGTGGTCGATGGCGATCTGGGTGCGGAAGGCGACCAGGGCGCGGTAGATGCCCTTGCCGCGCCAGGCTTTCACCGTGCCGCCGCCCCAGAGGCTGGCGAAGTCCGTGCCGGGGTGCGTTTCCATGCGGGCCGCGCAGACCGGTTCGCCGCCCGCCATGGCCAGCGCTGCGACGACCGTGCCGGAGTCCTCGGCCAGTTGGGACAGGAGCCGGTTTCTCAGGTGCGTACGGTCCGTGCCGAATGCCTGCTCGTGGACGTCGGCCACCAGTTCCACGTCGGCCGGGCCGGTCACGGGACGCAGTTGGACGCCGGCGGGCAGTGTGACGGCGGCCGGTAGCTCTGCGGCCTCGGCGACCATCAGCGTCTCCTCCGGCTCGGGCAGAAAGCCGGCGGTCAGCAGCCGTTCGGCGAGGTCACCGGGCTGGTCGTGGGCGTACAGCTTCCACTCGAACGCGCGGTTCAGCGAGGTGAAGTACGCGATCTGCTCGGCGATGGCCGCCTCGGCCGTGTCCTGGTCGAGGTCCGACCACAGGACGCCGTTCCAGCCGTCCTCGGTGCTGACTTGCCGCACCACCGCGCCCGCGCCGCCCCGCCCGCCCCGCTGTCCCGATGCAACCCGTTCGACCCGGGTCTCGGGACCGTCGGGGCGTACGTTCTGTCGCATCTGGTGGTCGAATGTCGCCAATACCTCAGTGTGATCCATCCGCTCACTCCAGCAGCGGGTCCCGCACACGGCAACCCAATAACGTCAACGGCAGCGCCCTCTCCGCGGCGGCCGGAGGCAAGAGCTGCTCGGGAAGCGTCGGCGGCGGCAAGGCTGTCAGCCTCACCTGCGGTGGCGAGACCATGCACGGCATGTACGCGGTCAGTGGCGGCGGCGAGAAGCTCACCCCGAACTGGAACGACGGCGCACCCGACTCGTTCGTCCGCACCAAGCCGGCGGCGTGACCGCGGCCTGACCGCGGGGAACGAAACGGCGGCGGCCCAGGGACCTTTCCCCGGGCCGCCGCCCCATCGACAGCGAGCTGCCGTTGCGGCTGTCGGCTGCCGGACGCCGGATACAGGCTGTCGGTTGTCCGCCGCCGACTACGGGCTGCCGACAGCCTGCCGCGCCCCTCCTACTTCACTATCGTGATGCGGTCCGCCTTCGGCGGGGCCAGCGGCGCGTCCGGCGTGGAGTGCGCCTTGAGGTACGCGACCAGGACATCCAGGTCGGACGCACCGACGAGCTTGTTCTTGCCTTCCTTCAGGACCGGGAAGCCGTCGCCGCCACCGGCCAGGAACTCGTTCATCGCGACCCGGTAGGTCTTCTTCGGGTCGATCGGCTCACCGTTCAGCTTGACCGAGTCCGTGACGATCCGGTCCGCGCCGGTCTTCGTCAGGTCGAGGGTGTACGTGAACCCCCTGGAGACCTGGAGGACCTTCGGGGACGCCCCGTTCGCGCCGCTGACCTGCTGCCGCAGCGTGGTGAGCAGCTGCTCGCCGGTCAGGTCGAGCACGTTCATCATGTTGGTGAACGGCTGCACCGTGAACGCCTCGCCGTACGTCACCACGCCGTCGCCCTCGCCGCCCGACGCCTTGTACGCCAGGTCGGAGCGGACGCCGCCCGGGTTCATCAGGGCGATCTGGGCGCCGCCCTTGTCGGCCGGGGCGAGCGCTTCGAGCTGCGCGTCGGTGATCACGTCACCCAGCGGCGTCTCGTACGTGGTGGCTCCACGCCCTGGGATCTCGGCGGAGACATAGCCGACGGGCTTGTTCGCGACCGGCGCGGCGAGCTTGTTCCAGCGCTCGATGAGCGACGTGATGTCCTTCGCCTTGGGCTGTTCCCGGTCCACCACGTGGTTGGCGGACTTCACGCTGGTGCGCACGATGTCGTGGGTGCGGCGGTCGTACGTCAGCGTCGTGTCGGTGTAGAGGCGGCCGAAGGAAGCGGCGGAGGTGACGGTGCGCGGCATGCCCGCCGGGTCCGGGATCGTGCACGCGTACGCCTGGTGTGTGTGCCCGGTGACCAGCGCGTCGACCTTCGGGGACACCTTCTTGGCGATGTCGACGATCGGCCCCGAGATGCCGTCGCCGGGGCCGCCGCTGTCGCAGTCGTAGTTGTACGAGGAGGAGGCGGGCATGCCGCCCTCGTGGATGAGCGCGACGACCGACTTCACGCCCTTGCGGTTCAGTTCCTTGGTGTACTTGTTGATCGTCTCGACCTCGTCGTGGAACTTCAGGCCCTTGACGCCCTCGGCCGTGACGATGTCAGGGGTGCCTTCGAGCGTGACGCCGATGAAGCCGATCTTCACGCCCCTGTGCTTCCACACGGTGTACGGCTTGAGGAGGGGCTTGCCGGTCTTCTCGCTGGTCACATTGGCCGCGAGGTAGGGGAAGTCCGCACCGGGGAACGTCTTGCCCTTCTCGTAGCAGCCTTCCTTCGGGTGGCAGCCGCCGTTCTGCATGCGGGCGAGTTCCTTGGCGCCCTCGTCGAACTCGTGGTTGCCGACGGCCGACACGTCGAGGCCGAGCTTGTTCAGCGCCTCGATGCTCGGCTCGTCGTGGAAGAGTCCGGAGAGCAGCGGGCTGGCGCCGATCATGTCGCCGCCCGCGGCCGTCACGGAGTACGGGTGGCCGGCGCGTGCCTTGCGGAGCGAGGTGGCCAGGTACTCGGCGCCACCCGCCGGGATGGCCTTCGTGGTGCCGTCCGGCTGCTTCTCGGTGACGGTGCCCGACGAGCCCTGCGGGGGTTCGAGGTTGCCGTGCAGGTCGTTGAAGGAGAGCAGCTGGACGTCGACGGTCCGGCCCTTCGAACCGTGCGGGTGGCGGGCCGCGGCGTCGTCGGTGTCGGCGCCCGCGGGCAGTGCGGCCGACAGCACGCCCGCCGCGGCGGCCAGTACCGCGGCGGTGGCGGTCAGTCTGCGCGCGGCGCGGCGCCGGTGTGGTGTGGCTGGCATGGGCTCCCCTTCACGGAACAACAGCGGACGGTCGCACGCGGTCACGCGCGCTCGCGCGCGGGTACTCGGGTGGTCGGCGGCAGCTTACGGTTGACGCGCGTAGCGTGGCAGGGGGGTTGAGGTTACGAGCTGGTTGCGCCTTGCGTCTGGTCACATGGCACGGGTTCGTCCCCGCCCCTGCGCGGAACGTGGCGGCGGCCCTCCCGGCGAGGTCCCGTCCCCCCTCCTCCTGAGGTGACGCGGGGCCGAAGGCGGGCCGACGTGCCGCCAAGTCGTAGGCTCAGCGCATGACTGACGTGGTGCAGGAGCCGGGCCAGGAGCGGCGGATCGAGATCGCGGACGAGCTGACGCCCGAAGTGGCGCGCGATGTCCTCGGCCTCATCGAGGAGGCCGCACGGAACGACGGGCAGCAAGCCGTCTCGGAGCAGGGCAGGCTGCGGTTGCGCGGCGGCAGCCGGGAGGGCGTACGCCATCTGGTGCTGCGGGATGCCGCCGGAAGCCTGGCCGGGTACGCGCAACTGGAGGACACCGACCCGGTGGAGGCCCCGGCCGCCGAGCTGGTGGTGCACTCCGGGCAGCGCAGCCAGGGCCACGGCCGCGCCCTGGGGAACGCGCTGCTGGGCGAGTCGGGGAAGAGGCTGCGGGTGTGGGCGCACGGCGGGCACCCTTCGGCGCGGCACCTCGCGCAGGTGCTCGGCCTGACGCTCTTCCGCGAACTGCGCCAGCTCCGCCGCCCCCTGGGCGACCTCGCCACCTTGGACATCGCCGAGCCGGTGCTGCCCTCGGGCGTGACCGTACGGACCTTCCGGCCGGGCGAGGACGACGAGGCGTGGCTGGCGGTGAACGCGGCGGCGTTCGCCCACCACCCCGAGCAGGGCTCGCTGACCCAGCGCGACCTGGACGACCGCGAGGGCGAGGCGTGGTTCGACCCGGCGGGCTTCTTCCTGGCGGAACGGGGCGGTCGGCTCGTCGGTTTCCACTGGACGAAGGTGCACAGCGCGGAGCGCCTTGGCGAGGTGTACGTGGTGGGTGTGCACCCCGATGAGCAGGGCAGCGGCCTCGGCAAGGCGCTGACGGCGACCGGCCTGCGGCATCTGGCGGCGAGCGGGCTGCCCACCGCGATGCTGTATGTCGATGCCGACAACGTCCCGGCCGTCACGGTGTACGAGCGGCTGGGCTTCGTCACGTACGAGACCGACCTCATGTACCGCACGGAGACCTGAGCCGCCCTGGCCCGCCCCCCGCTCTCTTCCCGTTCTGGCTTCCTGATTCCGGCTTCCTGATTCCGGCTTCCGGGTCCGGCTTTCCGTTCCGGCTCTCGGGGCCTGAGTCGCGGCGTGCGTACTGTGCGATATTCCGCGAGTTCTTCTGAGCCCGGATCGCGCTCCACCGGCGCCCGGCGGAGACCGCCGGAATCGCCGCTAGCCGGCCAGCAGGTCGGAGGGCGCGGTCTCGTAGAAGGTCGCGTTCGCCCTTGATCCCGACTGCCTCAGCGCCTTGAGCTCCTGGTAATCGGGCGCGTCGTACCAGCGGTGCGCCGTCTCCAGGTCGGGAAACTCCATGAGGACGGGATAGGTCAGCACAGGCCCGCCCTCCACCGTGTCGGCCTGCCCGCCGACGGCGAGGTAGCGGCCGCCGTGCCTCTCCACCACCTCGCGCACGCGCGCTGAGTACTCGGCCAGCTTGGCCGGGTCGGTGACCTCGATGTTGTCGAACAGCGCGTAAGCGGTCATGGCAGTCTCCATCGATATGGCAATATTGTCCCGAGCGGGACAGTCCCGAATTTACTACCGATCGGGATGATCCCGCAAGGAGGAATCGATGGGCGAACTCTTCAATGACCCCCGCTGGGACGCCTACGGGATGCTCCGCGAGGCATATCTGGCCGTGACCAGGCGCATCGACGCGGAGGTCAGCCCAGCCGGCGACACCGACGCGTCGATCTCCGACCTGCTCTTCCGTCTCGCGCGAACCCCCGGCCACGCACTGCGCACGGTGGACATCACGCGCGCGCTGGCCACCAGCACGACCCGGACCACCCGCCTCCTGGACACGGCGGAGAAGCACGGTCTGGTGACCCGCAGTGCGCATCCGAACGACCGGCGCGCCACCCTCGTCACGCTGACCGAGGAAGGTCTGGCGGAGGCACGCAGGCGGGGCACCATCGGGCTGGCCTCGGCCCAACGCCACATCCACGACATGCTGACAGCCGACGAGGTAGCCGCGCTGACCGAGATCCTGCGCAAGCTCCGCGACGCCAATCAGTAACTCCACTGGCCAGTCGGGAGGGGACCGCGATGCGATAGGCGGACTCCGCATGGGCGCTACCGGGGCAGGTGGCCGAAGCCGACCCCGTGAGGGGGCCTCAAACCCGCGGGTCCCGCCCCCAGAATCGGTGCGTCGCACCCTCGGGTTCGCGCCGAAGGGCCTTCAGCTTCCGCGCACTCACGGGCTTCTGCGCTCCCCCTGGCCGGACCCCTACCGACGGACCCGGGCCCTCGGAAACCCTTGGCCAGGCCGCCAGGTTGGCCTCTACGCTCACCGCGTGATCTCACCCGCGTACCCGCCCAAGCCCGTGCCCGGCGACCGCGTCGCGGTCATCTCGCCCTCCTCCGGGCTCGCCGGGGTCCTGCCGCTCCCGTACGAACTCGGACTGAAGCGGCTGCGCGACGAATTCGGCCTGGAACCCGTGGAGTACCCGGCGACTCGGACGATGGGCTCGACGCCGCAGGAACGTGCCGACGACATCCACGCCGCGTTCGCCGACCCGGACATCAAGGCGGTGATGTCCACCATCGGCGGCGACGACCAGATCACCGTGCTGCCCCTGCTGGACCGGGAGCTCCTCAGCGCCAACCCGAAGCCGTTCTTCGGAACGAGCGACAACACCAACCTGCTGCTGTTCCTGCGCAATCTGGGCATCGTCGGCTACCACGGAGCCAGCGTGATGGTCGAGATCGGCCGCCCGTACGCCCTCCACCCCATGACCGCCGACTCGGTCCGCGCGGCCCTTTTCACCTCGGGCCCCTACGAGCTCCGCCCCGCCGAGCGCTACCGCGACACGGACCGGGACTGGGCGGACCCCGCCACGTTCGAGGCCGAGCCGGAGTCGGAGCCCGCCGGTGGCTGGATCTGGCGCGGGCCCGAGCGCGTCGTGGAGGGCCGCACCTGGGGCGGCAACCTGGAGATCCTCTCCTGGCTGCTGATGGCCGACCGGGAGATCGCCCGGGACCCCGCCGCGTACGAAGGCGACGTCCTGTTCCTGGAGACCTCCGAGGACATGCCCAGCGCGGAGGAGGTCTTCCGCATCCTGCGCGGCATGGGCGAGCGCGGCCTCCTGGCCCGCTTCCCCGCCCTGCTGATGGGCCGGGCCAAGGCATGGTCCTTCGAGCGACCGCACGACACCGAGGGCAGACGGCGCTACGCCACCGAGCAGCGCGACGCGGTGCTGCGCGCGCTGGCCGCGTACGCCCCGGAGGCCGTCGCCGTCTTCGACGTGGACTTCGGCCACACCGATCCCCAGCTGGTGATCCCCTACGGCGGTGCGGCGCGAGTGGACGGCCGGGCGCGGCGGATCACCGTGACGTACTGACGTCAGCCCCGTGGCGTACGGACGCGGAGCTCGTGGCGGGTACGGACTCCGGAGCCTGTGGCGTACGGACGCGGAGCTCGTCGCGCACGGACGTCGTGGCCGTGGCGTACGCACGCCCGGCCCCGCGCCGTACAGATCTCGGCCCCGTCGCACGGGGAGACAGCGCTCGACCCGCGGCCGTGGGATGACTGAGCTGTCCGGGTTGGTTGGATTATCTGGGCTGTCTGCACTGTCTGCACTGTCCGCGATCGCGGCTACTCGAACGCGCGACTCTGCGAACGTGTGACCGCATGTCCGGGCGGATGCGCGCGCCGCCTCCCACGGCTACGCTGCCCGGCGGTCGCCCATGTCGCCTCGCCCGAGCGGGTGGGGGCGGAAGGCGCGGCAGAGCCGCTGAGATACGGGTGTGGCGGTGTGCGGCACGGGAGGTCACACGCGTGTCGGCCACCCCGGCGAGGGGACCCGCTTGCCTGACAGCCATGTGCGCGTTACCGGCGATTCAATGTCGCTTGCGAATATCGCTGAATGCAGCCCGCCGTGCCCAATGCCGCGAACCGGAGGCTTCACCCAGCTCCGCAGGCTTCCGCCGAGCCCCTGGGGCCCGAGACGCGGAAGAATAAGGTCATGCAGCAGTCTTCCGGGGAACGCGGCCCATACCCTCGCGAAACCAGCGTCCACTCCCACGCCGAGGAGCAGGACCCGGGGATGGACGTGCGCCCAGGGCCGCAGCCGTCCATCGGCTCCATCGCCGCACACCGGCCGCACGCCGTAGGGGCTCCTCCGGTACGGGAGCTCGACCCCGATCTCGACTCCGACCAGGACGCGTACGAGGCGCAGGACGGCGACGAGCTGCCGCAGGGCCGGTTCCTGGACCGGGAGCGCAGCTGGCTGGCGTTCAACGAACGGGTGCTGGAACTCGCCGAGGACCCGACGACGCCCCTCCTCGAACGGGCGAATTTCCTCGCGATTTTCGCGAGCAACCTTGACGAGTTCTTCATGGTCCGGGTCGCCGGCCTCAAGCGCCGCATCGCGACGGGCGTGGCCACCCGCTCCGCGTCCGGTCTCCAGCCGCGCGAGGTCCTTGACCTGATCTGGCACCGGACCAGGGAACTCATGGCCCGGCACGCCGCGTGCTACCAGCAGGACATCGCGCCCGCGCTCGCCGACGAGGGCGTGCACCTCATCCGGTGGCCGGAGCTGACCGAGAAGGAGCAGCAGCGCCTCTTCACGCTCTTCCGGCAGCAGATCTTCCCCGTTCTGACCCCGTTGGCCGTGGACCCGGCGCACCCCTTCCCGTACATCTCCGGGCTCTCGCTCAACCTCGCCGTCGTCGTACGGAACCCGGTGAGCGGCCACGACCACTTCGCGCGGGTCAAGGTGCCGCCGCTGCTGAATCGGTTCCTTGAGGCGTCACCGCAGCGCTACGTCCCGCTTGAGGACGTCATCGCGGCGCACCTGGAGGACCTGTTCCCCGGCATGGACGTGCTCGCGCACCACATGTTCCGGGTCACCCGCAACGAGGACCTTGAGGTGGAGGAGGACGACGCCGAGAACCTCCTCCAGGCCCTGGAGAAGGAGCTGATGCGGCGCCGCTTCGGACCGCCGGTGCGGCTCGAAGTCGAGGAGACCATCGCCCCGTACGTTCGTGACCTGCTGGTCCGCGAGCTGAAGGTGTCCGAGGCCGAGGTCTATCCGCTGCCTGGGCCGCTGGACCTGACCGGGCTGTTCCTGGTGGCGGGGCTGGACCGGCCGGAGCTGAAGTACCCGAAGTTCGTGGCGGGGACACACCGCGATCTCGCCGAGGTCGAGTCGGCGTCGGCGCCCGACATATTCGCGGCGCTGCGCGAGCGCGATGTGCTGCTGCACCACCCGTACGACTCCTTCTCCACCTCCGTTCAGGCGTTCCTCGAACAGGCCGCCGCCGATCCGGATGTGCTCGCCATCAAGCAGACGCTGTACCGCACCTCCGGTGACTCGCCGATCGTGGACGCGCTCATCGACGCGGCCGAGTCCGGCAAGCAGGTGCTCGTCCTCGTCGAGATCAAGGCGCGCTTCGACGAGCAGGCCAACATCAAGTGGGCGCGCAAGCTGGAGGAGGCGGGCTGCCACGTCGTCTACGGCCTCGTCGGCCTGAAGACGCACTGCAAGCTGTCGCTCGTCGTCCGGCAGGAAGGCGACAAGCTGTGCCGCTACTCGCATGTCGGCACCGGCAACTACCACCCCAAGACGGCCCGGCTCTACGAGGACCTCGGCCTGCTCACCGCCGACCCCAAGGTCGGCGGCGACCTCTCCGACCTGTTCAACCGGCTCTCCGGCTACTCCCGCCGCGAGACCTACCGACGGCTGCTGGTCGCGCCCAAGTCGCTGCGCGACGGCCTCATCTCACGCATCACCAAGGAAGTGGCGCACCACAGGGCGGGGCGTCCCGCGTATGTACGAATAAAGGTCAACTCGATGGTGGACGAGGCCATCATCGACGCGCTGTACCGGGCGGCGCGGGCAGGCGTGCCGGTGGATGTGTGGGTACGCGGTATCTGCGCGTTGCGCCCCGGTGTCGCCGGGCTCTCGGAGAACATACGGGTGCGCAGTGTGCTCGGCAGGTTCCTGGAGCACTCGCGCGTGTTCGCTTTCGGGAACGGCGGCGAGCCCGAAGTATGGCTCGGCAGTGCCGACATGATGCACCGCAATCTGGACCGGCGGATCGAGGCGCTCGTACGCGTCACCGACCCCGCCCACCGTGCCGCGCTCGACCGGCTGCTGGAGACCGGGACGTCCGACTCCACCGCGTCCTGGCATCTGGGCCCCGGCGGCGAATGGACCCGGCACGCGGTGGACGCCGAGGGGCGGCCGCTGCGGAACGTACAGGAGATGCTCATCGACGCCCGGAGGCGCCGGCGTGGTTCAACAGCGACATGACCTGGCGGTCGAGGTTACGGGGGCCAGGCAAGGACCCGTCACCGGTACCGCCTCCGGTACCAGGGGACACGAAATGACGGACTACGCCATGGGTTCGGCGGCGGCACACAGCGGCCAGAACTCTCCGACGGCGACGGCGGGCGAGGTGCTCGCGTGCTATCTGCACGCGCAGGCCGGAGACTTCCTGCGCAGCCTCCGCCTGCACCGCGAGAGCGGTTCTGACGCGGGGGAAGCGGAGGAGGCGGCCCGGCTGCTGCGCCAGTCCGCGCGCCGGATCAGCGGCGCGCTGCACACCTACCGCCCGCTGACCGACCCCGCCTGGGCCGACCAGCTGCGGTCCGAACTGGCCTGGCTGTCGGGCACGCTGGCACGCGAACACGCGTACGCCGCCCGGCTGGCCCGGTTGCGCGGAGCCCTGCACCGGCTCTCCGGGGCGACGCTCCCCGAGCAGCCGGCCGAGCCCCGGCACACCACCGGGTCCGAGACATCCCGCGCCTCGCAGGGAGCCAGGGGCACCTTCGCGTCCGGGAACGGCACGGCCGACGCCGACGCCGCGTCCGCCCGTGGCGCCGCCACCCGTGGCGCGCGCGGCTCTCGCAGCCACGGCGCGGCCACCACCGGGCCGGGCGCACCGGGCTCAGCGGTCTCGGCGAAGCTCCCCCCGGACGGCGCGGGACCACCCGCCTCGCCGCTGACCGCCTCCGCCCGCCGGGACCCCGCGAACGGCCCGACTGGCATCAACAGTCCAACCGGCTCGAACAGTCCAATTGGCTCGGCTGCGCCGTCATCATCATCATCATCGTCGTCATCGTCGTCATCGTCGTCATCGCCGTCGTCATCGTCGTCGTCAGCGGGCGCCGGGGCCCGCTCGGGCCGCACGGTGCGGGTGGGGGAGCAGCGCCCAGGGGCGGGCGACGGAGCCTCGCGCAACGGAGAAGGCCCGGCCCGGGACGGCGGCAACCGCGTCCGGACGGGCCGGGCGACCGCCACCGGCCGCGACATCAGCACCCGCGACATCAGCACCCGCGACGTCACCGGCGGCGATGTCAGCAGCCGGGCCGCCTCCGGGCGTACTACCGCAGACCGGCAGCAAAGGCCCCCGGGCGCCCCGGGCCGGGACGACGCGGAACGCGGCGAAGCGCGCGCGGGTGCCCTGACCGTGGGCGCCGCGCGCGCGGGCGGGCTGCTGGAACGCCAGCTCACCCTTGCCCGGACCCGCGCGCACACCGCGGCGCTGCAAGCACTCGGCTCCTCCCGTTTCCACGCCGTCGCCGACGCCGTGGCCCTCCTGGCCTCGGAGGTCCCGCTGGTACCGGGCGCCGCCGACCAGCCCGCGGACGTCACGCTGCCGCCGCTGGCGGAACTCGCCCACCGGCGGCTCGCCGAAGCCGTCGAGGCCCTGCCGCTGAGCCGCGCCGGTCACCCGTACAACGCCGAAGCGCTCACCCACGGCCTGGCCGCCACTGCGGCGGCCGACGCCCCGCCCGCCAGCGAGCAGCAGGACGCGCCGTGGCACCAGGTGCGCCGACTGGTCCGGCTCGGCCGGTACGCGCTGGAAGTCCTCGACGAACAGCAGCCCGCGAGCGCCGGGCCCACGGAGGCCGAACCCACCCTGGCCGTCCGTCTGCTGGCCGCGAGTCAGGCCCTGGAGCGGCACCGCGACGCGGCCGAGGCAGCGGCCGCGTCCGCCACGGCCGCCCGTACGCCGCGTATCGCCCCGGCGACGGCGTACGCACTCGGCGTCCTCCACGCCGACCAGCGCCACGAGGTCGAGGCGGCGCGCTTCGCCTTCGGCCGGATCTGGCAGCGGGTGGTGGTGGCCGCCCCATGACCCCACCCGGCAACGACCGGAGCCACCCCACCCCCCGTCCGGACCAGCGACCCCCCGCCACCCCGGCCCGCTACCCGCACCCCTCGCACTCCCCGCACTCTCCACACTGTCCACCGGAGCAGGGCCCGGACGGGGCCGCCCCCGACCGGGAACGTGGCCACGGGCCCACCCCCGGCGGGGGACCCGACCGCCGAACGGGCGACCCGGTCGGGGACCCGCGGCCCGACCAGCCACCACGGGCATCGGGGGCGCCAGGGACGTTGGAGGAACCACGGACGTCCGGGGCGCCAGAGACGTTGGAGGAACCAGACACCGCCGCCCGGCTGATCCGGGCGGCTGGCTGCGTGCTGTGGCGCCGGTCGCCCCGGGACGGCCGCTTGGAGATCGCGCTCGTCCACCGTCCGAAATACGACGACTGGTCGCACCCGAAGGGCAAGCTGAAGCGCGGCGAGGACGCACGGCAAGCAGCCGTGCGCGAGGTGCGGGAAGAGACGGGCATGTCCTGCGACCTCGGGGCCGGACTGCCAACGGTCCACTACCGGGTAGGCGATGCCCCCAAAGAGGTCGGCTACTGGGCGGCCGAGGCGACAGGCGGCACCTTCACACCAGGCGATGAGGTGGACCGGCTGCTGTGGGTGTCGCCGACGGCCGCCCGCGGCCGTCTCACCCAGGACCGGGACCGGGAGCTTGTCACCGCGCTGCTGAACACTCTCTCCGAGGCGGGGGAGAGCTGTGGCGGCGACGCGGGAAGTCCGTGAGTCGCGGGGCGCCCGTGAGTCGCGGGGCGTCGGTGAAGGGGAGTCGCGGGGCGCGGTCCGTGGAGGGGAAGGCGGGTCCCGAGGCACTTGGGCGTCCCGGGTGTTCCGGGCGACCGGGGCCCCAGTGATCGTCTGGCGGTTCGCGGCCGTCGGCCGTCGACCATGAGGGGCTCGGACGGAAAACCATGGTGCGGGCCATCCATCCGGCCAGCACAATGCCACCATGAACGACCGGCTCGACGACGTCCCCAGTACCCCCACGGCGGCCCGGGCGGCGGACTGGATCACCACGCCCATCACCACGCCCATCACCACGGACCTTCTGCACGGTGCCCTGGAGCTGGAGCGCACCGAGCACGGGGTGCTGCCGCACCGGCTGCCCGCCCGGGCCCGTGCGCAGTGCGCCGACGGGCAACTGGCCATGGCGGAGGCCCAGCCCTCCGGGGTGCGGCTGATGTTCCGTACGCGGGCCACGGTCATCGAGCTGGACGCGCTGCGCACCAAGAACGCCTACCAGGGCGCCCCGCCCCGCCCCGATGGCGTGTACGACCTGCTCGTCGACGGTCGGCCGGCCGGGCAGGCCAGTGTGACCGGCGGCAACGTCCTGATGATGGACATGACCACCGGGTCCGCGGAGATGCGGCCTGGCCCGGTCGGCACCGTCCGGTTCCCCGGCCTTCCCGACCGCGTCAAGGACGTCGCGATCTGGTTGCCGCACAACGAGATCACCCAGCTGGTCGCCCTCCGCACCGACGCCCCCGTCGAGCCCCTGCCGGATGAGGGCAGCAGGAAGTGGCTCCACCACGGCAGTTCGATCAGCCAAGGCTCCGACGCCGCGAGCCCCAGCACCACCTGGCCCGCTCTGGCCGCCTCCCTCGGCGGCGTGGAACTGACCAACCTGGGCCTGGGCGGCGGCGCTCTGCTGGACCCGTTCACCGCCCGCGCCCTGCGCGACACCCCCGCGGACCTGATCAGCGTCAAGATCGGTGTCAACCTCGTCAACACCGACATGATGCGCCTGCGCGCCTTCGGCCCCGCGGTGCACGGTTTCCTCGACACCATCCGCGAGGGCCACCCCACCCTTCCGCTCCTGGTCGTCTCGCCCGTCCTGTGCCCCATCCACGAGGACACCCCCGGCCCCAGTGCCCCGGACTTCGACAACCTCAGCGGGGGAAGGCTCCAGTTCCGGGCCGCGGGCGACCCCGCGGAACGGGCCGGTGGGAAGCTGACCCTGGGCGTCATCCGGGACGAACTGGCCCGCCTCGTAAAGCAGCGGACAGCCGACGACCCGAACCTGTACTACCTCGACGGCCGTGACCTCTACGGCGAGGCGGACTTCGCCGAACTGCCGCTGCCCGACCAGCTCCACCCGGACGCCGCCACCCACCGCCGCATCGGCGAACGCTTCGCCGCCCTGGCCTTCGGCTCCGGCGGCCCGTTCGCCGCCAAGCTCGCCTGAAACGCCCGCGCCTGAGCCGGCTCCGCCGACGAGCGGGGCTGTCGGTCAGTCCGTCGCGCCCCCGGCGCCGCGCAGCCCGGCGACCACCGTGACGGCCTGGTCGAGCAGGTCGACGGGGCATCCCCAGTAGTCGTAGACGCCGCCGCGCGTGCGGTTGCTCCCGCAGACGACGAAGACCCCGGTGCCCAAGCTCGTCTTGAGGTGACTGGCGAGCCATCCGACGAATCCGCTGTTGTCTCCCACGCCGTCGAAGTGGAAGGAGAAGACGCCGAACCGCTCGATGTCCTCCCGTTCACCGCTGTCCGGGACGAGTCGGCTCCAGCTGTCCTCATCACGTACGACGGCCAGTTCCTCGCCGGTCAGCGACGGCGGCTGCCGCAGCGGGGACTCCTCAAAGCACCAGACGCCGTCGAGTACGACCAGCTCTGCCTGTGCGATGACGGCTCGCAGGCGCTCCTCGGTCTGTCCCACGGTTTCCACACTGACGTTGACCACCGGTGTCTTCCCCTCATATGGCAACTTCGCGGCAAGCGGCACGGCGACCGTGCCCGGAGTCTGTCCCGCCCCCACCGGCCTGTCACGCGATATACGAACCGGCACCGCCCAGCACCGCCACGGCCACCCGCTCACCCATCCACTCATCCCTCCACCCACCCACCGCTTGGGCGGTCCCCGCCCAGCGCCAGTTGCGCGGTGCTCAGGCTCGGAGCTGGCCGCCCCGTACTCAGCCGCCCGGTGCTCAGCCGCCCGGTGCTCAGCCGCCCCGTGCTCAGCCGCCCGGCGCGAGCGCCGCCCAGCTGACCGTGACCTCGCCCTGCCGCCATCGCCCGGGACCGTCCGCGAGTGGCCAGTCGGCGCTGAGTTCGCGTACGCACCGCACCCACCGCTGCCGCGCGCTGAGCGCCCCGTATGGGGCGGCCGCCGCCCACGCCCGGTCGAAGTCGCGGAGGAACGCGTGCACGGGTTCGCCGGGCACATTGCGGTGGATCAGCGCCTTCGGCAGTCGTTCCGCGAGGTCGGAGGGGCGCTCCAGGGAGGCGAGCCGGGTCGCGAAGGTCACCGTGCGCGGGCCCTCCGCCCCGAGCGCGACCCACACATGCCGGCGCCCGATCTCGTCGCACGTCCCCTCCACGAGCAGCCCGCCGGGCGCGAGCCGGGCGCACAGCCGTTCCCATACGGCGGCGACCTCGGCCTCCTCGTACTGCCTGAGCACGTTCGCCGCCCGGATGAGCACCGGCGCCCGGCCGCTTCCCAGCAGCGGAACCTCGAAACCGCCGTGCACGAAGGACAGGCCGTCGCTTTCGTACGGCTTGGCGGCGGCGACCCGCGCGGGGTCGATCTCGATCCCGACGACCTCGACGTCCGGCCGGACGGTCCGCAGCCTGGCCAGCAGTTCGACGGCGGTCCACGGGGCGGCCCCATACCCGAGGTCGACGGCGACCGGATCGTCCGCCAGCCGCAACGCACGGCTGTACGTGGCCGCGATCCAGCGGTCCATACGGCGCAACCGGTTGGGGTTGGTCGTCCCACGGGTCGCCGATCCCACGGGGCGGATCGGCGTACGGGGCGGCATACGGAGGAGCCTAACCGCCTGGCAGGGGCCGCTTTCGACGTACCGCGGCGGGATACGGCCGCCGCCCTCGGGAGGCGCCCCGCCGCGGCCCGCGCGTAACAACTTGGCAAAGCGGAAATTGGAGCGACCCATTCCGCTGTTGCACCCCTGCGGAGGGACGTCACGCCGTCTAAGGAGGCCACGCGCGGTGAGTCAGTACGGACCCCGGCAAGGCTCCCGGTCATCGTTCCCCAGGTCGCGCGGCGGCCTGCTCGGGCGGGCGGGACGGCGCCCCCTCGCCTTCGGACGGGGCTTCCCGCACCGCGTGGCGATGCTGAGCGTCCACACGTCCCCCCTGCACCAGCCGGGCACCGGCGACGCGGGCGGCATGAATGTCTACATCGTCGAGCTGGCCAAGCGTCTCGCCGCGATCAACATCGAGGTGGAGATCTTCACCCGCGCTACCACCGGCGCCCTTCCGCCCTCCGTGGAGCTCGCCCCTGGCGTGCTCGTACGGCACGTGGACGCGGGCCCGTACGAGGGGCTGGCGAAGGAAGACCTGCCCGCCCAGCTGTGCGCCTTCACGCACGGCGTCATGCAGGCGTGGGCGGGCCACCGCCCCGGCCACTACGACCTCGTCCACTCCCACTACTGGCTTTCCGGGCACGTCGGCTGGCTCGCGGCCGAGCGCTGGGGCGCGCCGCTCGTCCACGCCATGCACACCATGGCGAAGGTCAAGAACGCCGCCCTCGCCGCGGGCGACACCCCGGAACCCGCCGCCCGCGTGATCGGCGAGACGCAGATCGTCCGGGCCGCCGACCGGCTGATCGCGAACACGGCCGAGGAAGCCGGTGAGCTCGTGCGGTACTACGAATCGGAACCGGGCAAGGTCGCCGTCGTCCACCCGGGCGTCAACCTCGACCGCTTCCGCCCGGCGGCGTCCGGCGCGACCCCCGGCCTCCAGTCCGCCACCGGCGCGGCGCCAGGCTTCGCCATCTCCGCGCACGCGCCCGCGGCGCAGGGCGCGGCCGCCGTAGCCGCCAGCCGGGCGGCGGCCAGAGCCCGCCTCGGGCTGCCGCCGCACGCGCTGATCCCGCTGTTCGCCGGTCGCATCCAGCCGCTGAAGGCTCCCGACATCGTGCTGCGGGCCGTCGCCCACCTGCTGGAGGAGCAGCCCGCGCTGCGCGAGCGGCTGGTGGTCCCCGTGGTCGGCGGTCCCAGCGGCAGCGGTCTGGCCAAGCCGGAGGTGCTGCAGAAGCTCGCCGCGCGGCTCGGCATCGCCGACGTGATCTGTTTCCGTCCTCCCGTCGGCCAGGACCAGCTCGCCGACTGGTACCGCGCGGCCTCGGTCCTCATGATGCCCTCGTACAGCGAGTCGTTCGGCCTGGTCGCCGTCGAGGCGCAGGCATGCGGCACGCCCGTGATCGCGGCGGCTGTGGGCGGCCTCCCCGTCGCCGTACGCGACGGGGTCAGCGGCTTCCTGGTGAGCGGCCACGACCCGGCCGACTACGCACGGGCGCTGGGCCGCTTCGCCGCGGACCAGGACCTGGCGACGCGGATGGGCGAGGCGGCCGCGCGGCACGCGCAGTCCTTCGGCTGGGACAGAGCCGCGGCGAAGACCGCGGACGTCTACAGCGCCGCCATGCAGGAACGGCGCGGTCGCCTACGATCAACCCATGGGTTCTGACGCCGCCGACAAGACGCACCGCGCCGAGAGCACGCACCGTGCCGAGTCCGGAGCCGAGACCAACCCCGACACCGGCACTCACACTGACCGCACCAGCACCAGCACCAGCACTGGCACTGGCACCGAGGCTGAGAAGAAGGCCGACACCGGTGGTGAGGCTGAGGCCGTCATCGAGCGCACGCTGCGCGAGGCGGAGCTGACGTGGGAGCGCGCCGCTGACGGCGCGTACGTCGTGACACTGCCCGGCACCCGCAAGCTGTCGACGACCTGCTCGTTGCGCGTCGGCAAGCACTCGCTGTCGGTCAACGCGTTCGTCATCCGCCATCCGGACGAGAACGACGCGGCCGTCCACCGCTGGCTGCTGGAGCGGAACACCCGCCTGTACGGGGTGAGCTACGCGATCGACAAGCTCGGCGACATCTACCTGGTGGGCCGCCTCCCGCTGGCCTCCGTCACAGCGGACGAGCTGGACAGGCTGCTGGGCACCGTGCTGGAGAACGCCGACGGCAGTTTCAACACGCTGCTGGAGATGGGTTTCGCCTCGGCGATCCGCAAGGAGTACGCGTGGCGTACGTCGCGAGGCGAGTCCACCCGTAACCTCGCCGCGTTCACCCACCTGACCGGCGAATCACCGGCCACGGACTGACGGTGCGGTGCGGCCCGCGGCCGACTCGCGGCCGCCGGACCGGTTCAGGCGACGGGTTCCGGCTTCTCGGGAGCCGATGTCTCGGTCACTGAGGGAGTGGGCACCGGCTCGGCGGGGACCGAGGCTTGCGCCGCGCCCGCCGCCGCGTCCTGCCGCGCCGGAATGTGCTCCTCCGCCGGGAGGCCGCGCATCAGTGACCAGTAGCCCAGGGCCCCCACCATGCCGAGCACGGCGCATCCGCCCCACAGCCACTCCGACCCGTAGCGGTCGATGACCTGACCGGCTATCAGCGGGGCGGCGAGCGCGGCCACCGACCACGACATCGTGTAGACGCCCTGGTAGCGGCCACGGCCGTGGGTGGGGGAGAGACGGACGACGAGGCCCATCTGGGTGGGGGAGTTGATGATCTCCGCGAGAGTCCAGACGCACACCGTCAGCGCGTAGACGACGAGCGACCCCGCGAAGGCCGTCAGCCCGAAGCCGTAACCGGCGAGCAGGGCGGAGATGACCAGCAGCCGCTGCGGGTCGCGGTGCTCGATGTAGCGGGTCACGGGGATCTGGAGGGCGACGATGAGGACGCCGTTGACGGCGATCGCGACGCCGAAGTCGGAGCTGGAGAAGCCGTCAGCGCCCATGGCCACCGGCAGGGCGACGTACCCCTGCTGGAAGATCAGCGCGAGGAGGAAGGACAGCCCGACGACGCCCATGAAGCGCCCGTCGCGCAGCACCGTGCCCAGCCCGACCTCGGGCTCGGCCGCCGCACCCGCCGCGCTGGTCTCCCGTACCGGTTTGGACTCGGGCAGCTTCATGAAGACCAGCACCGCGCAGACCATCGTCATCACGGCCTCACCGAGGAAGCCCGCCCGGTAGCTGTACTCGGCGATGAACCCGGCGCCCATCGAGGAGAACGCGAAGCCGAGGTTGATGGCCCAGTAGTTCAGCGCGAAGGCCCTCACCCGGTCCTCGGGGCGGATGATGTCCGCCATCATCGCCTGGACGGCGGGCCGGGAGGCGTTGCTCGCCATGCCGACGACGAATGCCACGGCGGCGATGGCGACAGGCTGCTCCATGAACCCGAGCACGGCCACCGAGACCGCCGTCGACGCCTGGGCGATCAGCATGGTGGGCCGCCGCCCCAGCCGGTCGGTCATCACCCCGGCGCCCAGGGACGACACGACGCCGCCAAGCCCGTGCAGGGCGGCGACGAGCCCCGCGTACGTGGCGGAGTAGCCGCGCTCCAGCGTCAGGTACAGCGCCATGAAGGTGGCGACGAAGCCCCCCAGCCGGTTCACCAGCGTGCTGGTCCACAGCCACCAGAACTCACGGGGAAGCCCCGAGACGCTCTCTCTCGCGGCCCGTCTCATGGTGGCAACCGACATCGAAGATCCCCCGAGGATGTGCGGATACGAGGAGCTTGTAATAGGCCCTCATGGCATGCGTAACTTACGTCCCGAGGGCTCACCGGCGCCACTCGATTAGCAGAAACCGTCAACGCTCCAGCGGTCGCGGGCACACCCGGCACGAGGGAACCTGGGGCACGAAGGGCCGTACGGCGTCGATTACGCTCAGAGGCATGGCCGACGCACCGTACAAGCTGATCCTCCTCCGCCACGGCGAGAGCGAGTGGAACGCGAAGAACCTGTTCACCGGCTGGGTGGACGTCAACCTCAACGACAAGGGCGAGAAGGAGGCGGTCCGCGGCGGTGAGCTGCTGAAGGACGCCGGCCTGCTCCCCGACATCGTCCACACCTCGGTCCAGAAGCGCGCGATCCGCACCGCGCAGCTCGCCCTGGAGGCGGCCGACCGGCACTGGATTCCCGTCCACCGCTCCTGGCGGCTGAACGAGCGGCACTACGGTGCGCTCCAGGGCAAGGACAAGGCGCAGACGCTCGCCGAGTTCGGCGAGGAGCAGTTCATGCTCTGGCGCCGCTCGTACGACACCCCGCCGCCCGCCCTTGAGGACGGCGCCGAGTTCTCCCAGAGCGACGACCCGCGCTACGCCTACATCCCGAGCGAGCTGCGCCCGCGCACCGAGTGCCTCAAGGACGTCGTCATCCGGATGCTGCCGTACTGGTACGACGGCATCGTCCCGGACCTGCTCACCGGCCGCACGGTCCTCGTCGCTGCCCACGGCAACAGTCTCCGCGGCCTGGTCAAGCACCTCGACGGCATCTCCGACGAGGACATCTCCGGCCTGAACATCCCCACCGGCATCCCGCTCGCCTACGAGCTCGACGCCGACTTCCGCCCGCTCAACCCGGGCGGCACCTACCTCGACCCGGAGGCCGCGAAGGCCGCCATCGAGGCGGTCAAGAACCAGGGCAAGAAGAAGTAGGCAGCAGCGTTCAAGCCCCCTACCTGCGGATTCTCCGCTGGTAGGGGGCTTCGTGCTGTGTCGGGCCGTCTGGGGGCCGTCAGGCTTGGCGGCGCCGGACGCCTACGCGGATGCTCGGTGCGGCACCAGCGGTCGTGGTCATGCCCGGCCATCAGGCGGAAGCGCCGAAGCTCCCCTCTCGCGTCTCGGCTGGCTCTACGGCTCGTTGAGGGGGATTTCGTAAACAATGTCGCAATATGCGGCCGGGACGATGATGTCCGCCGTCTCGACTGGACGGCCGTCGCGAGAGAAGTACGTCCGCTTGATGTGCGTCACCAAGGCGCTTTTCTGCACGCCCAGCAGGTTCGCTTCATCGATGCTGGCCTGCCGCGGCTCCGGCTGCTCAACGGCGTGACTGACCCGCACATCGATCGCAGCCATCCTGTCGACCACGCCACGACCGGCGTACGGGCCACCCTCGGGCAACACCACGATCGTGCGGCCCGTGAGGTCGTACGGCTCCCAACTGGTCGAGAGCTGAACCGGCTTGCCATCGGTCAGGAACTCGTAGGCCGTACGCACGCACAGGTCTCCTTCGGAGATGCCCAGCCGGACGGCGACCTCCGGTGGCGCCGGCACTTGCACCTCGGTGCGGTGCTCCCACGTTCCCTGCTGGCCCAGTCCGGCCATATCGGCGCGGAACCGCGAACCACCGCGCTCTTCGCGACACCAGGAACGGACCACGCGCAGCCGCTCGCGCGGCTCGGCCACGTACGTGCCAGATCCGGTCCGGCCCTCCAGGAGACCTTGAGCGATCAGCAACTCCTGCGCCCTGCGTACGACGTTGTCACCCATGTCGTATGCCTCGGCGAGTGCGGCTCGGGAGGGCAACCGGTCCCCGGGCGCCCATTCGCCGCTGGTGAGGCGCTGCCGGAGCTGGTCAGCAACAAAGAGGTAGGGCGGCTGTTCAAGCATGTGGCAAATCTAGTCCACTAGCTGTAGTCTAGTTAACTGGCTTTACCGTGGGTGATCGCGCCGTGACGGAGGACTGCTGTGCACGCTTCCGCATTCGGAGCGCAGAAGATCGCAGCACGTCTCTTGGCTGCTGAGTGTCAGCCACGCGTGATCCACCGACCGGATCACATCCGCGTCGAGACGGATGTACCGGAGTCGATGCCCTCAGTCCGCTGGAGCGCCGTTCTTGCCGCGTTGGATCGCGGCGACCGGGCGCGGGCTACCCGTCATGACCGTTCGATGCGACTGTCCTGCCACACCGAAGGGGTCGCAAACAAAGGAGCAGCGACCTGGCGGGCACTCGGTACCAGCAGATCGCCTCGTTGCCTCGATGTCTCGGTGCCCCGCGCGGAGGTCAACAAGGGGCCACTCGTGCGAATTCCTGGCAGGTCGACAGTCTGCCGGAGTTGCCGGGTCGGCGTAGGACCTCCTGATCTTGCCCGGCCCCCGAGCCGGGGTGGGCCGCCGGCTGAACCCGCTCCATCGGCATCGCTGTTGGTGGCGGTCGCTGATGCGGCTTGCTTGCGAGCTCTCCTTTCCGGGACTATTGGGCCACAGACTGAAAAGGAATCCACATGAACGATGCCGTTAGCTCTGATGCGTGCCACCCCGAGGGTGCGAGCAGGCAGTCTTGCTCGCTTGAGCCTGCCTTCACGTCTGAACTGGGTGTGCTGTACCAGAATGACTGCATGGATGTTATGCGTGGATTGGATTCTGACTCTGTCGATCTGATCTTCGCAGATCCACCGTTTAATCTTGGGAAGATCTACGGGACGCACTTCAGCGATTCGCTGGCGGAAGCGGAGTATTTGAGCTGGTCTCAATCCTGGATCAAAGAGGGCCTGCGCATTCTCAGCCCGGGTGGTGCGTTCTTTCTGTACAATATTCCACGCTGGAACATGCCCAATGGTACTTTCATGCAGAGCCTGGGCATGAATTTCCGCCATTGGATTACCATTGATATTAAATTTGGTCTACCAATTCAGGGCAAGCTGTACCCCAGTCACTACAGCCTTCTGTACTTCACCAAGGGGAAACCGCGCACCTTTGACAGGCCGCGGATTCCTATTCAGGTGTGCAGGCACTGCGGAAAAGATATCAAGGATTACGGTGGGCACCGAAACAAGCTGCACCCCGACGGAATCAATCTGACTGATGTGTGGAACGACATCCCTCCTGTCCGTCATAGGGGAACGAAGAATCGCCAGTCCAACGAACTGAGCGAGAAACTTCTGGACAGGGTACTCGATATAGCGAGCGGACCCGGCGACCTGGTATTCGACCCGTTCGGGGGGAGCGGGACAACTTATGCCGTGGCGGAGCGAAGGCACCGCCGTTGGATCGGGGCCGAAACGGGTGAAATCGAGCCGATCGTCAACCGTCTTACCGGCGTTGCGAATGACGTCGAACTCCCCGGTATGGGAGACAGCAGAAAAAATCGCAAGACCTGAGTTCGGCTGGTGTCGCCGTAGGCCGAACGGGGGGTGGTTGAGGCTTCCCGCTCAGCCACCCCCACGATGGAAACGAGGTTATCGAGACCCGCGAGGGCGCGAGGCCGTGCTACAAAGCGGCTCTACCATCAGTCCCCTTCGGTACGCGAGGAACTTCGACGCTCTCGTCGTCGTGCTCAACGGTAATGATGCCGAAGTACCCGAACGCGCCGAAGGTCCATTCCTTCCATAGCGGATGATAAGGAAGGAGTTCGGGCGCGTTTCCGATCCGGTCTGTCAGGTATCTGGCCAGTCGCGCGCTCGGCACCATCAGTACGCCCCCTGAAAGGTAACCGATTTTCAGCCCCAGTCCGATCCTGTTGATTGCGCGGTGGCTGGATGAGATGTTGCCAGTTTCCCACTCGACCGCAAACGGTGGCGGATCGTCGTCAGGGAAGGAGAGGTGGCCATCGAAGGCTCCCGGGCGGGAACCTTTGATGACTTTCTGCTCTTCGCTGGTGGCTTTCGGCGCTCGGTGCTCCAGTTCCCAGCCGCGTCGTTGCAAGGCAAGCGCAAAACCCTTCTTGATCGGCACCACGCCGTTACCCTCTCCGCGTTTTTTTCCGGATTCTGGGTAGATCGTGAAGTTTTTGGAGCCTTCCGGCCACACCACATCAACAATCGCAGAGCGAATATCGCGCTCGACTCGCTCGAACGCTGAGCTACTGCTGTAGCCGCCCTGATCCACGAGCGTGGCCCAATCGGTAATCTTCATTGGCGCAGAGTAGGCGATGAGGGCCTGCACCCCCACCGGCACGAGCACATCACCCCGAGCCGCGGAACCGCAGGTCACCAAGACGGTGACAGAACCAGGGCAAGAAGAAGTAAGCGCCACTGAAGAGCGCGAAGAGCGCGAAGAGCCCCCTGCCTGCGGTTTTATCGTCAGGAGGGGACTCTTCCCGTGCGTCCAGGAGAACCGAGGCGTAGCAGGGGCGCCGCGCGTGCGTGCCGTTCTCTCGGGACTCGGCGCGCGTTCGTGTGACTGAGCGCGGCGGGGGTGACCATGGAGCAGCCCCTCTGGCCACGTCTGTGTTCCTCTGCGGAACCGTCCCCTCCTTGTACGTGATCGGTAACAGGCATACGCGGCATATGGGTTGAGGGCGCTTCCCTGATGCAGAATCTGCTCGCAATCGAGAGTCGAGAGCGGACGCTTCCGACTGGCAACGGGGGGAACACGATGAATGCTGCTGCCCGCAAGAAGCACAAGAACCACAAGAGCCCCAGAGGCTGGAAGCCCTATGCTCTCGGGGCCGCGGCGGTCGCCGCGCTGCTCGCGTCCACGGCGTGCGAGCCGGGCACGGCCGAGGGCTCCGATGACGCCAAGCCTACGGACCGGCCGAGTGCGACGGGTTCGGCGAAGCCGAGTGGGACGGGTTCGGCAAAGCCGAGCGCCACGGGCTCGGTGAAGCCGAGTGCGACGGCTTCGGTGAAGCCGGGCGGCGGTTCGGGTGACACCGGCGGTGGCGACGGCAACGGCGGCAACGGCGGCAGTGGCACCGTCGCCGCCTGCGCCGCGGACGACCTCGCGGTCTCCGCCACGAAGGAGCCCGCGGACAGCAAGGACGCCAGGCACCTCCTCGTCACCGTCCAGAACGCCGGCGACAAGAAGTGCAACGTCTACCACTATCCGCACGTAAAGATCGGCGAAGCCCAGGCCACGACCCCTGTGATCAAGGACAGCAGCCCGGACCCGGGGAAGCCCATGACCATCGCTCCGGGTGAGGAGGCATACGCCGCTCTGCTCGTCGCCGGCGGCGCCAGGGATGAGTACGAGGCGAACAGCGTCACCCTCACTCTCCATGGCAGCAAGCCCGGCAGCACGGCGGGCGGGCCGATCGACGTCCCCCTGCCCGTCGCCACGTTGCACGCGGACGACGGTCAACTCGTCACCTACTGGTCGACGGCCTCCGGCAGTGCCCTGGACTTCATCATGTCGAAGTAAGCCCTCCGCTTCGAGCCGAGAAGCCGCATGTCCGCGAGGGCGGACTCGCCGGACCGCGCACGCACGGGCCCCGACCGCCAGCCAGTCGGGGCCCGTTCCGCATTCGGTGTCAGCCGCCCGGCGCTTGCCGTCGGCTGTCAGACAGGTGGCGTCAAGTGCCGGTGCCTGGTGTCAGCCGCAGCCCCCACTGCACTGGCACGGGCCGCCGGACTGGCAGCCGCACTGGCAACCGGGGCCGCAGCCACAGGCGCCCAGCACGGGCCGCGGCGGGGTCTCGGTGACGGGCTGCTCCACTGGAGTCGGGCTCGGGGAATCTGCCATGGAATTCCTCCTCGCAGGCGTACTTCTTGGCTTCCAGTGCATGCCCGGTTCCCGGCGCGGAGGAACAGCGCGCACCCCGGCGCGTGGTTGCACAGCGGTTCTTACGTAGACGAGAGCCCGCGCCCCCGATACGCGGGAGAGCGCGGGCTCTCGTGCCGACGGACTCTCGCACCGCCGTGCCCTTGTGCTGGTGCGCCCTTCCGCTGAGGGGCGCCGGTCCGGCTACTGGCCGTCCACCGCGGGCGTCGCCGCGGTGATCTCGTCCGCGTGCTCACCGGTGACCAGGTACACCACGCGCTTGGCGACCGAAACGGCGTGGTCGGCGAACCGCTCGTAGTAGCGACCGAGCAGCGTCACATCCACGGCCGTCTCGATGCCGTGCTTCCAGCGGTCGTCCATCAGGTGCTGGAAGAGCGTGCGGTGCAGCATGTCGATCGCGTCGTCGTCCTGCTCCAGCTGAAGCGCCAGATCCACGTCCTTGGTGATGATGACCTCGGCGGCCTTCGCCATCAGTCGCTGGGCGAGCTGGCCCATTTCCAGAATCGTGGCGTGCAGGTCGTGCGGCACGGCGGACTCCGGGAAGCGGAGCCGCGCGAGCTTCGCGACATGCTGCGCGAGGTCGCCCGACCGCTCCAGGTCGGCACTCATCCGCAAGCTGGTCACCACGATCCGCAGATCCGTGGCGACCGGCTGCTGACGGGCGAGGAGGGCTATAGCCCTGGCCTCCAGGTCCCGCTGCAGACCGTCCACCTTCTCGTCTGCGGCGATGACGCTCTCGGCGAGCTTGAGGTCCGCGTCGAGCATCGCCGTGGTGGCGCGGCCGATGGCCGAGCCGACGAGCCGGGCCATCTCGACCAGTCCCTCACCGATCGAATCAAGCTCCTCGTGGTACGCGTCCCGCATCACTGACCTTCTCTCGCTTTGGGTCTCGTAAGGCTGTAGCCCCACGCTCCCACGGTGTGGCCGAAACGCGTCCGATTCCGGCCTCCGGAGTAAACCAGTGCCGACGTGCCGGTGAACTCTCGGCAACGCCCATGATGAGAGGGGTGTCGGCCGGCCTGGCGACCGGCCGCCGTAGTGAACCAGTCACGTCCCCACGGTGAACTCTCGGCAACGTCTGTTCGGGCTGACCCCCATTTGGCTGTGGAGCGGTCTCGGCGGGCGCCTAACCTGGAGACATGAAC
The DNA here is from genome assembly GCF_059026195.1 of Streptomyces sp. A01. Classification (NCBI taxonomy): domain Bacteria; kingdom Bacillati; phylum Actinomycetota; class Actinomycetes; order Kitasatosporales; family Streptomycetaceae; genus Streptomyces; species Streptomyces sp. A01. The sequence goes on along the minus strand of NZ_JBWLKN010000006.1, from coordinate 240,206 downwards.
GTGGACGCGGCCATCGCCGCAGTGGCAGCGATCGCCGGGCTCTGTACCGGTGTCATCGCCATGCTGGCGTTCCGCTGGAGTGAGCGCGACCAGGCGAAGCCCACGCGCTCCTCACTCCACACCGACGCCGTGCTTCCACCCGGCGTCGATACCGTGCTCTCCGTGCTGCGCTCCTCAGCGGTCGTCCTCGACGAAGAGGACGCGGTCGTGAAGGCCAGCTCCGCCGCGTACGCCCTCGGGCTCGTACGGGGCGGGAAGCTCGCGGTCGAACCGATGCTCCAGATGGCGCGCGACACCCGCCGCGACGGTGAGATACGACAGGTCGAGCTGGATCTGCCCCGGCGCGGCACGGGCCGGGGCGACGCCCTGGCGGTGTCGGCGCGGGTCGCCCCGCTCGGCTCCCGGCTCGTCTTGCTGCTGGTCGAAGACCTCACCGAGGCCCGCCGTATCGAGGCTGTCCGCCGCGACTTCGTCGCCAACGTCAGCCATGAGCTCAAGACCCCGGTCGGCGCCCTGTCGCTGCTCTCCGAAGCCGTCATGGACGCGTCGGAGGACCCGGAGGCGGTCACCCGCTTCGCCGGTCGCATGCAGATCGAGGCGACCCGGCTGACCAGCCTGGTCCAGGAGCTCATCGACCTCTCGCGGGTGCAGAACGACGACCCGCTGGAGGACGCCGAGCCGGTACGGGTGGATGAGCTCGTCGCCGAGGCGATCGACAGGTGCCGCCACCAGGCGGGCACCAAGCAGATCAACATGGCCGCCGGTGGCGCCGCCGACCTCCATGTCTGGGGAAACCGGGGCCAGCTTGCCGCAGCCCTTGGCAACCTCGTGGAAAACGCGGTGAACTACAGCCCGGCCCGCACCAGGGTCGGCATCGCCGCCCGGCGGATCGCAGCCCCCGGCGGGGATCTCATCGAAGTTTCCGTAACCGACCAGGGCATCGGCATCTCGGAGAAAGACCGGGAGCGTGTCTTCGAGCGGTTCTACCGAGTGGACCCGGCGCGTTCGCGCGCCACTGGCGGGACCGGCCTCGGCCTCGCCATCGTCAAGCACGTGGCCGCCTCGCACGGCGGGGAGGTCACGGTGTGGAGCGCCGAGGGACAAGGCTCCACCTTCACTCTGCGGCTTCCGGAAGCCGGTGGCGTACGCGACCGGGCCGAAGCCGCAGCCGCCTCCGGACGGCGCAAGGGCGGCAACACCCTGATCGAGCCGGACGACCTGGAGGATGAGGACCCCGACCGGCCCTATGAGACCTTCACCAACGAACCCCCTCCTGTCGCCCACCACCACCCGTAGCTGGAAGGCGCTTCGCGCCCCTGAGTTTGCCCCGGAGGTCCTTCCGTGACCCGAGTGCTCGTTGTCGAGGACGAGGAATCGTTCAGCGACGCGTTGTCGTACATGCTCCGCAAGGAAGGCTTTGAGGTCGCCATCGCGACAACCGGACCGGAAGGGCTGGACGAGTTCGAGCGGAACGGCGCCGATCTGGTGCTGCTCGACCTCATGCTGCCCGGCCTGCCCGGCACCGAGGTCTGCCGCCAGCTGCGCGGCCGCTCCAATGTCCCGGTCATCATGGTGACCGCCAAGGACAGCGAGATCGACAAGGTCGTCGGCCTGGAAATAGGAGCCGACGACTACGTGACCAAGCCGTTCTCCTCGCGGGAGCTGGTCGCCCGCATCCGCGCGGTGCTCCGCCGCCGCGGTGAGCCGGAGGAGGTCAGCCCGGCCGCGCTGGAGGCAGGCCCGGTGCGGATGGACGTGGACCGGCACGTGGTCACCGTCTCCGGCGGCAAGGTCGACCTCCCGCTGAAGGAGTTCGACCTGCTGGAGATGCTGCTGCGCAACGCGGGCCGGGTGCTGACCCGCATGCAGCTCATCGACCGCGTCTGGGGCGCCGACTACGTGGGCGACACCAAGACGCTCGACGTCCACGTGAAGCGGCTGCGCGCCAAGATCGAGCCCGACCCGGGAGCGCCGCGCTACCTGGTCACGGTCCGCGGACTGGGCTACAAGTTCGAGCCGTAAACCGTAGCCGTACGTCGCCGCCGTCATCGGCACGCGGGCGCGCGACCGGCCAGCCGGCCGGGCCGTGCCCAGGCGGCGACCGCGTCACGTGGCGCCCGCACGGCTGGGCCATACGCCACGAGGCCGCATGGGTGGGCCCCGGCAGCGATCCGCTGTCCGGGGCCCACCCATGTCGCCATCCCGGTGGCTGCCGGGCTGTGCTGGTATGCGGCGTGCGTCCACGCGGCGCCCATCGATGAGGCATGCCGTCCACGGGGCGTATGTCTACGAGGCGTACGTCTACGGGGCATACGTGCACAGGCATACGTCCACGGGGCGTGCGCCGCAGGCACGCGCCCCCGCCAGCGACACGCTCCCCCGGGCCGCTCCAAACCGCCCTTACCAGCACTCAGCGGCCCCATGAGCCTCGTAAAGCCCAGGGACCGCTGGTGGTGCGACTGTGCGGAGCTTGGCGCTGTCAGACCCGTGTGGGCGCGTACAGGCCCGCCTGCCGGGTCAGTGGCCTGCCTGGCCCTGCTCGCCGTTGGGGTCGGGCTCGCCGGAAGCGATCCCTTCGCCCTGCTGACCGCCGTGCTGGGCGTTGTCGTCGGCGTCGGCGTCGTCGTTGGCGTTCGCGGGCCCGGTCGGCGAGCCGGTCGGGGTGCCGCTGGCGGTGCCCGTCGGAGTGCCGGTCGGCTTACCGGTGGGCTTGCCCGACTCGGTCGGCTTCGCGGGCTGCGACGGGCTCGGCGCGGCGCTCGGGCCCCACTTCGCGTAGGTGCCCTTCGCCGGGACGACGAAGGCGCGCATCTCCACGTCACCCGTCTTGCTGAAGTCGAAGACGATCTCCTGCGCGCTGCCGACCTTGGCGGCCTCATGCCCGTCGGGAACCACGGCCGAGGCGTTGCCCTTGCCGCCGAGGACGACGGAGCCGCCCGCGGGAACGACGATCGGACCGGAGCCCTTGGCCGGGGCCAGCTTCACGGTCTCCGCGCCCTTGAGGCGGATGGCCTTGAGGACCTCGTCGGTGTCACCGCTGTTGAAGATCCTGGCCGTGATGGCGGCCGGGCCTTCCATGTCCACCTTGGGCTGGGTGATCACGGTGGCGTTCTGGATCTTGATGTCATCGACGGTCTTCGCGGCGTTGTCCGGCTTGACCTCCATCATCTGCGAGTCGTTCCCGGCCGCGCAGGCGGAGAGCGAGGCGATCGAGAGCACGAGGGCGGTAGCGGCGAGAGTGCCGCGTCGAAGGCTGCTGCTCACGGCGGCGGCATCTCCTAGGACGAGCTACGGCGGCCGAACGAGTCTCGCCCGGTCGCGGATGGACGGCGCGGGCGGCGGTGGCCGCCCTAAAGGTCTGTCAGCGGGCTTAGGTTACCGACCCGCCGTCGAGAGCACGCACCCGACCCGCCCCCGGGCTCTCCGTCCCGCCCCGTGCGGCTGTTCGAGCGAACGGAGAGCCCTGCCGCCCGCTCTCTCCGCCAGTGGTCCGTGCCCGGGCGCGGGGGTCGCGGACCGCCGTACTCGGGTGCGCCGGTGCGTCCGACGCGTCCTCGCCTCACTACGGGGGACTCGACGGGGACTCTCCGTACGAGCAGCGCGTGCGCGGGTTCCGCTGAGGCGAATCCGGGAAGTCGCTCGGCACCGGCCGGGAACCCGTCCTCGCGGCCACCGGAAACCCCGCCCCTCACCAGGTACGTGCACGTGCCCGTCAACCTGTCCGTGAACCCACGCGTGAACCGTCCCGTGAACCGCCCCGGCGGCCTGTCCGTGAACCGCTTCGCGCACCGCTCCGTGAACACTGTCTGAACAGTGCTTGATCACGCCGGCGGCCGCTGCCGGATGACGAATATCGGCCGCTGGCTCGACCGGGTGAATATTGGTAAGGAATGCAGGGGTTCGGTGATGGCTTCGTGAATTGATCACGACGATGATCAACTCGGCCTGATCAATTCGGGAAACCTGCGGTGAGCGCGGGAGAGGCCCCGAACGGAGTAGCGGAAGTGGGACTCCTGGACTCCGGCAAACCGGGACGTACGGCCTGTCGCCCGAGGTTGTCGAGGGCTGTAACGTACGCGTTTCACCTCGCCCGGACAGTGGCTCCGACCTGCGAATACCTGGTTCCGGAGAGCGCTCGAAGCACGATTCGGCTGTTGTTGTCAAGCCCCGAGATATGCTCTGACCTGCGAAAACGCCATTCAGAACGGGGCGTTCCCGTGTTACTCTGGATAGCCACGGAAGGGGTACCTGTCACATGACGTTCAAGGTTGGCGACACCGTGGTCTATCCCCATCACGGGGCCGCGCTGATCGAGGCTATCGAAACTCGCCAGATCAAAGGCGTGGACAAGACCTACTTGGTGCTGAAGGTCGCTCAAGGCGATCTGACGGTGCGCGTCCCAGCGGACAATGCGGAGTTCGTCGGTGTACGCGATGTGGTCGGCCAGGACGGGCTGGACCGGGTCTTCGAGGTGCTGCGCGCACCGTTTGCGGAAGAACCGACGAACTGGTCCCGTCGTTACAAGGCAAACCTTGAGAAGCTCGCCTCCGGCGATGTGATCAAGGTCGCTGAGGTTGTGCGTGACCTCTGGCGTCGTGAGCGCGAGCGCGGGCTCTCCGCGGGTGAGAAGCGCATGCTCGCCAAGGCCCGCCAGATTCTCGTGAGCGAACTCGCTCTCGCGGAGAACACGAACGAAGACAAGGCTGAGGCCCTGCTCGACGAGGTTCTCGCGTCCTGACGGACAGTCCTGATGGTCTTGACGGACGTACATATGCCGCAGTGCCCGAGTGGCGGTCACGTCCTCATGACGTGTCCCTCGTATCGGGCACTTCGGCATACGTGCAGGACGTTGTCTGTGGCGACCGTGGAGTCCGCGGTGCCATCGCATACCTGTGACGGCTGAAGCAGCTGCGACCTTTGGTGATGACGCTTGGTGAAGTGGCAGATAGTCATCGTGGGTCGAGGCGTGCGACGCCTGAGCTGCGACCACTGCTCCACGGCCCGGACGCCCAGATCCCGGACCACGGCGGTCGTCGCGGCGATGACCGGTGTTGTCGAGGCGCTCGGCTGGCGACCAGGCACGTCACAGGAGTCGGGGCCACGCCGCCGCGATCCTCGTACGGACCCAGGTCAAGGGCATGCGAGCACAGGCCGCCATACGAGCACGGGCGACACGCCCACGCCCGGTGGCGACTGACCGGCGGATCGGCTCACCGGCGGATCGACGGACAGGTCGGTGCGCCACGGCTCGGAGCACGGCAACCGTGGCACGACGCCGCGCCCCGGCGCCCGCTCCCGCGAGCCGCAGGCCCGGCGGCGCGACCGCAAACGCCCCGGTCACACCGTGGGCCGCACCGCCCACAGGCCGCCGCACCCACACTCGCGTACGCGACTACTCATCCTCGTACGCGAGCGTGCGCGCATGCCCGCTCGCGGATGGACGTCCCGTCCCATGCCGCTCGTACATCACGTACTCGTACGCGCCGCGCCGCAGAGGATGTGCGTGCCGGGCACGCGCATGCCGCCCTCTGTCTGCGGTGTTCTTCTCCCATGCCGTTGGCTGAAGCGGGCCATGCGGTGGCCGGAGCCACGGTCGAGTGGCCGCTCCGCTGCGAGCGTCGGGGTCGGACGGGCAGCGGTCAGCAGTGGCGATGGGGAATGGGAAGATCGGACAACTGGCAACTTCTTGCGCTTCGCTTCGACGCGTCATGTGCGGTTACATCACATGTGCGGCGATTGGTGTGCCGGGCTCGGACAGCTGACTCGACCAGTCGTCACGGAAGGGGCTGGTCGGGCCGTCGCGCCCGGCACGCTGTGGCCATACCCAACTCGGCCGAGGAAGCAAACCTGAACGCCAACGCAATGTCCGCATCAGAGCGCGCCGAACCCACCGAGGAGCGCCCCGTACGCACGGCGGCGGTCATCCCCGCCGCAGGTCGCGGGGTCCGGCTCGGACCCGGCGCGCCCAAGGCGCTCCGCGCCCTGAACGGCACTCCCATGCTGGTCCACGCCGTACGCGCCATGTCGGCCTCCCGCGCCGTGTCGCTCGTCGTCGTGGTCGCCCCCTCGGACGGTGTCGCCGAGGTCCGCCGACTGCTCGACGAGTACCCGCTGGCCTCGACCGAGAAGACCGAGCTGCTGGTCGTCCCCGGCGGCGAGACCCGCCAGGAGTCGGTACGGCTCGGTCTGGCCGCGCTGCCCGACAGCATCACCGTTGTCCTCGTCCACGACGCGGCGCGCCCGCTCGTGCCCGTCGACGTGGTGGACGCGGTCGCCGCCACCGTCCGGGACGGGGCGCTCGCCGTCGTGCCCGCGCTGCCGCTGGCCGATACCGTCAAGCAGGTCGAGCCGCGCACCGGCGGTGAGCCGGAGCCGGTCGTCGGTACCCCGGAGCGGGCCAGTCTGCGCGCCGTCCAGACTCCGCAGGGCTTCGACCGCGCCACGCTCGTCGAGGCGCACGAGCAGGTCGCCCTGGAGGGCGAGGGCGCCACCGACTGCGCCGGGATGGTGGAGCGCCTGGGCCGCACGGTTGTCGTCGTGCCCGGCCACGAGGAGGCGTTCAAGGTGACCCGGCCGCTGGATCTGGTGCTGGCCGAAACCGTACTCGCCCGCAGGAGGGCCAACGATGGGTTCTGACCCGGTGCTGCCCCAGGTCGGGATCGGCACCGACATCCACGCCTTCGAAGAGGGCCGCGAGCTGTGGTGCGCGGGCCTGCGCTGGGAGGGCGAGGGCACTGGCCTCGCGGGTCACTCCGACGCCGACGTCGTCGCTCACGCGGCGTGCAACGCGCTCTTCTCCGCAGCCGGCCTCGGCGACCTCGGCGCCCACTTCGGCACCGGCCGTCCGGAGTGGGCCGGAGCCTCGGGCCTCACGCTGCTGACCGAGGCCGCCCGGATCGTACGGGAGGCGGGTTTCACCATCGGCAATGTGGCGGTGCAGGTGGTCGGCCCGCGCCCGAAGATCGGCAAGCGCCGGGACGAGGCGCAGCAGGTGCTGTCCGAGGCTGTCGGCGCTCCCGTCTCGGTCTCGGGCGCCACCACCGACGGCCTCGGTTTCACCGGCAGGGGCGAGGGCCTGGCAGCCATCGCGACCGCCCTGGTGGCCCGGGTCTGAGCGTGCGGGTCGGGGCCCGGCGCGAGCGCCGCGGCCTGAGCCTGCGGGTGACGCGGAGGTGTGTCACCGCGCGCGTGCCACCACCCACGTGCCACAGTTTGCGATCTCCGGTCTCTGCCCCCCGGCCTCTGTTTCCGGCTTCTGCTTTCTGGTCCCCGCCCCCGGCCTCTGCTCCCCGGTCTCTGCTCCCCGGTCTCTGCTCCCCGGTCTCTGATCTCTCGTCCTTGATCTCTCTCATCACTGATCTTCACGACGGAAGGACCCACCGTGTCAGCCGCACTCTCCGCCGACCTCAAGAAGCTTCTCGACAGCCCGGTCTTCGTGACCGTGGCGACCATCCAGCCGGACGGCAGTCCGCAGCTGTCGGTCGTCTGGGTCAAGCGCGACGGTGACGACCTGCTCATCTCGACGACCGTGGGGCGCCGCAAGGAGAGGAACATCGCGGCCGACCCCCGCGTCTCCGTCATGGTCAACCCGGCCGACGCGCCGTACACGTACGCCGAGGTCCGGGGCACGGCGACCGTGACCACCGAGGGCGGCCAGGCGCTGATCGACGAGCTGTCGCTGAAGTACACGGGCAAGAAGTACGCCGAGTTCAACCCGGCCTCCGCCGAGGACACGGAGCGCGTCGTCGTCCGCATCACGCCGCGGAAGGTCGTCGGGAGGATCTGAGCCCGCTTCCGGACTCCGGCGGCACCGGCACGGCAGGCGCGGACAGTGCGCCGGGGGCGACCGGCACGGCCCGAGTGTCACGCTTCTGTGTCCCTGCGGCCCTTGGGGTCGCGGGGCACTGCCCTGTTCCGTCTACCCTTGTCGGGTGACCATTCGCCTGTACGACACCAGCGCCCGGCAGACCCGTGACTTCACCCCGCTCACTCCGGGCTGCGTCTCGATCTACCTCTGTGGCGCGACCGTGCAGGCCGCCCCGCACATCGGGCACATCAGGTCGGGACTCAACTTCGACATCATGCGCCGCTGGTTCTCCTACCGCGGCTACGACGTGACGTTCATCAGGAACGTCACGGACATCGACGACAAGATCCTCGTGAAGGCGGCCGACAGCGGCGAGCCGTGGTGGTCGATCGGTTACCGCAACGAGCGCGCGTTCAACGACGCGTACGACATGCTCGGCTGCCTGCCGCCCACCTGCGAACCGCGCGCCACCGGCCACGTGCCCGAGATGATCGAGATGATGCGCGGTCTCATCGAGCGCGGCCACGCCTACACCGTCGACGGCAACGTCTACTTCGACGTGCGCTCCTTCCCGGAGTACCTGGAGCTGTCCAACCAGGAGCTGGACAAGCTGCGGCAGTCGGAGGGCGAGGTCGACTCGCACAAGCGCAACCCGGGTGACTTCGCCATGTGGAAGGCGGCCAAGCCCGGGGAGCCCAGCTGGGAGACGCCGTGGGGCCGTGGCCGCCCCGGCTGGCACCTGGAGTGCTCCGCGATGGCGCACAAGTACCTGGGTTCCGCCTTCGACATCCACGGCGGCGGGATCGACCTGATCTTCCCGCACCATGAGAACGAGATCGCCCAGGCCAAGGCGTACGGTGACGCGTTCGCGAGCTTCTGGGTGCACAACCACTGGGTCACCATGAGCGGCGAGAAGATGTCGAAGTCGCTCGGCAACTCGGTGCTCATCTCCGAGATGGTCAAGGAGTGGCGGCCCATCGTGCTCCGCTACTACCTGGGTACTCCGCACTACCGCTCCACCATCGAGTACAGCGCGGAAGCGCTGCGCGAGGCCGAGTCCGCGTTCGCGCGGATCGAGGGCTTCGTCCAGCGCGTGGTGGAGAAGGCCGGGACGGTGGAGCCCGCCGCCGAGGTGCCGCTCGCGTTCGCTGAGGCGATGGACGACGACCTCGGCGTCCCGCAGGCGCTCGCGATCATCCACACCACGGTCCGGCAGGGCAATTCCGCCCTGACCGCCGATGACAAGGAGTCGGCGGTCGCCCGGCTGGCCGAGGTGCGGGCCATGCTCGGGGTGCTCGGCCTCGACCCGCTCGACGAGAAGTGGTCGGGCGGCGCCGAGCGCGGCGAGGATCTGCACGGTGTGGTGGACTCGCTGGTACGGCTCGTACTGGAGCAGCGGCAGTCGGCGCGCGCCCGCAAGGACTACGCCACGGCCGACTCCATCCGCGACCAGCTCCAGCAGTCGGGTCTGGTGATTGAGGACACTCCGTCGGGCCCGCGCTGGGAGCTCGGTCCCCGCTGACCAGGCCCGGAAGCAAACTCCGGGCGGCGCCCACGCTGCCGCCCGGAGCGCCGGGCGGCACACTTTCCGTAGTATGGACTTTTTTGCTGAGCAGTAAGAGACAGGTGACCCATGGCCGGGAACAGCCAGCGCAGGAACCGCCGTACCTCCAACAAGAAGGGCGCTACGGTCGGCAGTGGCGGCAAGCGGCGCCGGAGCCTGGAGGGCAAGGGCCCGACGCCGCCCGCTGAGGCGCGCAAGGGGCATGTCAAGCAGCGCGTCGCCAACGCCAAGGTGCGGCAGGCCTCCAAGCGGCCGGCCCCGCGCCGCGGCGGGCCCAAGGGCACCAGCGAACTGGTCGTCGGCCGCAACCCGGTCGCCGACGCGCTGCGCGAGGGCGTGCCGGCGAACACGCTGTACGTGCAGCAGTTCATCGACAACGACGAGCGGGTGCGCGAGGCGCTCCAGCTCGCGGCCGAGCGCGGCAACATCAACCTGATGGAGGCGCCGCGCCCCGAGCTCGACCGGATGACGAACGGGCTCAACCACCAGGGCATGGTCCTCCAGGTCCCGCCGTACGACTACGCGCACCCCGAGGACCTGGCCGCAGCGGCCTACGACGCGGGCAGGGACCCGCTGATCGTCGCGCTCGACGGGGTCACCGACCCGCGCAACCTGGGCGCCGTGGTGCGGTCCGTGTGCGCCTTCGGCGGCAACGGCGTGGTCGTGCCGGAGCGGCGGGCGGCCGGGATGACGGCGGGTGCGTGGAAGACGTCGGCGGGCACGGCCGCTCGTACGCCGGTGGCACGCGCCACCAATCTGACGCGCGCGCTGGAGAGCTACCAGAAGGCGGGCCTCACCGTCGTCGGCCTCGCCGCCGACGGGGAAGCCGAGGTGCAGGACCTCGAAGCGCTCGGCGGTCCCGTCGTGATCGTGATCGGCAGTGAGGGCAAGGGCCTGTCGCGCCTCGTCAGCGAGACATGTGACGTGCGGGTGCGCATCCCGATGCCGGGTGGCGCCGAGTCGCTGAACGCGGGCGTGGCGGCGGGTGTGGTGCTGTACGAGGCGGCTCGTCGGCGCGCATGAGCGCGTACGGGCGGGTGAGCGTGTACGAGAGCGTGGGCGTGTACGAGAGCGTGAGCGCGTATGGGCACGTGAGCGCGTACGAGAGCGTGAGTGTGCCGGTGCTTGAGCGCGTGCGGGGGGCGCGCGCCGGTCTCCATGCCCAGGGAAGTGGTGGCTGCGGCTGAAGCGACAGCCGCAGCCGCAGTGACGGCCGAAGCGGCGGCCGCAGCGCCGAAACGACGGTGAGCGGCAGCTGACGTCGCCGCCGCAGCCGAAGGCACCGGCTGGACCCGCCGCTCGGCACGGAGCCGGATACACCGCTGAGTACGGGGCCGGACGCGCCGCTGGCGCGTCGCGGAACACGTTGCCGTACGGGGCGTCGCGCGGCCGCTGAGCGCGCCGCGCGCGTGTCGCTGAACGAGGCGGGGGGCGCGCCGCTGAGGAGCCTGCCGCACCCCTTCCGGGACTTGACAATCACGACTTGACGGGCCTCGGACACATCAGGTCAGTCAAGGCAGTGTCTTAAGTGCAAGTCACTCGGTTAGATGAGCGTGGACACCAGAACACCCCGCACCCTTCCGGGGGGACGCTCACCGAGATATGACGACGAACCGCGCCTGAACATGGCGAAGGTGCCAAGTGACCCCGCGCAGGTCATCGTCAATCACGCGAGTTTCCGTGTGCAGCTCGCCACCCCCGTCAAGAGCAGCGCGCTAGCGGAGACGGCCCGGGCCGCCGCCCTGTCCGGGGCTGGTGCCGGTCGTGCGGGCCGCGGAGCCCGGCGCCGCGCACCGGTGGTGTGGAGCGGTCACACCGGCCCAGGAGACGGGGCGACGACCCAACTCCTCCAGGCCGTACGCCAGTCCAGCGCCAGCATGGCCCCCACCCCGCCGCCCAGCACGGTCACAGCGTCCGCGGTGCCGCCCTACGGCCCCGCCCACGGTGAGGCGGGCGGCCCGATGAGCGCCGACACCGGTGCCACCCAGGTGCTGCCGCGCGTCAACGCCGAGGAGACCCAAGCCCTGGTCATCGGGCCGCGCAGCCCGTACACCGACGACGCGACCCCACCCGGCGGCACGCGCTACGTGCGCGGCAGATTCGACGGCGGGCCTGAAACCCCCGCGGCCGGCGGCCGCTACGGGAGCGCCGAGCACCTGACCACCACCTCGTACGGAGGCGGCCTCGGCAGGCAGCGCGGCCCCGCTGACGCCTCCGCTGACGCCCCCGCCGACGTGAGCTGGCCGACCGCCGTGTACCAGTCCGCCGACCAGGAGCGGTGCGAGGCCGACCAGCCGCCGCGTAAGCGCCGCAGCTCCGACACCGTCCGGCACGCCTACTACCCGGGCCGCCGGATGAACCTGGGCGTCGTGCTGCTCCCGCTCCGCGTCTTCCTCGGCCTCATCTCCATCTACGCGGGCATGGGCAAGCTCTGCGACCCCGTCTACTTCGACGGCGGCGAGCGCGGCTCCATGGTCACCTGGCTCCAGTCGCTGCACCCCTGGGCCGTCGCCTCACCACTGCGCGACTTCGCCCTCGGACACCCGGTGGGCGCCGGGCTGACCATCGCCTTCCTCCAGGTCGTGGTCGGGGTGCTCACCGTGCTCGGGCTGTGGCAGCGGCTCGCCGCGAGTGTGGGGGCGATGCTGTCCGCCGCGCTGATCGTGACGGTCAGCTGGCGCACCGTTCCCGCCTACGACGCGCCGGACATCATCTACCTGGCCGCCTGGAGCCCGCTGATCATCGCGGGCGCGCCCGTCTACTCGATGGACGGGCGGCTGGCGGGCGAGGCATGGCGGCGGCTCGGCCCGCGCGTCGAGATCAGCGAGCTGCGGCGCCGGGTGCTGCGCCGCGGCGCAGCCACCGCGACCGTCGTCATCGGGCTGACGCTGCTGATCGGCTCCATGCTGGGTGGCGCCGTACGGTCGTCGGACACCGTCCGGGTGCCGGGGCCGAGCGACCCGCCGGTCAACCGGCTGCCGGGCAAGACGCTGCCGCAGAAGTCGGACAAGACCGCACGGCCCGGCACCCGGGGCCCGGAGGGCAGCACGAGTTCCCCGTCGGCGGAGGGCAGGTCCCCGAGCCCGACCATGTCGGCGCCCTCGTCGCAGGTACCGGGCGCCACCGGCAGGCAGCCGGGCGCGGGCAGCGTGAGCACGGGCCCGAGCCAGACGCAGGGTCAGCAGGGGCAGGCTCAGCAGGGCCAGGTCGGCGGCCAGGGCCAGACCGCAGGCGCCGCCCAGCCCGCACCGCGGCAGCAACAGCGCCAGCAGCCCCCGCAGTCCGCACCGCAGCAACAGCAGCAGCGAGCCCCGTCGCAGACCACCGGCAGCGGCGGGTCGAGCGGAGGCAGCACAGGAGGCACAAGCGGCGAGGGCGCCCTCGGCGGCCTCCTCGGCTGACTCGGCCGACGACAACGGCGGGCTACGCCTCTGAGCCGTAGCCCGCCCCCACCCCAGAGCCCCACCAGGCAGCGGCGTCCTCCCGGGCGCCGCTGCCGCTGTGTGGCGGGCGGGCGGGCCCGGGCCCCGCTCCTGCGGGGCACCGCCGCAGGACATCGCCGTAGCGCATAGGCATACGTGGATGCTGCGGGGCGGCACTCATCCACGCACGGGCGTGCGGGCGTACGTCACGTACGGGCGTACTGCGCTCGGGTCGGAGCGTGCGGCGCTCGGGCATGGGCGAGGGCGCGGGCTTGGGGGCACGCAGTGCGGCGGAGGGGCGTGCCCTGCCGCGCAGGCCACGCGGCACCCGCTCGCCCACCCACCCGCGCGCGTGCCCGCGTGACCTCGCCCGCCGGTCGCCAGCGGGCGCCGGCGGCACCGGGGAGCCGTGCGACCGCCGCGGGGATCAACCTCCGTGGGAGGACAGCTCCTTGGCGGCCTCCGTCAGGTCCTTGGCGGTGTCGATGGCGCGCCAGTAGGCACCGTGCGGGAGTGGGTATCCGGCGAGGCGGCGTTCGCGTGCGAGGCGGGGGAAGGTGGTGCGCTCGTGGTCGCCGAGGTCGGGAAGGAGGCTGGTGAACTCGGCGGAGAAGACGTAGACGCCCGCGTTGATCAGATACGGCGATGGCGGCGATTCGATGAAGTCCAGCACATGGCCGAACTCGTCGGTCTCCACGGCTCCCCAGGGAATCCGCGGCCGGGCGAGGGAAAGGGTCGCCGTGGCGTCACGCTCGTGGTGGAAGTCCGCCATCTCGCGCAGTGAGAACCGGGTCCAGATGTCGCCGTTGGTGGCGTACCAGGGCTGGTCGGGATGCGGGAGGGAGGCGGCGGCGTACTTGAGGCCGCCGCCGCGGCCAAGGGGCTCGCTCTCCACGACCGTGGTGACGCGCAGCGGGAGTTCGGCGCCGTCGAGCCAGTCCTGCAGGACCTCAGCGAGGTGGCCGCAGGAGACAACGGCGTCGGTGACGCCCTCGCTGGCCAGCCAGGCCAGTTGGTGGCCGATGATCGGGGTCCCGGTGCCGGGAATCTCGACCATCGGCTTGGGGCGGTCGTCGGTGTACGGGCGCAGCCGCGAGCCTTGGCCTCCGGCCAGTACGACCGCCTGCGTGGGCCGGGCGGGCTGTGCGGAGTCGGCGACCGGCCGCACGGCCGCGGGGCTCGCGGATGCTGCTGCGTGACTTCCGGTTCGTACGGCCGGGGTGGGTGCGGTGGCCGTGGGCGGGACGGATGGGACGGGCGGTACTGGGCTTGCGGACGCGGCGGGGTCTCCTGTCATGTCCGCACGATAGGTGCTGGCCGACGGGTCCGCCGACCAGTTGCCGGACCTCAGTTGGCCTGCGCGACGCCGGATGCGAACGAGGTGTCGCAGACGGGACGGGAGAAGGCGTGCGCGCGGTGGGCGGCGCCGCCGTACTTCGCGACCGCGGCGCGGCCGAGGGCGCGGGCGATGGACGCGCAGTGCCGGGCGAGCGACGGACGTTCGGTGGTCGCCTCCTGGAGATGGTTGAGGGCGACGCCCGGGTCCTTCTCCTGGAGCTCGGCGAGCAGCTGGTCGCGCAGCACCTCGTGAGGCGCGCGGTCAGCGGCCTTGGACGAGGCGTTCTCCGAGGAGGCGGTGAGCACGGAGTCATTGGACTGGGTGCCTGCCCAGGGGACGGCGGTCACCGCCAGGGTCCCGGAGAGGACGAGAACGACGGGGAGGACAAGGGTGAGAGTTCTGCCGATACGGCGGACGGCCTGGTTCATGCCGAGATCGTAGCGAGGGGTGATGATTTGGCGACATTTAGTCACCCTGTTGAGCGACGGGTTGGTGCCTGCATTCGGTTTGCATGTTGACGCACACGGCTCGAAAAGGCCGTTCTGCCGGGGTATTCCACCCGCGAAGACGCGACGCGGCCGCGTAGTGCGGATGCGCGCCGCCGTGTCTCCGGGAACCCGAAAACCCGTCGGCCGACGAGCGGATGGGCCGGCCCGGCCAGTGGGCCGCGTCTGTCGTACGTCGCGTGACGTGGTGGGTGACCGGGTCGCCCCGCGCCCCGTACAGACTGATGGCCATACGGACGTACAGCCACACGAACGCAGCGATCCCGTTCCCGCTCCCGAGCCGCACGCGGCGTCCCGCGCGGAGGCCACAGCCGTACGTACGGACGGACGGCCGCACGGGGGGGCGACCGGTGGGGGCGGGCGGCCGCGGGGGAGGAGCTGGCTGTTTGGGGCTGGAGGGCGGCGGTCCGCTCGGGGGCTTCTGAGCACCTGCACCCCTGCGCCCGAGGGGCACAGGGGTGCAGGGGGCGGCTCCCGGGTCTCCGGGGCCCGATGGCTCAGTCGCTGAGGCGCTCGCCGGTGGAGGTGGAGAAGACGTGCGTCTCACCCGGGCGCGGGACCACGTGGACCACGGCGCCCTTCTCCGGCACCTGGCGGCCGTTCACACGGACGACGAGGTCGTGGGTGGAGCCGCCGACCTCGGCGGTGCCGTAGACGTAGCCGTCGGCGCCGAGTTCCTCGACGACGTTGACGGTGACGGGCATGCCCGCCGGGGCGTCCTTGGACTCCTTGGTGAGCGTCTTGGCGGCGGCGTCGTTCTGCTCGACCACGTCGAAGTGCTCGGGGCGGACGCCGACGGTGACCGTCGTGTCGCCCCTGTCAGCGGCGAGGGCGAGGGCGTCACGGCTCACCGGGACGACGCTGTTGCCGAACTTGACGCCGCCGTCGGTGATCGGCACCTCGATGAGGTTCATGGCGGGGGAGCCGATGAAGCCCGCGACGAAGAGGTTGTTCGGCCGGTCGTACATGTTGCGCGGCGAGTCGACCTGCTGGAGCAGGCCGTCCTTCAGCACGGCGACCCGGTCGCCCATGGTCATGGCCTCGACCTGGTCGTGGGTCACGTAGACCGTGGTGATCCCGAGGCGGCGCTGGAGGCCGGCGATCTGCGTACGGGTCTGCACGCGGAGCTTGGCGTCCAGGTTGGACAGCGGCTCGTCCATGAGGAAGACCTGCGGCTCCCGGACGATCGCCCGGCCCATCGCGACACGCTGCCGCTGACCACCGGAGAGCGCCTTCGGCTTCCGGCTGAGGTAGTCGGTGAGGTCCAGAATCCGCGCCGCGTCCTCGACCTTCTGGCGGATCTCGCTCTTGCTGACACCCGCGATCTTCAGCGCGAAGCCCATGTTGTCGGCGACCGACATGTGCGGGTAGAGCGCGTAGTTCTGGAACACCATGGCGATGTCCCGGTCCTTCGGCGGCAGGTGGGTGACGTCGCGGTCACCGATGCGGATCGAACCGCCGTTGACGTCCTCAAGCCCCGCGAGCATCCGCAGCGAGGTGGACTTGCCGCAACCGGAGGGGCCGACGAGGACGAGGAACTCGCCGTCCTCGATGTCGATCTCCAGCTGGTCGACGGCGGGCTTTTCGGAGCCGGGGTAGATCCGGGTCGCCTTGTCATACGTGACCGTAGCCATGGTGCTTGGTCCCTTCACCGGCAGGAACGTGCCGGACGATCCGAGTAAAGGTGAGCCTTCCCAGCGCCACGGGCGGTGAGGAAGGGGTCTAGTCCAGTGACCAGACTTGCCGTGACGGTACCTGGCCAGGGGCGCTGTGTCAGCAGTCGGTGATTGACGAATATTCGACAAGACCACTCCCCGAGCCTAGGTACACTGCTGGGACACGCCGACTTAGCTCAGCTGGTAGAGCACCGCTCTTGTAAAGCGAAGGTCGTCGGTTCGAACCCGACAGTCGGCTCTGGCGCAGCATCGCTGCTGAGCAGTGCGAACGCCCCGGACCTGGGAACGGTCCGGGGCGTTGTGCATGTGCGGCGACGTCCACGGGTGTGTGTCATCCACGCGGCCACGCGGCCACGCGGCCCGGCGGGACCCTAGCCGACCGCCTCGCCGCCCGGTGGGGCGGTCGGGTGGGCGTCGGGTGGCCCGTCCGGCGTACGGGGCCACTGGATGGGGCGTGCCAGGATGGTTGCGATCTTCTGGGCTTTTGTTAGGGGGAACCGTGGCCAGTGTCGTCAGTCTGATTCGTTCCGCGTCGCTGTCCGACGCGGCCGAGTACGCCTACGCGGCTACCGCGCCCGCCGGGTCGCGTCTGATCTTTCTCGCGGGGGCCTGCCCGCTGAACAAGGACGGGAGCACGGCGGCGGTCGGGAGTTACGCGGGGCAGGCGGCGAAGGCCGTGGAGAACATGCGGGTCGCGCTCGGTGAGGCCGGGGCGTCGATCGAGGATGTGATCAGTACTCGTGTGCTCGTCGCGTCCAGCAGCCAGGCTGATCTGGTTGCCGCGTGGGAGGTCGTCCGTGAGGCGTTCGGTGACCATGACGTTCCCAGCACCCTGATGGGCGTCACCGTGCTCGGCTACAACGACCAGCTTGTGGAGATCGAGGCCGTCGCCGCGGTCCTCGACTGAGCCGGATCGGTGGGAGCGCGGGGTGTAGCGCGGGGTCTTGAGACCCGGACGTCACTGGTCAGGCTCTTGCGGGGATGATCGCTACGGTTCTGTCGCCCTGTCGCCCCGTCGTTCTGTCGCGGGTGCTGTCGCGTCGGTTGAGGGGCTGATGGGCGGCGGCAGGCGGGATCACGGGGCGGTCGTGTCGGTCATGTCCGCCGTCTGCTTGGTGGGCGGGGGCTGGACGTTGACGTCCGCGCCGTAGTCGGTGAAATCGATGACCGTACGGACCGTCGCCCTCTGCGTGCCGCCGCCTGCTGATCCCGTCGGTGCCTGCACGGTCATGTCCAGCTGCTGGCGGCGGATGCGGCCCTCGTCGTCCAGCCAGAGATCCATGGGAAGGCGGCGGCCGAGCTGCTGTTTGAGCTGAGCGGTCTTGGCCTGGTTGCCGTTCGCCAGCTTGTCGACGTCGATGGTGACCCGATAGCGGGTGACGTCGGTGCCTTTGAGTTTCGCCGTGCCCAGCTTTTTGACGTTCTTGCCCGTGATGGCCTTCGTGTAGCCCGCTGATTCCGCGGGGTCGTTCACCTGTGCGGCGCCGTTGGCTTCTTGCTGGGCGGCCTTTGTCAGGTTGATCCTGATCCAGGGTTTGTTGCCCGGGATGCTCGCACGCTCGTCTCTTGGTGATCGCTGGAAGAGGACGCCGTCGATGACGCGCTGCTCGAACTTCTTGTGCCGGCTGGTGAGGATCAGCTTCGAGGCTCCGGAACTGAAATCCATGACACCGTTCCCGCTGACGCGGGCGCTCTGGGAACCGGCCGTGGTCGCTGTTCGCAGCCGCATTCTGGCGGTTTTGGCCTTTGCCGTCTTCTCGTAGGCCGTGCGAACGGTATGTGCGGTTTGCTCGTCGGCGCCCGGTCCCTTGTTTCCTTCCGGGGTGGAACGTTTACCGTCCGACGCGTTGCCAGAGGTGCCGGAGTCGCCGCTGTCGTCATTTCCGCATCCCGCCAAGGCGGTACACGCGGCCATGCCGAAAGCGGTGAGGACGGTCAGCCCGGAGTGTTTTCGCGAAGGGCGCACGTCTTCTCCTCGTGTGACGGTTCCTTGTGTGGCGGTCGGCGCATGCGATGGGTCGGTGACAGGTGGTCAGTTTCGTCGTCAACAGGTGCCCGTGCGACAGGGGTCGTACACCTGCCGCTTGCGTCCGCGTGGCGGTGTGCCGGCGCTCGTTCGCGCTGTCGCCGTCCGTCTGTGAGCGGCGCTGAGCTGTGGTTTTGTGGGGGCGGTGGCCGCTGGTCGCGTTCTCGGCGTGCTGCCGTGAAGGGTGCGGTCGTCGCTGGACCGTTTGGGTGCGTGCCCGTGCTCGTCACGTTCTGGGACGACCGGGCTGCGGCGTCCGGGCCCGGGACGCGGCCGGGGCCCGGACGGTAAGGGATTCGCTGGCATCTTCCCTGTCAGCGAACATCAATTAAGACATCGCCTTTCCTCTCTGTGCTGGGTTGTGCCGTCGGGTGATATCAGTGCCTCAGGTCGGAGGCGACGGTCGCCGCGGTAGCCACTGCCAGTCCTGCTGTCACACTTGCCGCGATTCCGGTTTTCATAGGCCGCCTGCCGCCTTTTAGAACTGGTTCTCCGCGTGCGTCAACTCGTCGTGTCAGCACATAGGCGATGGCTTCGTAGCCGAATGCCGCGACGACAAACACGGCACCGAGTAGAGTTCCCCACAGGGAATGGGTGAGCGCGATGCTGATGACGCCGGCGGCGACAGTGACCAGCGGAAGGAGCCTGGGCAACAGGCCGTTTCCCATGCTGGGGCCGCCGTGATCGCCCACACCGCCGATGAGGTCCCCCGGCTCCTCATCGTCGGCCTGCGCGAGGATGGCAGCCTTGGTTGCCGCCCATTCTTCGTCGCCTCCCGTATCGAATGTCACGATATCGGCGTCCGCTTCTTTCAGGTGCTGTACGAGAGCGTCCTTTGGCCCTCGGTTGGGAAAGCGAGGCATATTTCCTCCTGCTGCTGATCTGACTGGGCCTGATAGACCCCGCCCCGGGATCACGGGAAGTGGCATGGTGCTCCCCGACGTGTGAGGTTGGCTGGACGTGATCCCGAGGCGTGACCTACCCGAAGGTTCCGTTTTCCCGGTGCTGCTGGACCTTCGCGCTCGCATTGCTGAAGGTCGCCCTGACCGTCCCTTCGGCGCAGCCGAACAACTCTGCGATTTCCGCGTGCTTCAGAGACCAGACCTCGCGCATGACGTAGACGTCGAATTGCCGGACGCTGAGAATGTCGCGGAGCACTTTGACCGCGTTGCGCGCCTCGTCCGACGTGATGGCCTTGAGCGCGGCATCCTCGGCGAGCAGCGGCACGTGCCGGGCGGGCAGATCCGCCACCGCGATTTCGCGCTGCCCCGAGCGGTAATGGTCGACAATCCCGTTCTGTACGACCCGGAGGCCGTACGCGAGAGCCTCACGTTCGGTGAGGGGCGGCTTCTTCTTCCAGACCGCGACGCAGCCTTTCTGGGCCAGGTCCCGTGCGTCCGCGTCGTTCATCCCCCGGTAGCCGGCATACCGGTAGAAGCGGGAATGGAGCGTCCTGAGCGTTTGCTCGGAGATACCGGACGCTTTCTCGGGGGGCTGGTGGGGGCCCTGAGCCGGTACCCGCGTGGCCGGCGGGGGTGCCTTGCCGGGCACTTCGTCCGCTGGCTCCGGTACCAGTTCTGTGGTCATGTCGTCCTCCTGATCTCGCCGGAGCTAGAGGGCAAGCTCCGGCCTCACAGGGGGTACTCGGGCCTGGCGCGGGAAACGCTTAGCGCGTTGGGGCGGCAATCGCGCCGTCGGCTGGTCCGCGTCCCGGCGGCCGCGCCCAGTAGCGTCGCCCAGCAGTGGCGCCATCGCCACCGCCATCGGTAGCAGAACCGGTCGTGGCACCGGTAGTGGTGGGTGGGGTCAAGTCGGCTGTCGCTACCGGAAGCTGACGTCAGGTCACGGGGCGGCGCGCCGCGCGGGCGCGCCTGCGTTTCTTGACCTTCTTCGCGATCCAGCCGGTGCCGCCGTAGAGCAGCGTGGCCAGCGCGCCGCCGGCCGTCGCCATCGATCCGTCGTGCACCATGCCGTACTGGTAGAGGGCGGTGCACAGCATCCCTGTGCCCGCGAGTGCGGCGGTCGCCGCCCCGGCGACGCAGAACGCGTCGATACGGCGATCGATCCGGTCGAGCCGCTGTTCCATCTCGGCATGATCGGTACGCGGACAGTTGCGCGTCATCGCTGCTCCTGGACTGAGCCCGGGGCCGACGCCGATCGCCGGCCGTGTGCTCAGTAATCGGGTCAGGAGCCCGGGCGTTGTCCGAGGAGTGCGGTTGTGGCGCAGGTCACGTGTTCCCGGTGTTGGTCTGTCGCCGCACTGGCCACCGCTGCGGCGACGGGGCTGCCGTCCGCGGTCAGGCGGGCGGTGTCGCGAAGATGGCGTGAACCTGGTCCACGGCCTCGGGCCCGTACGCGACAGCGCCGACGGGGACGCTCCCGTTGGTGGCCTCGATGACGCGAGCGGCCCACACCGGGCCGAAGCCGCCGCACAGTTCGATCAGCTGGACGCCGTCGGCGACCATGCGCTGAGCCACGGCGACGCACTGGTCGGGCGTGGCCACGGCGGCCAGATCGGTGCGGCACTGCCCGGTGTCGACGGTCGTGGTGTGGCAGTCGGGGTCCGCGCCCGCGGCGGTGTAGATGAAGCCCCAGTGGACAAGTGCCATGAGTATCTCGCTCCCCGCGCGATGAAGTGATGGCGTGAGTGGTGATGGCGTGAAGGGTGAAGTGGTGAGGGTGAGTGGTGGGTTGGGCGCGGTCTCCGCTGTGGAGTTGGAGACCCCTGTCCGTCAGCCAACCGCGCCGGGTGACGCTTGTCCACGAGGTGTTGCCGCACAGCCGTGAGGCAGGAGCTCACGGAGCAGGTCACGCACCACGTCCGGGCGCCGGTCGCTCCCGGCGTTCGGGTCCGGGCGGTACGCGAAGGCGTGCCGGGCCCGGGGCGCGCCGTCGGCGAGCGGGACCCAGGACAGCCCTTCGGTGGTGGACCACTGGGGGCGCAGCGCCACCAGGTCCTCGGAGTGCCGCAGTTCGGCGACGAACAGCCGGTTGTGCGGGGGGCGTTCGCGGATGCGCCGAGGCTCCCACCCGGAGGCGCGGCACGCGGCCAGCACCGCCTCGTGGTAGCCGGGGGCGAGGTCACGGGCGAACCACAGCAGTTCCTGACCGGTGAGGTCCGGCCAGGTGACCGAGGCGCGGTCGGCCAGCGGGTGGGTCGCCGCGACGAGCACGCCGAGTGGCGCGTCACTGACCAGCTGCGTCTCCAGGCCGCGTACGTCCGCGGGCAGGACGAGCACGGCCGCGTCCAGTCGTCCGGCGCGGAGCAGGTCAGGCTGCCGCGCGGCGGGCAGGTCCGCCAGCTCGACCTCCGTACCGGCGCGCCGGGCCGCCTCCCATACGCGCGGGACGATGTCCGGCGGTGAGCCCGGGGTGATCCCGATGCGCAGCGGGCGGTCCGTGACCGCAGCCTCCTGTGCGGCCAGCGACGCCTGCTCGGCCGCCGCGAGCAACGCCTCGGCGCGGGGCAGCAACGCCCGGCCCGAGGCCGTGGGGACCATCCCGGCGGAGGTCCGGAGGAACAGGGCGACGCCAAGGCTCCGTTCCAGCGTGATGATCTGCTGGCTGAGTGAGGTCGCCCGTATCCCGAGCCGTTCCGCCGCCCGGGTCAGGTGCTGCTCCTCGGCCACGGCCATGAAGTACCGCAACTGGCGCAAGTCCACGCGGTCACCTTAGTGAGGCGCGCCGGGGAGGCTCCTTGCGGACCGGCGGCGGACCGGCGGCAGAACGGCGGTAGATCGGTGGCGGATCGGTGGCCGACCGGCGGCGGCGGGGCTGGAACGGGGTGGCCAGGCATGCGGGGGGGGGGGGGGGGGGGGGGGGGAGACGTTTTTTTCCCCAACGGGAGCGCGACCCCCCCCCTCCCCCCCCCCACCCCCCCCCCCCCCCCCCCCCCCCCCCCCCCCCCCCCCCACACGTTGCTGTCCGAGCCGGGCGCGCGGCCTGAACTCGTGCCTCCTGAGCCACCGGCTCGCTACTGAGCGTGACGCCTCGCGCCTCAGCGTCGCTGGAGCCTTCAAACCTCAGGGGCGAAGACCCGTCGAATCGCGGTGGTGGGCTCGCCATTCGTTCACCGGAAGATCACAGTCCGCGGTGGCCGGGTCTTCCGCGGTGTCGTGGAGCCGCCATCTCGACTGGTCACCGGCGGTAGCGGCGGGAAGTGGCCGAGTGGGCGGCTACCCAGCCCGTACGCGATGTGCGAGCCTCATTCTGCGGTTCGGTTCGCAGCCGATAAATGGCCGGATTCAATACGGCACTGTTCCCCCGGCTCACGTGAGCCACTAGCCATGATGCGGGTGGGATCGGCCCGCCCTTGTAAAGAGACGAGGTGCCATGACCGGTGCGCGAGTGGACTCGGATGACGGCCTGCGAGGAAAGGCCCGCTTCGACGACATCTATAACCAGCCAGACCCGCGCGGTTACTTCCGCACGATGCAGCCCCTCGCCTACCAGATACCCCACCACGCGCAAGAGATCTTCCAGCAGCTGCTCGCCGCCCGCGTACTGGCCGACACCACGGCCGGTCAGCCCGCCGAGCGACCGCCGACTGTGGTGGACCTGTGCTGCTCGTACGGGATCAACGCCGCCTTGCTCAACCACAAGGTCACGCTGGATGAGCTGTACGAGCGCTACACGGCACCGGAGGTGTCCGGGCTCAGCACCGCGCAGCTCATCGCGCGCGACCGGGAGTTCTTCAGCGAGCGGCGGCTGCCCGACGCCGCACGCGTCGTCGGGCTCGACGCGGCTGGGCGTGCCGTCACGTACGCCCGTACGGCCGGACTGCTCGACGAGGCGTACGGCGAGGACCTGGAGCGCGCCGACCCCGGCCCCGCGCTGCGCGCCGCGGCCGCCCGGGCCCAGCTCATCACGGTGACCGGCGGCATCGGGTACATCACCAGCCGCACCGTGGCCCGGCTGGTGGAGGTCGCCGAGGAGCCGGTGTGGGTCGCGGCGTTCGTGCTGCGCGGTGTGCGGTACGGGCCGGTGGCCGAGGAGTTGGGCCGCCTCGGGCTCGTGACGGAGACAGCCGGCCATGAGCGCACGTTCATCCAGCGGCGGTTCGCTGACGTGGCGGAGCGGCGGCACGCGATCGCCGCCGTGGTCGAGGCGGGCGCCGACCCACGCGGCAAGGAGGACGAGGGCTACTACCACGCCCAGCTGTACGTCTCCCGGCCCGCGGCGCACGCGGCGGCGTTCCCGCTCGACGACTTCGTGGGCGGCGGGGGCGCGTCACCCCGCTGAGGCGGCGCGGCGTGTGGGGCGAGCGCGCGCGTAGCGGGACGGCGGCCCCGTCGAGCTCAGGAGTTGGACCACGCGCGGGCGATCCCGCGCGCGTACGGGACGGCGGGCCGCCTCCCGCGAGGCAGGCGGCCCGGTCGGCCCCACCGGCCAAGTCGGCCCCACCAGGGCCGTCAGCCCCACAGGGCCCGGGCCGCCGCGGCTCCTGCGAAGGCGGCGCCCAGGCCGGTCAGCACGCTCGCCGCGACGTTCGCCGCGGCGTAGCGCTGGGAGCCGCTCTCGGCGAGCCGCAGGGTCTCGTACGAAAAGGTCGAGTACGTCGTCAGCGCGCCGCACAGCCCCGTCCCCAGCAGTGCCTGAAGGCCGGAGGAGGCGGCCCCCGCCGCCACGGCGCCCGTGACGGCGCCGAGCACCAGGCAGCCGGTCACATTGACCAGGAACGTGCCCCACGGGAAGACGGAGTCACGCCGGGCGCGCACCGCCTGGTCGGTCAGATACCGCAGCGGCGCGCCCACCGCCGCTCCGGCGACCACGAGCAGCCAGTTCACGACCGGCCCCCGGAGTCGTCCCGGCCGTTGGCGTTGTCCCGGCCGTCGAAGCTGTTCCGGTCCTCGGAGTTGTCCGGGCCGTTGGGGTTGCCCGGGCCGTGGGTGTCGCCCCGGCCGTCGGTCTCGTCCCGGTCCTCGGTGGCGCTGTCGCGGCTCTTGGGGTTCTCCCGGTCCGCGTTCTCCCGGTCCGCGGAATCCGCGTGGCTCGCGGAGTTCTCGCGGTCCTCGCGGGATTTCCGGCCGGGTCGACCGAGCCAGCCCGGTCGGTGGTTCGCCCGCCATCCGCGACGTCGCCGGGTCCCGCCCCGCCCGGTGCCGCGCCGGTCCCTCGCCTCGCCCTCCGCCGCAGGCGCTCCGTCCGCCGCTGGGGCTTCCCCCGCCGTCCGGGCCGTACGGGCTTGCGCCACCTCGTGGCCTTCCTCTCGGCCGACGTAGCGGATGACCTCGCATTCGTCGACGATCACGAGTCCTTCCGACACCAGCTCGTCCAGCTCCGGGAGGAAGGCACGGATTCGCTCGGCCGCGTCCACGATGAAGATGGCCACCGGAAGGTCCTCGCTCAGGGACAGCAGCCGGGAGGTGTGGATCAGGGAGGAGGCGCCGAACCCCTCGATGCCCCGGAACACGCTCGCGCCCGCGAGCCCCGCCGCTCGTGCGCGGCGCACGATCTCCGCGTACAGCGGGCGGTGGTGCCAGGTGTCGTTCTCCCCGATCAGGATGGTCACGCGCAGCGCGGTGCCCGTAAGCCTCGTCATGCCCGTCTCCCGTCGATCACGCGGCGCGTGAGCGCCGCCGCGCACCAGACCGCCGCGAGTGCCGCCAGCGGGGTCAGGGCGAGATAGGTCAGCGCCGTGCGTGTGCGGCCGTCGTGGAGCAGCTGCTCCACGTCCACGGCGTACGCGGAGAAGGTGGTGAACCCGCCGAGCACTCCGGTGCCGAAGAACGGGCGGATGAGGGCGTGGGCCGCCCGTACCTCGCTGATGACCACCAGAAAGACACCGATCGCCGCGCAACCGGTCACGTTCACCCACAGCGTCGTCCACGGGAAGCCCCCTGGGTCGGTGGGCCAGATCAGCGTGGCGCCGTAACGGGCGGCCGCACCGGTGGCTCCACCGGCCGCCACGACCGCGAGAACGTTCCACGGGACGCGCGCCCGCGCGCGTTGTCTCGTACGGACGGGAGGGGCGGGAGGGGCGGGAAAGGCCGGAAGGGGAGCCGGACCCTCGGGTTCGGCCGGTCCGCCGGCCGGTCCGCCGACCGGGGACGCTGAGCCGCCCGAAGGGATGGCGGGGTGGACCGAGGCGACAGCGGACTCGGTGGAGTTGAGCGGTCCGTCCGTCAGGTGTCCGGGGTTGTTCACAGGCTGGTTGTTCACAGGCTGCCTCCTACTCGTTGGGCAGGCGCGGGCGCGCCATGTCGCGAGTAGGGACCGTTGGCGACACCGACCCCATTTCCCTCCGTCTCCCTCTCCGGCTCGGGGAGGAGGCGATGCGGCGATCTGGTGGGTGTCGCGGTTGGGCACGGCGGGCCCCACCGCCGCGCGGGCCCCTGAGGGGCACCGCTGTCCCTAGCGTAACCGTCGGGCGGAGGCGCGCCACCGCCCGACGATGCCTCCTGCCGCGCGCCGGAGCGTGCTGGGGGAGCGGTGGAAGCGGTGGGAGCGGTGCTTTTGCGCCCCGTGCGGGGCGCCGCACGCGCGGGCGGTGCGGCCACGGCGCGGACGGGGCGGACTGGCGAGTGGCTGGGTATGCGCGTACCTCCATGCGTCACGGTGCGTGGCGCGTGTGACGTGTGGGACGCGGTCGTACCAGCCGTCCTGCGGGGGCGGCTGATCCGGAGGCACATAAAAATTCCGTGACTGACACATACTTGCCACTTGGCTTGTTCGGCTGTCAACAACCGGACAGCATGGCCGGGGAAGTTCGCCGAACGTCGCGACACGTGCGCGTGGTGTTATGCGAGCGGCGGACTGGTACGCAGGGTTCGGCCGCTGGTTGCAGGAAGCTGACGGGCGGGCCGCAGCGTCGGGACGGGTCTGTGACAGGGCCGGTACACAACGGCTGCTTTGCACTTTCTTTGCGAACTGGTGCGCGTTGACTGGGTCGCAGCCAGCGAACTAATCTCGCGCCACAGTGGGCGTGGCGGTTTTCCAGCCACGAAAGCGGTTCGGATCGCGGGTGGGAGCTCGCGCGTTATGAACGAGTGGCGCACAGGTGGACGCGAAGGCAAGTCATCGGACTCGTCATTGCACTTTCAATCATCCGGAATCTACGGTCACTGCGGCTGATGAGACCCGCCTGTGTGTTCGAAGTGTCTTGGCACGTTCGGGGAACGCCGCGCCGCGCATCGCATGGGGGAGTCATGGCAAAAATGGCGACGATGTCTCAGAGCACGGATACGGGCCCGGATAGTCATCCGGTTTCGGACTTGGTATCAGAACTGGCGGCGGACCTGGAGGCCGGTCCGGTTTCGGTCTCGGTCCCTCTTCAGGACAAGGGCCCGGATAACCGCTTGGAAAAGGGCGCGGCCGCAGCCCTGCAACCGGGCCCGGGTTCAGGTCCGGGCTCAGGCTCGGGTCCGGGCCCGGCTACGTGGGCGACCAAGGCCCCGTACGCGAGCGGCGGTCTGTGGGACTGCCGGCGTTGGGGAGGCGGCACACGCCTGGACTACGGCGCGGGCGCTCCCGGCCGGGAGGCGGGGGCGAGGCGGGGCGCCGCGCAGGTCACCACGGGGGATGACCTGCGCGGCACCGCTGTCACCGCTGCCACCACCGGGCCCGCATCGCCCACTGGTCGCGCGGCACCGACCGGACTGGCAGGCCCCACCGGCCCCACCGGCTCCACTGATCTCACCGGCCTCACCGCGCCCGCCGGACCCGCGCGGTCCGCCAGGCCCGCCGCGCCGGCGGCGCTCGCCGCGATGCGGGGAGAGGGGCGGGGGGCGACGGCGGCACCTGCCAGGACCGCGGCATCCGCCGCAGCCTTCGCACCCGCGTCAGTCGCCGGGCCCGGGGTCGTCGAACCCGTCGAGGAGACGAGGGGCTCCGACGGGGTCGAGTACGCGCTGCGCCAGGTGTGCGAGCTGATCGAGTCGGCCGTCTCGATGCGCCGCCGTAGCAACGAGCGGCCCGCGCCCGTCATGTTCGCGACCGATGGTTCCGCCGTGCGGCAGACGGTCGAGCAGCTGCTGGACCGGGCCCGGCACAGCGTCAGCGTCATCGTGCCGAGCTGCCCGGAGCGGGCCCGGCTGCTCGCGCCGCTGCTCAGCCAGTTCAGTGTGCTCGGCGGCCGTGGCATCGCCGTACGGATGCTGTGCGCGGCGGACACCCTGGAGCTGGCGGGCGTGGGCGCGGCCGCGCGGCGCGGGCCGGTCGGCTACGAGGCCCGCGTCGAGAGCGGTGACTTGCAGGGCGGGGTGATCGTGGACGGCCGCACCGCGTTCGTACGCTCCGGGCCCGACCAGGACGGCCGGTACGCCTCGGTCATCGAGGACCCCGCGTCCGTCCGCGTCCTCGACCTGATGTTCGCCGCCGCCTGGCGCACCGCGATGCCGATCGCTGAGCATCTGCGGCTGGCCGAGCGGCTGCGTACGGACTCGGCGCGCAAGATCCTGGACCGGCTGCGGGCCGGGCGCACGGACGATGTGGCGGCCAGGGAGATCCAGGTCTCGCTGCGGACCTACCGCCGCCACGTCGCGGCGATCATGCGCGAAGTAGGGGCCAACTCCCGCTTCCAGGCGGGTGTACGGGCGTACGAACTGGGGTTGCTCGCCCGGTGTGACTGACGCACACCGAAGGCATCACCAGCAGCTGTATCTCACGGGGCGAAACTCACGGGGTGAATGAGTTGAGAGAATTCGTAACAACGGGGCCAGGCGCCGAAGCAGAGCCTGGAGAGGACGATATAGCGCAGGAACTCATGGCGGTCAGGGCGCTCGTGGAATCCACGGTGGTGAAGCATCGCGACCGCCAGTCACGAAATTCCTGGGTAGCGTCCGTCGGCGCCCACGACAATGAAATCCTGGCCGCTGCCAGACGGCTGATGGATGAGGCCGAGGAAAACATTGACTTCGTGCTCGCAGCGGATGCCGCGCATTCTCATGTGCTGTACGCCGTGCTGAGTGAATGGCTGCTGGCGGCTTCTGCTTCTGCTGCGGCTCCCGCTTCTGCTTCCGCTTCCGCTTCCGGAGCTCAGGGCGGAGCCAGGCCCGGAGTGGGGACCGCTGCCCTCGGCGGCCACGGCGGCAGTGGCTACGGCGTGCCGCGCCGCGCGGTGCGAGTCCGCGTGCTGTGCAGCGAGAACGCGCTCGACGACCAGTTCGCCCAGCGCCACGGGAACGGTCCCGTGCCACTGGAGATCCGCGTCGCCCGGATACCGCTGCTCGCGGCCGTGCTTGTGGACGGCAGAGCCGCTCTGGTCTGCGCGGACTCGGCGGTCGGCCGCCGGGCGTCCACCATCCGCGACCCCGGTGTCATCGAGACACTCCAGACCCTCTTCACCGGCGTCTGGCGCAACGCCCTCGCGGCGACGGAGCACCTCGACTTCGGCGACGGCTCCCGTACGCGGATGCTGCGGCAGATCCTGGAGTGGCTGCGGCTCGGTGTCACCGACGAGGTCGCCGCACGCGAGCTGTCGGTCTCGGTGCGTACCTACCGCCGCTACGTCGCGGAGATGATGGCGCTGCTCGACGCGGACTCCCGCTTCCAGGCGGGAGTCAGGGCGGCCGAACTGGGCCTGCTGCCCGCCGTCCCCCAGCAGAACGCCCCTTCGCGCGCCGCGGAACGGGGCGAGGTGCGGCGGGCGGCGGGGTAGGACCCGCCGACCGGCCATCGCCACCCGCGCGGGGGCGCGGGGAGCCGGGGGCGTGGCGTACGGTCTCGTCGCCCGGGCGGTGGCGTGTCAGCTGTGTTGCCGGTGAACGGCGTTGAGGTTCAGTGCTGCCGGAAAGAGCGGAAGACAAACTATTGCTGGGGGCTGCTGACGGCTGGCAGCTTCCTGTAGTGGTCATTGCGGGCGTTCGATCCGGACGGATAGACATGTCCGTGGGAATGGGAATCCGCGCCGACTTAAGGATGATGAATCCCACCGGTGGCTACTCCGCCCGGAGCGCCAGCGGTGGCGGAGGTTCGACCGTCTTCCCCCAGTCACGTCGAACCTCCGCCCGTATCGCTCAACATCCGCAACGAAGCCGTGGTTGTGGACGGTCACTGGCAGACATCGGTGACCGGTCCGATGAGGAGACACACGCATGACGACGACTAGTCCCGAGAAGATGCTGACGGCCGAGCAGACACTGAGCGGAGTCGGTGTCCTCGACAAAGCATCACTTCTGCTGGGTGTCCTTGAAGCAGGCCCGGCATCGTTGACGAGGTTGGTGGCGGACACCGGCCTGAAGCGCCCGACGGCCCACCGTCTGGTGCTGGCGCTGGAGCGGCTGCGGCTGCTCGCCAGAGACAAGCACGGCCGCTTCATCCTGGGGCCGCGACTGGGGCTGATGGCCGTCCAGGCATGCCAGGACCGGCTGCTGACGGTCGCCAATCCGGTGCTGTCCGAGCTGAGGGACCTGACCGGGGCGAACGCCCGCCTCTACCGGCGCCGTGGCAACCTGCGGATCTGTGTGGCCGCCGCACCTGCCCCCTCCTACGACTCGACCGGGCCGTACGACTCGGTGCCCGTCGGCGCGGCGTTCCCGATGAACGCGGGCCCCACCTCGCAGGTGCTGCTCGCCTGGGAGGAGCCCGAGGTGCTGCACGAGATGCTGCGCGGGTCGCGGTTCACGGCCGCCACCCTCTCCGGCGTCCGGCGGCAGGGCTGGGCGCAGAGCATCGACGTGCGCAAGCGTGAGGGCGCCGAGGTCGCGGCCCCGGTGTACGGGCCCGGCGGCCGCGTGGTCGCCGCGCTGTCGGCGTACTGGCCCGGGACCCGCATGCCGAGCAGCGCCGGGCGGATGCACGTCAGCGAGTTGGTGGACGCGGCGGTACGCATCGGCCGCGGCTTTCCGGACTGAGCCCCAGGACCTGATCCAGTGCCGTGGCGCTTCATGACGGGCGACCGGCGACCGGCGACCGGCGAGCGGCGAGCGGCGACTGGGGAACGCCGACTGGTGACCCGCCGACCGGTGAGCGGTGAGCGCTGACTGAGGATTCCCTCCTCCCCCACGACCATCTCGCGGGGTGCGGTGCGCTGCGGGATGCTGAGGAAGCTCAGCACCCGCCTCGTCCGGACCCCGCCTGTCCAGACCTGCCCGGAGGAGAGACATGGCCGCCATCGCTGACCAGCCAGCCCCCATGACCCGCGAGGACTACGCCGCCCGGATGGCCCGAGCAAGCCGTGCGGCACTGGACGCGGGGCTCGCCGGGCTGGTTGTCACGCCTGGTCCTGACCTCGTCCACCTCTGCGGCTACCAGCCTCCCGCCATCACGGAACGGCTCACGGCCCTGCTCATCACGCCCGACCGCACGCCACAGCTGCTGGTGCCCGCGCTGGAGCGCCCCGACGCGGCGGCGTCGCGCGGCGCCGGGGCGATGGAGCTGATCAGCTGGACCGACGGCGACGACCCGTACGAGGCGGCCGGGAAGCTGCTCACCCCGCAGGGCCGTTACGGCGTCGCCGACTCCGCCTGGGCCGTGCACCTGATCGGTCTTCAGCGGACCTTGCCCGGCACGAGCTACTCCGCGCTCTCGGCGGTGCTGCCGATGCTGCGTGCGGTCAAGGACGCGCACGAGATCCAGCGGCTCGCGGCCGCCGGAGCCGCCGCCGACGCCACGTACGAGCAGATCGTCGAGGTGCGGTTCGCCGGGCGCACGGAGGCTGACATCGCCACCGACCTCGCCGGGCTGCTACGTGAACACGGCCACAGCCAGGTGGACTTCACCATCGTCGGCTCGGGCCCGAACGGAGCGAACCCGCACCACACGGCGGGGGACCGGATCATCGAGGACGGCGACATGATCGTCCTCGACTTTGGCGGCCTGAAGGACGGCTACGGGTCGGACACGACCCGCACGGTGCACGTCGGCGAACCGACCTCAGAGGAGCGCAAGGTCCACGACATCGTCCGCGAGGCGCAGCAAGCGGCATTCGACGCCGTCCGCCCGGGAGTCGCCTGCCAGGAGATCGACCGGGTGGCACGCCGCGTGATCGCCGAGACGGGGTACGGGGAGTACTTCATCCACCGCGTGGGGCACGGCATCGGGGTCACCACCCACGAGCCGCCGTACATGGTGGAGGGCGAGCACCTGCCGCTGGTGCCGGGCATGTGCTTCTCGATCGAGCCCGGTATCTACCTCAAGGGCCGGTTCGGTGTCCGTATCGAGGACATCGTGACCTGCACGGAGACAGGCGGAAGGCGGTTGAACAACAGCCCCCGCGAACTGCGGTTGGTGAGCTGAACGAGCTGAGCTGATCCGGACTCGACTGTCCGGGCCGCCTCCGGGCCCTCGCCGGGCCGGACGAGCCGGCCGGAGCGGGGCCCGGCTGACCGGCCGATTCCGGATCGGCCGGCCTGGCGTGGAGGCCCTACGCCGCTACGTAGGCGCTTACACCGCTGCGGGACGAGGACACGCCACTACGGGACGAGGACGACCTTGCCGACCGTCCCGCGCGTCTCGATGGCGTGGTGGGCCGCCCCGGCCTCCGCGAGCGGGAAGCGGTGTACCAACGGTACGAGCTTGCCCGCGGCGGCCTGCGCCATGGACTCCTCCTCCAGCACGCGCAGCCCCTCCAGGCCGCCCACGAGATCGAGCATCGGCTTGCCGACCACGCCCTTGGACGTGATGCCGCGCCGCTTCAACTCCTCGTCCGACAGCTCCAACGGACCACCGGCGACCCAGCCGTAGACGAGATGGCGCCCACCGGGGCCGAGCAGGTCCACGGCGCCGAGGCCCAGTTCGCCGCCGACCGCGTCGAAGACGACGGTCGCCGGGCGGCCGTCGAGAGCGGCGCGGGCCTTCTCCGTCCAGTCGGGCGCGTTGTAGTCGAGGGCGATATCCGCGCCCAGCTCGCTCACCTGCCGCACCTTGGCCGGGCCGCCGGCGACGCCGACGACCGTCGCCCCGACGTTCTTGGCGTACTGCACCAGCAGCGAGCCGATGCCGCCCGCCGCCGCGGTGACGATCACCACGTCCTCGGCGGTCAGTTCGGCCAAGCGCAGAATGCCCATGGTCGTACGGCCCGTACCGATCATGGCGATGGCGTGGTCATCGGGCAGGTCGTCGGGGAGCGGGTGCAGCTTCTCCACGCCGACGACCGCCAGCTCGGCGTAACCGCCGGGCGCCATCCCGAGGTGTGCCACGACCCGGCGGCCCAGCCACTCCCCGGCCACTCCCTCGCCCAGCTTGTCGACCGTGCCGGCGACCTCGCGCCCGGGGATGGTGGGCAGCTCCGGCAGCGCGTACGGGCCCTTCGGGTCGCCCGAGCGGAACGTGGTGTCGATGACGTGGACCCCGGCGGCGGCGACCTTGATACGGACCTGGCCGGGTGCGGGCTCCGGGTCCCGCGTCTGCTCGTACGTCAGGTTCTCGGCCGGTCCGAAGGCGTGCAGGCGAATGGCGTACATGGCGGTTCCTCCGTAGGTCGTGAGGCCGCTGGCCTCTGCGTCATGCGCCCAGCCTCCAACGTGAACCATTGTTGAGGTCAAGGGTCGGCCGACCGCGTCCTCCGGGGCGATGTCAGACCCGTGGCTCACGATGGGGAGGGAAAGGCGGTGGCGAGTGCCGAAGACAGGACGAGTGCAGGGGCGAGCGCAGCGACAGGCACGGGGCGAGGGACCCGGGCCGGAACCGGGAGCGAAAGCCGGGCAGAGGCGGGCCCGCGTTCCTGGGGGAGGCGGGGGAGCGCGGAAGGCGCGTGACGGCGTGCGGGAGCCCCGGCGGCCGGTGGTGTCGCTACCCGAGCTGCGGCCCTACGAGGACGCGGAGCTGGTGGCCGAGGGCGACTACGACGGGTTCGAGCTGACCGGCCTGGACCTGCGGGGCCAGGCGGCGCCCGGGGCCCGGTTCCTGGACTGCGCGATACGGCGCTGCTCGCTGGACGACACTGTGCTCGGCACCGCCCGCTTCATCGACTGCGTGCTCGAAGGAGTGCACGGAGTGGGCGCGGACCTGGCGTCGGCGTCGCTGCGTGACGTGGAGCTGACCGACGCCCGGCTGGGCGGCACCCAACTGCATGGCGCGGTCTTGGAGCGGGTCCTGCTGAGGGGCGGGAAGATCGACTACCTGAATCTGCGGCGGGCGAAGCTCAAGGACGTGACCTTCGAGGGCTGCGTGCTGGTCGAAGCCGACTTCGGCGGCGCGACGCTGGAACGGGTCTCCTTCGCGGACTGCACGCTGCGCCGCGTCGACTTCACGGGCGCCAAGATGACGGATGTGGATCTACGGGACGTCGTCGGGCTGGACATCGCACGCGGCGTCGAAGCGCTGTCCGGCGCGGTGATCAGCGCCACCCAACTGCTCGAACTGGCCCCCGCGTTCGCGGCCCAGATAGGCGTCAGGGTCGACGGCTGGACCGCGGCGGAAGGGGAGGAGTGACAGAACCGGCGGCGACGACACGAGGACCGGCGACGAGGACCGGTGACGGCGGAGGGCGGTGAGGACGAGGGACGGTGACGGCGAGGGGCAGTGACGGCGAGGGGCAGTGACGGCGAGGGGCGGTGAGCGTTCGCCCGCCCCTGGTCAGACCCGTTTGAACCGGCTCTGCAAGTCCCACACCACCGGGTTGTCGGCCAGCCCCTCGTGCATGTCGGCGAGGTCGGCGATCAGGTCGTGCAGGAAGTCGCGGGCCTCACGGCGCAGCGCGCCATGGTTGAAGTTCAGCGGTGGTTCTTCGAGCGGTACCCAGTCGGCGGTGACCTCCACCCAGCCGAAACGCCGCTCGAAGAGCATCCGGTCGGCGGACTCGGTGAAGTCCAGCTCGGCGCGCTGCGGCCGCGCCGACCGGTTGCCGCGCGGGTCCTGGTCGAGGCGCTCCATGATGTCGCAGAGCGCCCACGCGAAGTCCAGCACGGGCACCCACCCCCAGGCTGTGGACAGCTCCCGGTCCGTCTTGGTGTCGGCGAGGTAGACGTCTCCGCAGAACAGGTCGTGCCGGAGTGCGTGCACGCTGGCGGTCCGGTAGTCCGTCTGCGGCGGGTCAGGAAAACGGCGGGAGAGGGAGTAGCCCAGGTCAATCACGTCATTGATGGTGCCACGGCAACCGAGCCGCCCCCTCCACATGCGGCCGGTGCCCGTCTGGCCAGGGCGCCCCACTCGTCCGGGGTCAGGGCGCTGCCGTGCGCGAACTCGGCTGCGAAGGTGTCCGGACCGAGAGCCTCGCGCGCTGTCGCCGTGGCGCGGTCGACGTCGCCGCGTTCGGCTGCGGGCAATGGCGCTCCGACCGAGTCGCGTGCCGCTGCCGCCGCTCCGAGCAGGCGGGCGGCGCGGTGGTGCTGTCCGGCCAGCGCCTCGGCTGCGGCGAGTCCTTCCAGGGGGAGCGCGACCGCCCGTGGGCCGCCGAAGCGCTCGGCGATGGCGAGGGCTTCCCTGTGCAGCGTGCGCGCCGTTTCCGCGTCACCGCGCTGTTCGGCGACGAAACCCAGCTCGGCCAGGATGAGGCTGTTGCCCGGTTCGAACTCGGTCAGGCGGTGCCACTTCAGCACGCGGCGCAGGTGGTCCTCGGCGACGTCGAGTTCGCCCTCCTTGCGCGCGCCCATGGCCAGCCCGGTCCTCGCGTACATCTCGCCCGGTGTGAAGCTCTGCTCGGCGGCGAGCCGCATCGCCCCCTCGTGCAGTTCGCGGGCTCGCGCGTAGTCGCGGTCGAGCAGCGCTATGCGGCCGAGCCAGGACATCTGGTAGGAGACCTCGGCCCACAGGCCGAGCTCCTCCGCCATCCGCAGCCCCTGCTGATACCGGCGGGTGGCCTCCTCGTACTCCCCGGCGATCCCGGCGGTCGTGCCGAGGACGAAGGCCGCCTGGACGCGGCCCCAGCTGTCGCCGAGTTCAGCGAAGAGCTCGTCGCCGCGCGTCGCGTCGCGGCGGGCCACGGTGAGGTCGCCCCGGTTCATCGCGTGATGGGCCCTGTCGGTGAGCACGGCGGCCACGCCCCAGCGGTCGCCGAGCGCGCGGAACTCCGCCAGCAGCTCCTCCGCCGCCGCCTCACTGGCGGAGATGTCGGCGACGGCCGTCCGGGCGTAGGTGTCGAACCAGCGGGCGCGTGCGCGTTCGCTCCGGTCATCGATCCGCCGCCAGTGCTCCGGGTCCCCGGGCGCCGCGCCGTCGCCGCTCAGGAGCGCGTAACCGGCGTCCCACGCCACCGCCCTGGCCCGCGCCGTACGCGACACGCCCTCGGCCCCGGCGGGTGCCGCGGCCAGCGCCGCCGCCAGCGCCCGTCTGGCCTCGCTGAACCGGCCCCGTAGCAGCCAGTACCAGGCGAGGGCGTTGACCAGCCGCAGCGCGGTCGGGGCGTCCGGCGCCGGGTGCGCGAGCGCGCTGCCGAGGGCGGCGCGCAGGTTGGCGGCGTCCGCGTCCAGGAGGGTGAGCCATCGTTGCTGGTCAGGGCCGCGTAGGTGCGGGTCGGCGCGTTCTGCCAGGGCGGTGTAGTAGTGGCTGTGGCGCTGCCGTAGCCGCTTGGGTTCGTCAGGTCCGGACGGCTGCTGGCGGCAGTACGCGGAGATCGTCTCCAGCAGCCGGTAGCGGCGGGTCCCCGTCCGCGGGTCCTCGGCGGAGACGACCAGCGACCGGTCGACCAGGCGGCCCAGCAGGCCGAGCACGTCACCGGGTTCCACGCCGTCACCCGAGCAGACGGCTTCGGCCGCTTCGAGGGTGCATCCGTCGATGTGGACGACCAGGCGGCGCAGGACGAGGCGCTCGTCCGCCGTCAGCAGCTCCCAGCTCCAGTCGATCATCGCGCGCAGGGTCTGCTGCCGGGCGGGGGCGGCCCGGTGTCCGCTGGTCAGCAGCCGGAAACGGTCGTCCAGTCGCGCCTCCAACCCGGCCACGCCGAGCATCCGCAGCCGCGTGGCGGCCAGCTCCAAGGCGAGCGGTATGCCGTCCAGGCGGCGGCAGATGGTGGCGACGGCACGCGCGTTGGACGCGTCGATGACGAATCCGGGGGACGCGGCGGCCGCACGCATCGCGAACAGCCGCACCGCACTGCCCTCCCGGATGACGGCGAGCTCCGCCGTCTCCGGGTCCTGACAGACGTCGAGAGGCGGTACGGGCAGCACTGCCTCGCCCGCGACCGCGAGCACTTCCTGGCTCGTCGCGAGGACCCGCAGCCCCGGGGCGGCCCGCAGCAGCCGGTCGGCCAGCGCGGCCACAGGACCGGCCACATGCTCGCAGTTGTCCAGGACGAGCAGCAGCCGCTGGGGGCGCAAGGCGTTGTCGAGGCGGTCGGCGGGGGCCGGCTGCCCGGCCGCGGGCAGCGGCCCGCCAGGGGCGTCCTCCCGGATGCCCAGCGCGGCGAGCACCGTGTGCTCCAGCGCGTCCCTGACGTCGGTGTCGGCGGACTTGCCGAGTCCGGCCAGCTCGACGAGCCGCACACCGTCAGGGAAGGCGCCGGCCAGCCGCTGCGCGGCCGCGATGGCCAGCCGTGTCTTGCCGACGCCGCCGGGCCCGGTCAGGGTGACCAGGCGCGCCGTGTCGAGCAGCGAGCTGACCTGCTGCAACTGCTGCTCCCGGCCCACCAGGTCGGTCATGGGGGCCGGCAGGTTCGTAGCGGGGCGCTGGGCCGGCGCCGCTGCCGGTGCGCCGAGAGCCGGGTCCTGCGTCAGGATCGCCTGGTGGAGGGAGACGAGCTCGGGGCCGGGGTCGAGGCCGAGCTCCCGGCTGAGGTGGTCGCGCGCGTCCGCGAAGCCCGCCAGCGCTTCGCTCTGCCGACCGGCGCCGTACAGGGCGCGCAACTGGATCGCGCGGAGCCGTTCCCGTAGCGGGTACCTGGCGACCAGATCGCCGAGTTCACCGGACAGCGAGCGGTGCTCACCGAGTTCGAGCCGGGCTTCGGCGTGCTCCTCCACCGCGGTCAGGTGTTCCTCTTCGAGGCGCTGTATCGCTGAGCCGGTGAACGGCTCGTCGGAGAAGTCGGCGAACGCGGGCCCGCGCCAGAGCGCCAGCGCGTCCGCCAGCAGCTCCGCCCGCGCGCGGGGTTCCCCGGTCTGCCGGGCCCGCGTCACCAGCGCCCGGAACCGGCCGGAGTCGACGTCGTCCGGCTCGACCCGCAGGGCGTACCCCGGTGCCTGGTGGACGACCAGCTCGCCGCTGTCCGGCTGCGCCGCGCGCAGCGCCCTGCGCAGCTGGGACACCTTGGTCTGGAGCGTGTTGGCGGGATTGCCCGGCGGCCGGGCGCCCCAGAGGTCCTCGACCAGCCGGTCGGCGGACACCGTACGCCCCGGGTCGACGAGCAGGGCCGCCAGCAGGGCGCGCACCTTCGCTTCGGGCACGCGGACGGGACGGCCGTCCGCCGTCCACACCGTCAGCGGGCCGAGCACTCCGAATCGCACGAGGTCACCGTAGCCCGCGCCAGTGACAACGACCGCAGCCCGTCGTGCGCGGACCGTCAGCGAACCGTGCGCGGCCCTCGGCAGAGTCGAGCCCAGGCCGCGGACGGACGGCGAGCGCGCCGCCGACATCCGGACCACCAGGCCCGTACTCGACAGGCCGCTTCACCGGCTCCGCTCACCACACCCACCTCTCTTCACGTCACATCACGTCACATCACGTCACATCACATCACGTCACTTCACTTCACGCACCCCACCCATGAGACGGCAGAACTTGATGAACACCTCCAGCTCCCCCTCCACTTCCACCTCAGCCACCACCACGAACGCGGCGCCGGTGACCGTGATCGGGCTGGGCCCGATGGGGCAGGCCATGGTCGAGGTCTTTCTCGGCAACGGTCATCCCACGACCGTGTGGAACCGGACGCCGAGCAGGGCGGACGGTGTCGTGGCCAAGGGCGCGGTCCGTGCCGACACCGTGGCCGACGCCCTGGGCGCGGGCGAACTGGTGATCCTCAGCCTCACCGACTACCAGGCGATGTACGACGTGCTCGGCGCGGCCGGGAACGCCATCGACGGCCGGATCATCGTCAACCTCAGCTCCGACACCCCGGAGAAGACCCGTGAGGCGGCCGCGTGGGCGGCTGAGCGCGGGGCCGCCGCCTTCGTCGCGGGCGGCATCATGGTCCCGGCGCCGCTGGTCGGCAAGGACCCGTCCTACGTCTTCTACAGCGGCCCGGAGAGTGCCTTCCGGGCGCACGAGCAGACGCTGGGTCTCATCGGAAAGGCCCACTACCTGGGTACGGACCACGCCTTGGCGCAGCTGTACTACCAGGCGCAGCTCAGCATCTTCCTGACGTCGTTGTCCGCCTATCTGCAAGCGATCGCGCTGGTCGGGTCGGCGGGGGTCACCGCGGCGCAGTTCCTGCCCTTCGCTGTGGACAACTTCGACGCCGTCTCCTCCTATCTCACCGATGCCAGCCGTGCCATCGATGAGGACGACCACCCGGGCGACCTGGCCACCGCCCTCATGATGGGGGCGACCGCCGACCACATCGTCGGTGCCAGTCGCGCGGCGGGGATCGACACGGCCCTGCCCAGCGCGGTCAAGGCCCACTACGACCGTGCCATCGCCCTGGGCCACGGCAAGGACAACTGGTCGAGCCTGATCCACGCGGTCAGGAAGCCTTCGGTCTGACCGTACCCGGGATGACGGCCCCACGGCGGGGCCGTGGTGACCAGGGAGCGATACGGCGAAAACCCCGTCGGATGCCCGACGGGGTTTCCTGGCCAGGGTTCCGCGATCGCGGTGACCGCTCTTACTGCTCTTGCCGCTGATATGGCTGATAGGGCGGTGGTCGCCGTTATCGCTGCGTTTCCCGGGATTCCCGGCCCGGCCCGGACCAGGTCTGCACCGGAGTAATGCGAGGGGCGGCTCAGCCCTTGGCCCGCTGTGCGTCGGCGCTCTTGGTCACCGCTGAGGGGAACTTGTCCTTGCAGTACGGAACGGTGCCGGTGTTGTCCATATAGCGGGCGGCCGCCCACTTTTCCTGGCCGCGCACCTTGTACCAGAGGGAATTCCCCGCGACGTTCTGCGCGCGGACCTTGCAGTCGAGTCCCACCTGCTGCTTATGGGCAAGCGTGCCTTTGACCGAGGAATCCGTGCTCGGGTACTGACGCTCATTGAGTCCGGTCGTGGCGGTAACGGTGCCGTACGGCTTCGTGGGCGGAGCGGCGGCCTGAGCCGCGCCCGCACCGAGGCCCATCAGCGCTCCGCCCGCCGCCGTGCCGATGGCGAGAACCGCCGCTGTCATCCTCATTCGACGAGTCCTGGTAGCCATGTCGCTCGTCTCCTTCCTGTTCCGGCTCCCTGGTGGCGCCGGAAGTAGGGATCTCGTCAGCAAGGACGGCAGGCGACACACGCCCGGTTCTCCCTATGTCCCCTTTTCTCAGTTTTTCTCCGCTTTTTATGTTTCCTCTGTTCTTTCCTGGCGGCCCGTGGCGGGGCGGCCCTCGGCGGGCTAGTGGCCGCGCGCGATCCACTCCGCCAACTGCGGGGCCTCCGCGCCGATCGTCGTCGGGTCGCCGTGCCCGGTGCGTACGACGGTTTCCGGCGGCAGCGTCAGCAGCCGGTCCCGGATCGAGTCGATGATCGTCGGGAACGAGGAGTACGAGCGGCCCGTGGCGCCGGGGCCGCCCTGGAAGAGGGTGTCGCCGGAGAACACGGTCCCGCCGCCGGTGGCACCGTGCCCGGAGGAGGCGAGCGCGGGCGCGTACAGGCAGACCGCGCCGGGCGAGTGTCCGGGGGTGTGCAGCACCCGCAGCTCCGTACCGCCCACCGTGAGGACATCGCCATCGGCGAGCGGGGCGTCCGGTGTGCGGTCCGGGTGCCGCATCCGCCACAGCACCTCGTCCTCCGGGTGCAGCAGGACCGGCGCGCCCGTACGGTCGGCGACCTCGGGGGCGGCGTCGATGTGGTCGTCGTGGCCGTGGGTGCAGACGATGCCGAGCAGTCGGCGGCCGCCCACGGCGGCGAGGATCGCCCGCGCGTCGTGCGCGGCGTCGATGACGTACACCTCGCTGTCGTCGCCGACGAGCCAGACGTTGTTGTCGACCTCCCAAGTGCCGCCGTCCAGGGAGAACGTGCCGGAGGTGACGAGGTGTTCGACGCGGACACCGGCCATCAGAGGGTCACCACCGAACGCAGCACCTCGCCGCGGTGCATCTTCGCGAACGCCTCCTCGATGCCGTCGAGCGCGATCGTCTCGCTGACGAACGCGTCGAGGTCGAGACGCCCCTGCTGATAGAGGTCGATGAGCAGCGGGAAGTCGCGGGACGGCAAGCAGTCGCCGTACCAGGAGGACTTGAGCGCGCCGCCGCGCCCGAAGACGTCGATCAGCGGCAGCTCCAGCCGCATCTCGGGCGTGGGCACCCCGACGAGGACGACGGTTCCGGCCAGGTCACGCGCGTAGAAAGCCTGTTGGTACGTCTCGGGGCGGCCGACCGCGTCGATGACGACGTCGGCGCCGTGCCCGCCGGTGAGCTCCTGGACGCTCTTGACGACGTCCGCGGTGCCGCCGTTGACGGTGTGGGTGGCGCCGAGGGCGCGCGCCTGCTCCAGCTTCCGGTCGTCCAGGTCCACCGCGATGATCTTCGCGGCTCCGGCGAGCCTGGCTCCGGCGACGGCCGCGTTGCCCACGCCGCCGCAGCCGATGACGGCGACCGAGTCACCACGCCCCACATTGCCGGTGTTGATGGCCGCGCCGAGCCCGGCCATCACCCCGCAGCCGAGCAGCCCGGCGGCGGCCGGGGAGGCCGCCGGGTCCACCTTCGTGCACTGCCCCGCCGCGACCAGCGTCTTCTCGGCGAACGCCCCGATGCCCAGGGCGGGCGTCAGTTCGGTGCCGTCGAGCAGGGTCATCTTCTGCGTGGCGTTGTGCGTGGCGAAGCAGTACCACGGACGGCCACGGCTACAGGCGCGGCACTGGCCGCACACCGCACGCCAGTTGAGGATGACGAAATCCCCCGGGGCGACCTCGGTGACGCCGTCGCCGACGGACTCCACGACGCCCGCCGCCTCGTGCCCGAGGAGGAACGGGAACTCGTCGTTGATGCCGCCCTCCCGGTAATGGAGGTCGGTGTGGCACACGCCGCACGCCCGCACCTGGACGACCGCCTCACTGGGCCCCGGGTCCGGCACCACGATGGTTTCCACCCGCACCGGCTCGCCCTTGCCCGGGGCGATGACGCCGCGCACCTGCTGTGCCATGGGAAAACAACCCTCTCTCTGCGTCCTGCGGTACGCGTAGCGCGTGCCGCGGGCTCCACTGTCGTACGCCGTAGGCCGGGCGTCCAACGTTCGCCGCGGGGCCGGCGGTCCGGCGTGGCGCGGCCGGTGGCGGAAACCTCGAAGGGGCCGCACCGAGGGGAGTCGGCACGGCCCGCCACGCGAACAGACGCGCTGCGCGGGCCGTACGTTGACGCCCGCCCTCGAATCGCCCCGGATTTCCGGCCCGTTGTCCCGCGCCCGCTCCGGCCGCCGTGCTCACCGCCCGCCCGACGGCACGAAAAAGCCCCCGGATCGCTCCGGGGGCTTCCTCGTATCACCTCACACGCAGCTCACCTGGTACCCAGACCACCTGGTCCGCGGATCGCCGGCTACGCGGGTCACCTCGCACTCAGGGCGCTGGTACGCGCGGTGCCTCGTGCTCAGAAAGCGCCGGTTCCCAGGGACGTCGGCGACCGGGACGCCGCGGCGCCCGGTGCCTCAGATCCGACGGAAACGACCTCTCAGACGCTGACGCCGAAGTCCTGGGCGATGCCCGTGAGACCGGAGGCGTAGCCCTGGCCGACCGCGCGGAACTTCCACTCGGCGCCGTTGCGGTACAGCTCACCGAAGACCATGGCGGTCTCGGTGGCGGCGTCCTCGCTGAGGTCGTAGCGCGCGATCTCCGCGCCACCGGCCTGGTTGAGGATGCGGATGTACGCGTTGCGCACCTGGCCGAAGTTCTGGCTGCGCGACTCGGCGTCGTAGATCGAGACCGGGAAAACGATCTTCTCAACGTCGGCCGGGAGCCCCGCCAGGTTGACGTTGATCTGCTCGTCGTCGCCCTCGCCCTCACCGGTGACGTTGTCGCCGGTGTGCACGATGGTCTGGTCCGGCGTCGCCTTGTTGTTGAAGAAGACGAAGTGCTGGTCGGAGAAGACCTTGCCGCTCGGGTTCACGGCGATCGCGCTCGCGTCCAGGTCGAAGTCCTGGCCGGTGGTGGTGCGGACGTCCCAGCCGAGGCCGACCGTGACGGCGGTCAGGCCCGGTGCCTCCTTGGTGAGGGAGACGTTGCCGCCCTTGGACAGGCTTACAGCCATGGGGTGTCCCTTTCCTGTTCTGGTCGAGTTGTCGGGCTTCGTGCTGACGACGAAGCTACCGTCACCCTCCACAACGCTACGAGGGGACCGTCGGGTTCCAGCTCCCTTTACTTTCTTTGCCAAAGCCTCTTTGCTGACCGCCGCCGACCGCTGCCGCCAGGGCCGCCGGGGCCGCCCGGAGCGCTGAGCACCGCCCGCCCGGCGGCGGTCCGCCCGCGCGTCCGGCGCGGGATGAGCGCGAAATGGGGATGACGGGCTCGCGTCAACGCGAGATCATGGTCCGCATGTCCGGGCCCTATGTCATCCGTGGTTCGGTCTCCCTGCCGGAGGCCGAGCTCATGTGGCGTTTCTCCAGGTCGTCCGGGCCCGGGGGACAGCACGTGAACACCAGCGACAGCCAGGTGGAGCTGCGCTTCGACCTGGCCAGGACCGACGCGCTGCCGGAGGTGTGGAAGGAGCGCGCGCTGGAGCGGCTGGCGGGACGCCTGGTGAACGGGGTGGTGTCGGTCCGGGCGTCCGAGCACCGCTCGCAGTGGCGCAACCGCGAGATGGCGGC
The DNA here is from genome assembly GCF_059026195.1 of Streptomyces sp. A01. Lineage (NCBI taxonomy): Bacteria > Bacillati > Actinomycetota > Actinomycetes > Kitasatosporales > Streptomycetaceae > Streptomyces > Streptomyces sp. A01. The sequence goes on along the minus strand of NZ_JBWLKN010000006.1, from coordinate 197,188 downwards.
CGTCAGGCTCGCCTCGCTCCTCGCCGAGGCGACCGCGCCGCCGCCCAAGCCCCGGCGTGCCACGCGTATTCCGCGGGGCATCAACGAGCGGCGTCTGCGGGAGAAGAAGCAGCGCGGCGACACGAAGCGCGGCCGGTCGGGCCAGGGATGGGGCTGAGCGCGCCCCCGTTCGGTGGCGGCGCGCGCCGTCAGCCGAGCTGCCGGTAGCGGCCGCGGAAGTACGTCAGCGGCCCGCCCTCCGCGCTGGGCGTGGCAGCGGTCAGGACCCGGGCCACCACCAGCGTGTGGTCCCCGGCTATCACCCGCTGCTCGGTGCGGCACTCAAGCACCGCGAGCGCGCCGCCGACCAGCGGGGCGCCCGATTCCTTGCCGCGCGTGTACGCGATGTCCTCGAAGAGCAGCCGGTCGCTGATCCGGCCCTTCATCGCGAAGCGGCCCGCGACGTGGCGCTGGCTCTCCGACAGCAGCGAGACCGCCCACAGCGGCTGCCGCTCCAGCAGATCGTCCATACGGGAATCGTTGCGAACGCTCACCATCACGAGCGGCGGGTCAAGTGACACGGACATGAACGCGGTCGCGGTCATGCCGACGTCCTCCCCGCGGGGGCCGTCCTCCTCGTCGTGCGCGGTCACCAGCACCACGCCGGCGGCCAGCCTGGCCAGGGCGGCCCGGAACTCCTCATCGCTCACCTCTCCAGCATGGGGGACGGCGGGAGCGGTGTGCGGGCCGGTGCGGCCACTCCGCGAGACGGCGTGGTGGGTACGAGGGGAAAGCGATGACTGGGACACTCTTCGACGCTAACCTCCTGCCGCGGTGTGCCGCATCGGGCTCCGGTCCGAGACGCGCCCTAGGTCCCGAGGCGGAGCGGCACGAAATCCGCACCCATATTCGAGTCAGCCGCTGCCAGAAAACGTAATCGTATTCCGGATTTGCTTTCCGGAAATATCGCGAGTCGCACCGGCCGCTCGGCAGAGCCCTATTCCCGACTGGACACGCACTGTGACATGAGTCACAGCAGCCGGTAATTGTTGACCCTGTGTACCGAGTAGACAGCTCGCTGTGATTCAGTGGCCGTGGCAGTGAGAGATGTCGAGAATTCTGGAGTTGCTGTCGAGGTCTCGGGGGAGAGCGAGCATGGAGACCGAGTCGGAGCCGTACATCCGCCTTGCGACCCTGCGGCAGCTGCATCAAGTGGTCGCCGAACTGAACACCGCGCGCAGCCTGGCCGACACCCTGCAAACCGTCGCTGACGGGGTCATCGCGGGGCTGGGGTATGAGCTGTCGGCGGTCAATCTCGTACGGCCTGACGGCGATCTGGTCGTGGCGGCCGTGGGCGGCAGCCCTGGCGCCGAGGCGCTGATGGCGGGCCGGGTCGGCTCCCGCAGCTCCTGGGAGCGCCGCCTCGCGATGGGCGACCGCTGGGGCGACCTGCGCTTCATTCCGTACACGGAGGGCTGGGTCCTCGACGATGACGACGTACCGCAGTGGCACGTCGCCGGTCCGGCGCCGCGCTTCGCCGACGAGTGGCACCCCATGGACCGGCTCTTCGCGCCGATGCACGCGGGGGGCGTGCCGTCCGGCGAGCTGCTCGGCGTCCTGGCCGTCGACAAGCCGCGCAACGGCCGCCGCCCCGGCGCCTGGGGCCGTGAGGCCCTCCAGATGTACGCCTTCCACTCGGCCATCGCGATCGGCAACGCCCGGCTCCGCGCGAACATGCAGCGCGCCCTGGTACGCCTTGAGCGCGACCAGCAGGCGCTGCGGGCCAGCGAGGAGAGCTTCCGGCAGGCGTTCGAGTACGCGCCGAGCGGCATGGCCATCGCCGAGATGGGCGGCGACCAGCACGGCCGCCTGCTCCGTACCAACGACGCGCTGTGCCGCCTGCTGGGGCGATCGGCGACGGTGCTGCGCCGCTACTCCTTCTCCGACCTCGTCCACCCCGAGGACATCGGCACCCTGCTGCGCACCTCGGCCGAGGGCGGCCGCGCCGAGCTGCGGCTGGCGCGCAGGGACGGCACCTACCTGTGGGTGTCGCTCCGCAACTCGGTCGTCGCCGACGCCGCCGACGGGCCGCGCTTCCTGCTCACCCACGTCGAGGACATCGAGGAACGCAAGCGCCACGAGCTCCAGCTCGCGCACCGCGCCAGCCATGACTCGCTGACCGGCCTGCCCAACAGCGCCGAGCTGCGCGCCCGGCTCAGCGCCAGGCTGTGCGCCCGCCCATCGCAGACCGCCTACGTGGGAGGCGTCGACGCCGCTGGTCCCGGGTTCGAGGGTGCCGCGGTCGCCGCCGCGAAGGAGGCCGCGCTGATGCGCGGCGCCGAGCCCGACGCGTACGTGCAGGGCTTCGGCTTCGACGGAATCGACGGCGTGGGCGGCGGCATCGCCACCGACCTCAGCCTCGCCGCCCCGTTCGGCGGCCCGGACAGCGGCGACGCCTTCGAGAACATCCCGGGCGGCATCCCGGGCAGCCCGTTCGACCACCACGTGCACATCTTCGCGCCCGACGAGACCGAGGAGGACGACGGGACCAAGGGCCTCGCGGTCCTCTTCTGCGACCTCGACGGCTTCAAGTCGATCAACGACCGGTTCGGGCACCACACGGGCGACGCCGTGCTCATCGAGGTCGCCCAGCGGCTGACGCAAGGGGTGCGGGACGGCGACACGGTCGCCAGGCTCGGCGGCGACGAGTTCGTGGTCCTGGCTGACGGGCTGGGCCGGGCCGATGCCCAGGATCTCGCCGTACGGCTGCGGAATGCGATTATCCCCCCCATCAGGTTCGAGGGGCGGGCTGTGCGGGTAGGCGCGAGCTTCGGCATCAGCTGGGCAGCGTGCGGGATGTCGGCCGAAGAGGTTCTGCAATCCGCTGACCAGCGCATGTATGTGGAAAAGCGCTCTCGTTCCAAGGCGAATCGGCGTGCTGGGTAGCGTCCGCGCGACCCCGGTGTGGCGTTCGGAACACCGGGGAACGGCTATGCGACGGCGGCGACCGAGTTGCGTGGCGCGGTAGGCTGCGCCGGGTCGGCAAAGCCGCCGAGAATGAATCGATCATGAACATTGGCCATCCGGACAGCGCACGAGCTATTGCGGCCGCCCCGGCCCTGATAAGAGCTGTTCTGGTACATGAGCGCGGACAGCGCGGATGGCCATCAGGGACAGGGGAGTGACCAGGGGATGACGGCCGGTAATAACGGCTCGGGTGCGCCGGAGGATGACGACCCGTTCGCCTACCTGTACCGCTCGGAAGGCGGCGAGGGTGCGACGGGCGGCGCGAGCCAGGGCACGACCAGGTCGCGCACCGGTGGTTACGGCTATCCGGGTCCGCAGCAGCCCGGCGTCCCCCGCACCTCGTACAACAACGTCCGCGCGGTCGGCGAGCGGCAGTACGGCCAGCAGCAGGCCCCGGCGCAGCAGGGCGGCTACGGATACCCGCCCCAGCAGCAGGGCGGCTACGGCTACCCGCCGCAAAACGCCCACTACACGGCGCCCGAGGCGCTGCCGCAGCAACAGCAGCGGCAGCAGCCGAACTGGGGGCCGAATGGCGCCCCGCCGCGGCAGGCCCCCGGGCCCGCCGCCCGCAACGGTGACCCGGGGCACGGCGGAAACGGTGGCGGCGGACGCGGTGCCGGCAGCGGCGGACGCGGCCCCAACAACAAGGGCCTGCTCGTCGGGGCGATAGCCGTGGTCGCCGTGGTGCTCATCGGGATCGTCGTAGCGATGATCTCGAACAAGGCGGGCGACGACGACAAGAAGGCCGAGCCCGACGGCGACAAGCAGCCCACGGCAGGCGCGAGCGTCGAACCGAGCGAGCCCCCGAAGGCGACCAAGACCCCGGCGAAGCTCCCCAAGGACGACGCGTCGGCGATGCGGCTCGAAGGCGGCACGTCCCTCGCCTCGACGATCCCCGGCGCGAAGGCCGAGGGCGGCTCGTACGTGGCGGGCATCAACAAGCCCGGCGCGGCGGCGACGTGGAACGTGGACGTCGAGAAGGCGGGCCGATACCAGCTGTACGTCGGCTACGGCGTGCCCGGTGAGGACCAGAACCTCACCCTCACGGTCAACAGCAAGAAGGACCCGCGCGCCATCAACATGAAGAACTTCGCGCTGGCGAAGAAGGGCGACTGGGAGAAGGGCTGGACCCACACCTACTCCCTCGTCCAGCTCAACAAGGGCACGAACACGGTGAAGCTTTCCTGCGAGGCGGGCAACAAGTGCGACGTCAACCTCGACCAGGTGTGGCTGGAGAAGTAGGCGCGGCAGCAGGCGCGGAAGGAGCGGCCACGGCCCGCTGATGTGCCGGCATCCAGGCCGGTCCCCCGACGGGGGACCGGCCTGCGGCGTCAGCCGCGCGTGGTCACCACGGTCAGGAATCCTGCGACGGTCTCGGCCATCGCGTCCCTGGCCGGGCCCACGTACTTGCGCGGGTCCACCGTCATGGCGTTCGCCGCCAGCGTCTCGCGTACGGCACCGGTGAACGCGGTGTTCAGCGCCGTCCCCACATTGATCTTCACCATGCCGGACGCCACCGCGCGTTGGATCTCCGCGTCCGGTACGCCCGACGACCCGTGCAGCACCAGCGGCACCGGCACGGCCTCCCGCAGCCGTCCGATCAGCTCGTGGTCGAGGGCGGCGGTCCGCTGCGTCATGGCGTGCGAGCTGCCGACGGCGACGGCCAGCGCGTCCACCCCGGTGCCCGCCACATAGGCGACGGCCTCATCGGGGTCGGTCCGCACGCCGGGAGTGTGCGCGTCCAGCGGCGCCTCGCCCTCCTTGCCCCCGACCTTGCCGAGCTCGGCCTCCACCCAGATGCCGCGCTCATGCCCCCAGCGCACCGCCTCAGCGGTGGCCCGCACGTTCTCCTCGTACGGCAGCTTCGACGCGTCGAACATCACCGAGCTGAACCCCTCGGGGTGCGCCGCGTGCAGCAGGCCGACGCTCACCACATGGTCGAGGTGCAGCGACAGCGGGGCGCTCGACGCGCGGGCGACGGCGGCGGCGGCCGCGGCGATCGGGGCGAGCCGCCCCCCGTGGAACCTCACCGCGTTCTCCGACACCTGGAGGATCGCGGGGGCCCCGGCGGCCTCGGCTCCGGCGGCTATCGCCTCGGCGTGCTCCAGGGTGATGACGTTGAACGCGGCGACGGCACGGCCAGCGGCGCGCGCCTCCTCGACGAGTTCACCGGTGCTGACGAGTGGCATGTGCTCCTCTGTCCCGGGCCGGACGCGGCCCCTCGTGGATGCTCGCGTCGCGCTCGGCGGTCACGCCGCTGCCGGGTGGCTGCTGACGTGGACGCGCGACAGCAGCTGGGCGTACATCTCCTGGTCGAACTCGCCCGCCACCGGTGATCCCACCGTCGCCGCCGACAGGGCCACCGCCCGCGTCAGCCGCTCCGGCCAGGTCAGCCCCTCGGCGAGGCCGGACAGCAGACCGGCGACCACCGAGTCACCGGCGCCGGTCGGGTTGCCCGCGACCCGGCTGGGCGGCGCCGCGCGCCAGGCGCCGTCGGCGGTCAGGGCGAGCAGCCCCTCCGGGCCGAGCGAGGCGGCCACCACGTGCGCCCCGCGGCGCCGGGCGTCGCGTGCGGCACGCACCGGCTCGGTGGAACCGGTGAGCGCGGCCAGCTCGTCGACGTTCGGCTTGACGATGTCGGGCCGGGCGGCGATGCCCCGGCGCAGCGGTTCACCGCTGGTGTCGAGCAGCACCGGCACACGCGCGCCGCGCGCGCCCCGTATCAGCTGGGCGTACGCGCCGACCGGGACACCGGGCGGGAGGCTGCCGCACAGCGCGACGGCGACAGCGCCGTCGAGAAGTTCCACGTACCGCGCGGCGAACGTCTTCCACTCGGCGGGGGTGACCAGCGGGCCCGGCTCGTTGAGCTGGGTGGTGTCGCCCGTGGAGACGTCCACGACGCCGACCGTGCGCCGGGTGGTGCCCGCGATGGGAACCAGCTCATCCGTGATGTCCGGGCAGTTGGCGAGCTGCTCGCGCAGCGCCGCGCCCGTCGCGCCGCCGACCAGTCCGGTGGCGACGGTCTCGTGGCCCAGTGCGGCCAGCACCCGGGCGACGTTGAGGCCCTTGCCGCCGGGCCGCTCGGTGACCTCCGACACCCGGTGGCTGTGGTGCACACGCAGGTGCGGCACCTGGTATGTGATGTCGAGGGCAGCGTTGAGTGTCACGGTCAGGATCACTGCGGCCTCCCCCTCCCCCTCGCTGGTGGTCGTGACGTCGCCCCTGGCGGTCGGCCTGGTGACGCGCCGTGGGGCGGGCGGGTCCGGACCCGGACCCGCGGAACCCATGGCGCGGGCCGTGGAGCGGTTGGCTGTCTGGCTGCGATCATGCCAAAACCCTGGCGGTTGGCCCACCCCTGTGGGCCAACCGCGCAGGGTCGTCGCTGTCTGTCACCCCGACGTCCGCGACCCTGCCGTTCAGGGGTTCGGCTCGGCTGCCGTACGGAAATGACCGGGTCAGGAGGCCCGCAGCGCGCATCGGTGTGTGTCAGTACGCGGGTGTCAGTGTGCGGCAGCGGGCAGGGGGACCACCCACTGCCCGCGCCGCATGACGCCGACGAGTGCGAAAGCGTCATCGAGGACGACGAGGTCGGCGTCCTTGCCCGGTTCCAGGGAGCCGACCCGGTCGGCGACGCCGAGCACCCGGGCCGGGGTGCTGGACAGCGCGCACACGGTCTGCTCGACGGACAGCTTGTCGATGGTCACCGCGCGTCGGAACACCGTGTCCAGGGTGAGTGTGGAGCCCGCGATCGACCCCGCCGTCGGGCCGTCGCCGATCCTGGCCACACCGTCCTTGACCTCGACCTTCATCGGGCCCAGCGGATACCAGCCGTCGGCCATCCCCGCCGCGCCCATCGCGTCCGTGATGAAGGCGACGCGCTCGGCGCCCGCGCTGCGGAACGCCAGCTCCAGGGTCGCCGGGTGCAGATGCGTACCGTCGTTGATCAGCTCTACGGTGACCCGCTCGTCCTCAAGCAGCGCGGCGACCGGGCCGGGGGCGCGGTGCAGCAGCGTCGGCATCGCGTTGAACAGGTGCGTGGCGACGCTCGCGCCCGCCTCGATGGCGTCCCGCGCGGCGTCGTACGTCGTGTCCGTGTGGCCCACGGCGGCGATGACCCCGGTGTCGACCAGCAGTCGCACCGAGTCGAGGCCGCCGGGAAGCTCCGGCGCCAGCGTCATCATCTTGGCGGTGCCGCGCGCCGCGTCGATGAGCTTGCGAACGTCGGCGGGGTCGGGGTCGCGCAGCAGCGTCGGCTCGTGCGCGCCGCAGCGGTCGGGCGAGATGAAGGGGCCCTCGAAGTGGATGCCCGCCAGTTCGCCCTGCTGGACCAGCTCCGAGAGCACGTGGGCCTGACGGGACACCTCATCGAGGTCACCGGTGACGGTGGAGGCGAGCATGGTCGTCGTGCCGTGCCGGCGGTGTGTGCCGACGACCGTCATCGCCTCATCCGCCGTCCCCGACGAGAACGAGGCACCGCCGCCGCCGTGCACATGCATGTCGACGAAGCCGGGCACCACCCAGTGCCCGGGTGCCAACTCCAGGCGGGTGGCCCCTGCCTGACCGCCACCACTGCCGCCCCCGCCCCCGGTCGCGGCCGCGGTCGCGGACCCGGCGTCCGGCGCCGCGCCGGACTCGTCCGCTCCGGCGGCGACGATGTGGCCGTCTTCGACCGTCACCTGCCCGGCGTCGACGATTGCGGTCGGCAGCACCACCCGGGCGCCCGCGAGAACTGTTCGTCCGGCCATCAGGCGGTTACCTCCGTGGAGAGAAGATCCCAGGCGAGCAGACCCGCGCCCAGGCATCCGGCGGTGTCCCCGAGGGCCGCCGGGACGATGTCGGGGAGCTGCTGGAACGTGACGCGGTCGGCGATGGCGGTGCGCAGCGGCAGCAGCAGCGTGTCCCCGGCCTCGGCGAGCCCGCCGCCGATGATCAGACGCCCGGGGTCGAGCAGGGTGATGGCGACGACCAGCCCGTCGGCGAGCGCGGCGACGGCCTCGTCCCACACCGCGAGGGCGCGCGGGTCGCGGGACTCGACGGCCTTGGCGCAGTCGGCGGCGTCCGCCTCGGGGTCGCCGACCGCGGCTGCCCAGGCGCGGCTCACCGCGGCGGCGGAGGCCACCGTCTCCAGGCAGCCGAGCTGACCGCAGCCGCAGCGCGGCCCGCCGGGCCGCACGACGACATGGCCGATCTCGCCCGCGTAGCCGTGCGCGCCGGCCTCGACGCGGCCGTTGATGCCGATGGCCCCGGCGATGCCGGTGCCGAGCGGTACGAACATGAACCGGTCGGTGCCCTCACCCGCCCCGATCCGCCCCTCGGCGAGGCCACCGGTCCTCACGTCATGGCCGAGGGCGACGGGGATCGCGTCCAGCCGCTCGGAGAGCAGCGCGCGCATCGGCACGTCGCGCCAGCCGAGGTTGGCCGCGTACACCGCGATCCCTGACACGTCGTCGACGATGCCGGGCACGGCCACTCCGGCCGCCGAAGCCCGCTCGCCGTACCGTTCCTGCCCGACGTCCCGCAGTTCGGCGGCGAAGTCGAGGATTCCGGCGACCACGGCCTCGGGACCGCGCTCGCGTGCCGTCGGCCGCCGAGCCGTATGCAGCAGCTCGCCGTCCGCCCCGACCAGGGCGGCCTTCATTCCTGTGCCGCCCACATCCAGGGCGATGACGTGTTTCACGAGAGACAGTCTCGCGCGATTCCCCACTAGAGGTCTAGGCCACTCAACGAGCGGAGTGGCGCCCGCGCGGACCCCGCTGACCGGGGCTGACCGGCGGCCGAGCCGCCCGGCAGGAGCGACGAGCCGCCCGGCCGGCTGTGAGACGCCACACGGACAGCGCACACCAGAACCCGTTCCGTGCCGTATTTGGCCCGTATATCGCCGCATATGGAGGCGCGGGGAGGCGGCACGCGGGCCCGCACCCGTTCGGAGCCCCCGCTTAACCTGGTCGCCAGGTCTGCGACACGCACCGGGGGCGCGGCACGGGCGGCTCGTTCCATATAGACCGATACCGAAGCGATATCCGGTGTGGTGTAGACCTTAGAGGGGTGTGCGGGGGAGACTCGCAACTCGTGCCGGAGCGTGACGCTCCGGCAGATTCCAGGAAACGAACAGAGCACGAGGGTGGGTACCAAGCTGTGCAGCGGCGGCGGTTCTTGGGTCTGACGGCGGCTGGCGCCGCCACGGCGGCGATGGCACCCGCGCTCACCGCGTGCGGCAGCGGCTCAGGCTCGGGTGACGTCACGCTGAAGCTGGTCGCCGCCGACTACGGCGACAGCAACACCAACAGCTCCCAGAACTACTGGGGCGAGCTGGCCCGCGCGTTCGAGGCCAAGAACGACGGCATCAAGATCGACGTCAACGTCCTCAGCTGGACCGACGTCGACAAGAAGATCGCCGAGATGGTCAAGAACGGCGAGGACCCCGACCTGGCCCAGTTCGGCTCGTACGCCGACTACGCCGCGGCGGGCAAGCTCTACCGCGCCGACCAGCTGCTCTCGATCCGCACCCAGGCGGCCTTCGTCTCCTCCCTCGCCCACGCGGGCGAGGTCAAGCGCGTGCAGTACGGCATGCCGTTCGCCTCCAGCACCCGGCTGCTCTTCTACAACAAGACGCTCTTCGACAAGGCGGGCATCACCGAGGCCCCCAAGAGCTGGGACGAGCTGAAGGCGGCCGCCGTCAAGCTCAAGGCCAGCGGGGTGAAGATCCCCTACGGTCTGCCGCTCGGCCCCGAAGAGGTTCCGGCCGAGGCCCTGTTGTGGGTGCTCAGCGGCGGCGGTGGCTACACCGACGCCAACGGCAGCTACACCCTGGACTCGCCGGAGAACATCAAGACCCTGGAGTGGCTGCGCGACGAACTCGTCGGCGAGGACCTGACCGGCCCCGACGCTCCCGGCCGGGTCAACCGGCAGGACGTCTTCGACGCGTTCACGCGTGGGGAGGTCGGCATGCTCAACGGGCACCCGACGCTGATGAAGCAGGCGTCCGGCCACGACATCGACTACCGCATGGCGCCGCTGCCCACCATCGACGGCGAGCCGAAGCCGACGATGGGTGTCGCCGACTGGATGGCGGCCTTCAAGCGCAACGGCAACCGCAAGGAGATCGGCCGCTTCCTGGACTTCGTCTACCGCGAGCAGAACGTCATCGAGTTCGCAGGGAAGTACCAGCTGCTCCCGGTGACCAGCGCCGCCTCCGAGACGATGAGCCGCGACCCCCAGTACAAGAAGACCTGGCAGTTCATCGAGGGACTGGAGACCGCGCAGTTCTACCCGTTCGACAAGACGTCGTGGTCGCAGGTCAGCAGCCGCCTCAAGGAGAAGCTGGGGAGCACCGTGACGAAGGGCGGCGACCCGGCGACCGTGCTCGGCGAGATCCAGCGCGAGGCCGATGCCACGGAGAACGCGGACGGTTAGGTTGGGTGGCGTGACTCAGCCCGACGACCCCACGGCCACCGGGCCCGCGCACGAGCGCCCCGAGCCTGCGGCGGACCCGGACCCCGCGAGCCCCGCAGATCCAGTGGCCCCCGCAGATCCAGCGGGCCGCGTAGGCTCCGCCGGTCCGGCCGGTCCCGTTCCTGACGGTCCGGCCGGTCTCTCCGACCGTGACCGCGCCGTGCTCGCGGTGGAGCGGCGCGGCTGGTCAGGGCCCGGGGCCAAGGAGCGCGCGATACGGGAGCGGCTCGGCATCTCGCCGACCCGCTACTACCAGCTGCTGAACGCCCTCCTCGACGACCCGCGAGCGCTGGCGCACGACCCGGTGACCGTCAACCGCCTCCGCCGCGTACGAGACGCCCGCCGCGCCCGCCGCTGACGCCGCCGGACCTACCTCGTAAGGCGGGACCGGCGGCCCGAAGACGAAGACCTCCCTCTCGGACCTGTCGCCACCTCTCGGCACCCACTCTCCTCACCGCGCTTCACCCGCGTATCCCCCGGTCGTGGTGACCCGTCACCGCACTAGCCCGACACGCCGGGCGCCACCCCGGTAGGGTCAGCCCATGGGCATTCCCGTCCCCTCCACCGCCGCAGGCCGTGATGGCCTCGCCGCGTTGCTCGGGCGGCCCGAAAGGGCCGTCATCGCTCTCGACTTCGACGGCACGCTCGCAGAGATCGTGCCCGACCCCGAACAGGCCCGAGCACACCCGGCCGCCGTGCCCGCGCTCTCCCGGCTGGCCCCCCTTGTCGGCACCGTGCTCGTGCTCACCGGACGCCCCGCCGGGGTCGCCGTGCGCTACGGGGGCTTCGCCGGAGTGGCGGCCCTGGAACACCTGGTGGTCCTCGGCCACTACGGAGCCGAGCGGTGGGACGCGGCCAGCGGCGCGATCCACACGCCCGCCCCGCACCCGGGCGTGGCCGCCGTCCAGGCCGAACTCCCCGGCGTACTCGACGACGCCGGAGCGTGGCGCGGCGCCTACGTCGAGGACAAGGGGCGCGCCATCGCCGTGCACACCCGCCGCGCCGACGACCCGCAGGCCGCCTTCGAACTGCTGCGCGCGCCACTGAGCGCCCTCGCCGAGCGGCATGGCCTCGTCGTCGAGCCGGGGCGGCTCGTACTGGAGCTCCGCCCGCCCGGCATCGACAAGGGCGTCGCGCTCGCCGAGTTCGCCGGGGACGTGGACGCGGAGACGGTCATGTTCGTGGGCGACGACCTGGGCGACCTCGCGGCGTTCTCGACGGTGGAGAAACGCAGGTCGGAAGGGCAGCCCGGGCTGCTGGTATGCAGCGGAAGCAACGAGGTCACCGAGCTCGCCGAGCGCGCCGACCTGGTCGTGGACGGGCCGCCCGGTGTGGTCGGGCTCCTGTCCGCCCTCGCGGACGAACTCGCCGGTCGCTGAGGCCCTCCGGCCGCCTGCGGATCGTCTACCAGGCGGGATCGTGCGGCGACCTGGCCGGTCGCGACAGGTCGTGCAGCGCCTCCAACTGCTCCACGAACCACGCCTGCGGCGGCAGTGCGGTCGCCGCGGAAGCGAGTCGCTTTGTGCGCTGGGCTCGTTCGCCGGGCTCCATCAGCAGCGCCTCGTGCAGCGCCCGCGCCGTCGCGCCCACGTCGTACGGGTTCACCGGCAGGGCGTCCTCGCCCAGCTCGGCGTAGGCCCCGGCCTCCCGGGAGAGGACGAGCGCGCATCCCTCGTCCGAGACGACGGGCACCTCCTTGGCGACCAGGTTCATGCCGTCCCTGATCGGGTTCACCAGCGCCACGTCGGCGAGCCGGTACGCGGCGAGGGAACGCGCGAAGTCGTCCTTGACGTGCAGTGCCACCGGCGTCCAGCCCGGCGTGCCGAACTCGTCGTTGATCGCGTCGGCGACCCGCCGCACCTCCGCCGTGTAGTCGCGGTAGACCGCGAGGTCCTGGCGCGAGGGGTAGGCGAACGCGATGTGCACCACCTGCTCCCGCCACTCCGGGTGGTCGACGAGCAGCCGCCGGAAGGCGAGCAGTCCGCGCACGATGTTCTTGGACAGCTCCGTACGGTCCACCCGGACGATGGTCTTCCGCCCGGCGCCCACCTGCTCGCGCAGCGCGGCCAGCCGCTCCTCCACGTCCGCCCTGTGCGACCGTTCCCGCAGGAACTCGGCGTCCGCGCCCAGACCGTGCACCCCGAGCTGGGTGTCCCGCCCGTCGAGGCTGACGATCAGCCCGTCCGCCCTGTCCCGTCTGACCTCGGCGCCCAGCACCCGCGCACAGCATTCGGCGAACGCCTCGGCCCAGCGCTGGGTGAGGAACGCCGCGCGGTCGCCGCCGAGGATGCCGCGCAGCACGGCGGCGGCGACGTCGTCCGGTAGCAGCCGGTAGTAGTCCGGCGGGGCCCATGGCGTATGCGAGAAGTGACCGATGCGCAGGTCGGGGCGGCGCTCGCGGAGCAGGCCGGGGACGAGTGTCAGATGGTAGTCCTGCACGAGGACGGCGGCGCCCGGCGCGGCCTCGCGGGCGAGGGCATCGGCGAAGGCCGTGTTGTACGCCTCGTACGCGGCCCATTCACTCCGGAACTCGTCGTCGAAGGCGGGCTCCAGAGGGGTCTGGTAGAGCAGGTGGTGGATGAACCACAGCACCGAGTTGGCGACGCCGTTGTACGCGGCGGTGAACACGTCCGGTTCGATGTCGAGCATCCGGACGCGCTGGCCGCCACTGTCGGCGGTGTCCAGCAGCGCCCCCGCCCGGCCGCCCACCACCGGGGGCATCGAGGCCGCGTCCGCGTCCGGTGCGTGGCCCGCGGCGGCCTGGCCGTCGCCCGCCTGCCGCAGTGCCGCCTGCCGGACCGCTTCGCGGTCGCCGTCACCGAGCGCGGCGCACACCCAGATCGCGTCCGCGTCAGCGCCGATCGCCGAGAGGCCGGAGACCAGCCCGCCGCCGCCGCGCTTCGCCGTCAGCGCGGGCAGGCCCGAACGCGGCGGTGCGTCCGGTGGCGGGCCCGACGACGCGAGGGAGTACGACACGGGGCCCCGGTTCGAGGCGACCAGCACCTTGGCGCCCCGTTCAGGGACGGCATCCCGGCCGGAAACGGCACCTCGCTCGGATTCGGCAAAGCCCTGATCGGAGTGCGCGGAGACCATGACGCGAGCTTAGCCAGTCACAGATCCGCTCAAACGTACGGCCGTGTTACGTCTCGTGGTCGCCGTCCTCACCACCCCGCCCCGCCCCTCACGCCCGAGGCACCATGCCGCCCCGCCACGGACCCGGGGACCGGCGTGACCAGCCACATCGCACCCGCGGTCGGCGACGCTCGGTCAGGGTCTCCCTCTTCGGGGTGTCCGCCGCACCATGCGTGCCCGGCATCGGGGCCCGGTCAGGGGCGCGGGGAACTGCGCGACCGGCCACGACGCACCCGCGGTCCGCGACGCGCGGACGGGGGTGAGGGGCGCGGGGAACTGCGCGACCAGCCACAACGCACCCGCGGTCCGCGACGTACGGACAGGGGCTCCCCTCGCAGCAAGATCAACAAGAACCGCCGGCCACGGCCTACGCGGCGCGGCGTTCCGCGTACTCCGGTATCTCGATCATCGGCGGCCGTTCCTCGGTGTCCACATCATGCGTACGCGGCTCAAAGCCGCCGTCCGCGCCCCGCGCGAACTGGGTCAGCCGCGGGCGTACCAAGTGGCCACGCGTCAGCCGAAGTTGGGCCGTACGGTAGATCGCGGCGGCCATCCGGCCCAGTGCCTGGCCGTCCTGGTGCCGGTGTCTGCGTACGCCCACGTCGACCTGGGCCAGGGCGTCAAGACCGACGGTGTGCAGGGAGTCCACGAGAAGGCCGAGCTCGACGCCGTAGCCGACGGGGAAAGGCAGCCGTTCCAGCAGGGAGCGCCGCGCCGCGTACTCGCCGCCGAGCGGCTGGACGAACCCCGCCAGCTGCGGCCAGTGCAGATTGAGCAGCGGGCGCGCGACCAGCTCGGTCACCCGGCCGCCCTGCCCCGGGCCGACGCGGTCCGCGCCGCCAGGGCCCTCCGGATCGCCGAGGGGCCGGTCGTACATGGCCTTCACGAACTGCGTCTCCGGGTCGGTCAGCAGCGGGCCGACGATGCCGGAGACGAACGTGGAGGAGAAGTCGCGCAGGTCCGCGTCCACGAAGCAGACGATGTCGCCGGTCGTCGCCAGCAGCGACCGCCACAGCACCTCGCCCTTCCCGGGCACGGCGGGCAGCCGGGGCAGCAGGCTGTCGCGGTGCACCACCCGCGCGCCCGCCGCCTCGGCCACGGCGGCCGTGCGGTCGGTGGAGCCGGAGTCGAGCACCACCAGCTCATCGACGAGCGGAGCGGCGACCATCAGATCGCGCCGGATCGCCGCGACGATCGCGCCGACCGTCGCCTCCTCGTTCAGCGCGGGGAGCACGACGCTCACCGTGGTGGCGCCGGCCCGCTTCGCCGCGAGGAGCCGGCCGAGCGGACGGTCGGCAGCGGACCAGGACCGGCTGCTCAGCCAGTGCTCCACCTCTTCCAGCACCTGCGTGACTCCTTTGCCCGCCTGGAGGGCGGTCGATGGCCCGTCTCAGCGGCGGGCGGTGTTACGTTCATCTCGCGTTGCGGACGACTATCTCAACCGCCGCGACCTTCAGTTACAGTCTTGAACAACGCGGACGACCCTCGCATGCCGGGGTCATCACGCCGACAAATGCCTGGCTCCAAGGAGTCCAGCGCCATACCGCTCATCCAGAGGGGCAGAGGGAACGGCCCGTTGAAGCCCCGGCAACCCTCCCGCCGGTCTTGCCTGACCGTCGCTTGACGAACACCCGCAGTGGTGGCCCGCCAAGCCCGGTCCCATCAGGCGAGGCTCCCGGTGGGGAAGGTGCCAATTCCGTCTCGTGGCGAAGTCCGTCGCGGGGAAGATGAGGAGAAAGGGCCTCGCCTCCATGGCTGTGCAAGCCACTGAAAGCACCGCGGACACCACCGCCCCCACCCCTGCCACGACCGGCTCCGGCTCCGCGCCGGGCGCCGTGGATCTCGGCCCCGCCGCAGCGCTCTCCTGTCGCGAGTGCGGCCAGCGCTTCGGCCTCGGCCCGATCTTCGCGTGCGAGGAGTGTTTCGGGCCGCTTGAGGTCGCGTACGACCTGCCCAGCGGCGACCCCGAGGCGCTGCGCCAGCGCATCGAGGCAGGACCGAACAGCATCTGGCGGTACGCGCCGCTGCTGCCGGTGCCCGCCGACGTCGCGGACAAGCCGAACCTGAACCCCGGTCTCACCAAGCTCGTCAAGGCCGACCGTCTCGCCGGGGAACTGGGCGTCACCGGCGGTCTGTACGTCAAGGACGACTCCGGGAACCCCACCCACTCCTTCAAGGACCGGGTCGTGGCCATCGCCGTCGAGGCGGCTCGCGCCTTCGGCTTCACCACCCTGTCCTGCTCGTCGACCGGCAACCTGGCGGGCGCGGTCGGAGCCGCGGCCGCCCGTTCCGGCTTCCGCTCCTGCGTGTTCATCCCGCACGACCTGGAGGCGGGCAAGGTCGTCATGGCCGCCGTCTACGGCGGTGAGCTGGTCGGCATCGAGGGCACGTACGACGACGTCAACCGCTTCTGCAGCGAGCTGATCGGCGACCCGGCCGGTGAGGGCTGGGGCTTCGTCAACGTCAACCTCCGGCCGTACTACGGCGAGGGCTCGAAGACGCTCGCCTACGAGATCTGTGAGCAGCTCGGCTGGGAGATCCCGGACCAGATCGTCATCCCGATCGCCTCGGGATCGCAGCTCACGAAGATCGACAAGGGGCTGAAGGAGCTGATCAAGCTCGGCCTCGTCGAGGACAAGCCGTACCGGATCTTCGGCGCGCAGGCCGAGGGCTGCTCGCCGGTCTCCCGGGCCTTCAAGGACGGCCACGACGTCGTACGGCCCGTGAAGCCCGACACCATCGCCAAGTCGCTGGCCATCGGCAACCCGGCCGACGGCCCGTACGTGCTGGACATCGCGCGCCGCACCGGCGGGGCGGTCGAGGACGTCAACGACGAGCAGGTCGTCGACGCGATCAAGCTGCTGGCCCGCACGGAGGGGATCTTCGCTGAGACCGCGGGCGGGGTCACCGTCGGCGTGACGAAGAAGCTCATCGAGAACGGGCAGCTCGACCCGGCCCTGACGACCGTCGTCCTCAACACCGGCGACGGCCTCAAGACCCTGGACGCGGTGGCGCCGACGACGGGCCCCTCCGCGATCATCCGCCCCACCCTTGACTCGTTCCGAGAGGCTGGCCTCGCATGAGCGTCAACGTTCGCATCCCGACCATCCTGCGCACCTACACCGGCGGCAAGGCCGAGGTGAGCGCCGAGGGTGCGACCCTCGGCGCGGTGCTCGCCGACCTGGAGAAGAACCACCAGGGCATCGCGGCGCGCGTGCTCGATGACCAGGGAAAGCTGCGCCGCTTCGTCAATGTGTACGTCAATGACGACGACGTGCGCTTTGCCGAAGGACTGGAGACGGCCACCCCGGACGGCGCGGACATTTCGATCATTCCGGCGGTAGCCGGAGGCTGACAGCTCGAATTCGCCATTGTGGCGAGAATTGCCCCGTCCGCTTATAAGTGGACGGGGCAATTCCGTATTGGGAACCGCGATACAGTTGGGGCGATCCCCCTCCGGCCCCTCCTCACGCGTGTGCCGACCGCATATGAGAACCCGTCAAAATGTGCGTGAAGTGTGTGTATGTTTTGTCGGGTAGATCCCGTTATGTCTGGCCCGAGTTGCCCGTAACTGGATGGAATTACCCACCTATCGCCGATCGGCCATGCCCAGAATTCTCGTCCGATTGACCTGTTGCTCTGGGCATCTGGCCAGATACATTCAGCGGCGGTCGACGCGTTCCGGCGCACGCCCTCCGGGGTTCCTTCTGCCGAAAGCAGGGGATTCTCAGAGGGTGAGGTCTGACCCGGGTCCGCGGAGTGCGGTCCTGCGCAAGGGCCAGCAATAGGGGAGTTAGGAATGGCTCAGGGCACCGTCAAGTGGTTCAACGCGGAGAAGGGGTACGGCTTCATCGCGGTCGACGGTGGTGCGGACGTGTTCGTCCACTACAGCGCGATCCAGATGGACGGTTACCGCACCCTTGAGGAAGGCCAGCGAGTGGAGTTCGAGATCTCGCAGGGTCAGAAGGGGCCGCAGGCGGACATGGTCCGCGTGGCCGGCTGAGCGCCGACCGACTGCAGCGCGAAGAAGGGCCCGCATCCCCGGCTGGGGGGTGTGGGCCCTTCGCGTGCGCCGGGTGCGTGCGCCACGCGCCCGCGACCTCCAGTGCGTCACCCCGCCCGTGGGGGCTGGTCGCGGGCCGAGGGCCGGCCGGGGTCCGTTCCCGCTCGTTGCAGGTGCGTACGGCGAAACGTTCCGCGTCGTCCGTGGAGACCGCCGATGCCGTCGCCGGGGCGTCGGACGGGTGCCGTTCACCCCGAACGAGACCCCGGAGCCGCTTGCACTCGATGGGGTCGAGTGCTAATCATTGGCGTTAGCACTCTGATGTCGAGAGTGACAGCAGGACCGGGTCGGTGAGGCCCGCAGGCCGGGCGGGGCAAGGAACCGCGCGGCAGGCTGGCCGTCCGTCGCGGGCGCCGTGCGCGGTCCGGAGTATCCACCCTCCCCCAGCCTCCGGCCGGGGGGACCCCCAGTCCTGGGAGGACCACTTCACATGGCCAAGATCATCGCGTTCGACGAGGAGGCACGGCGCGGTCTCGAGCGCGGGATGAACCAGCTCGCCGACGCCGTCAAGGTCACCCTCGGCCCCAAGGGCCGCAACGTCGTCCTCGAGAAGAAGTGGGGCGCCCCCACGATCACCAACGATGGTGTTTCCATCGCCAAGGAGATCGAACTCGAAGACCCGTACGAGAAGATCGGCGCTGAGCTGGTCAAGGAGGTCGCCAAGAAGACGGACGACGTCGCCGGTGACGGCACGACGACCGCGACCGTCCTGGCCCAGGCGCTGGTCAAGGAGGGTCTGCGCAACGTCGCCGCGGGCGCCAACCCGATGGCCCTCAAGCGTGGCATCGAGAAGGCCGTCGAGGCCGTCTCCGCGCAGCTGCTTGAGCAGGCCAAGGATGTGGAGACCAAGGAGCAGATCGCTTCGACCGCCTCCATCTCCGCCGCCGACACCCAGATCGGCGAGCTCATCGCCGAGGCGATGGACAAGGTCGGCAAGGAAGGCGTCATCACCGTCGAGGAGTCGCAGACCTTCGGTCTTGAGCTTGAGCTCACCGAGGGCATGCGCTTCGACAAGGGCTACATCTCCGCGTACTTCGCGACGGACATGGAGCGTATGGAGGCGTCCCTGGACGACCCGTACATCCTGATCGTCAACTCGAAGATCTCCAGCGTGAAGGACCTCCTTCCGCTGCTGGAGAAGGTCATGCAGTCCGGCAAGCCGCTGCTGATCATCGCTGAGGACGTCGAGGGCGAGGCCCTGTCGACCCTGGTCGTCAACAAGATCCGTGGCACCTTCAAGTCCGTCGCCGTCAAGGCTCCGGGCTTCGGTGACCGCCGCAAGGCCATGCTCGGCGACATCTCCATCCTCACCGGTGGCACTGTCATCTCCGAGGAGGTCGGCCTCAAGCTGGAGAACGCGGGCATCGACCTGCTGGGCCGTGCCCGCAAGGTCGTCATCACCAAGGACGAGACGACCATCGTCGACGGTGCCGGCGACAGCGAGCAGGTCCAGGGCCGCGTCAACCAGATCCGTGCCGAGATCGAGAACTCGGACTCGGACTACGACCGCGAGAAGCTCCAGGAGCGCCTGGCGAAGCTGGCCGGCGGCGTGGCCGTCATCAAGGCCGGTGCCGCCACCGAGGTCGAGCTCAAGGAGCGCAAGCACCGCATCGAGGACGCGGTGCGCAACGCCAAGGCCGCCGTCGAAGAGGGCATCGTCGCCGGTGGTGGCGTGGCCCTGATTCAGGCTTCCTCGGTCTTCGAGAAGCTTGAGCTCGAAGGTGACGAGGCCACCGGTGCCCAGGCCGTGCGCCTGGCCCTGGAGGCCCCGCTGAAGCAGATCGCGGTCAACGCCGGCCTTGAGGGCGGCGTCGTTGTGGAGAAGGTGCGCAACCTGACCCCGGGTCACGGCCTCAACGCCGCGACCGGCGAGTACGTCGACCTGGTCGCCGAGGGCATCATCGACCCGGCGAAGGTCACGCGTTCCGCCCTGCAGAACGCCGCGTCGATCGCCGCGCTGTTCCTCACCACCGAGGCCGTCATCGCCGACAAGCCTGAGAAGGCTTCTGCGGCGGGCGCTCCGGGCGGCATGCCGGGCGGTGACATGGACTTCTGATCCGGCCCCCTGGGCGTCTCCTCGCCGCAGGCTGGTGAGGAGGACGGATCGGCTGTTCCCGTCTCGTACGGACCGAGGGCGGCACCCCTTTCGCGGGGGTGCCGCCCTCGGGCGTTTTACGGGGATGCGAGCGGGCGTTCTACGGGGATGCGAGCCTCGGCTGCCCGCGTTCCCGAGCCACCTCCGGCGCCCCGCGTCCGCGGCCTTCCCGGGGCTCTCTGGCCGCCCCGGGGCGCGGTTCCGCGCCCTTGCCGCAAGCTCCTGTGGCGCGCCGGGTGTACCGGCCGCGCCGCCCTCGCGCTCGCCCTCGCTCGTACGCACATGTTTGCGTTCGCGTCGATGCGGACTGCCGGCGGCGACTACCGGATCGGGCTTCGACTCCGGGCTTCTGGTGGTCCGGGCTTCGGGTCCGGGCGTCTGGCGGGCGGTCGCGTGCCTACGCCGCCTATGCGGCTACGCGGTGCCCGCCGCGCGGAGAGCGGCGCGCAGATGGCCGTGCGCGTCGGCGAGGAGCCGACCGGCGGTCGGCCCGTCCACGTCGGCGAGGAGGGTGAGGATCGCGTCCTTCACCTCGCCGTTCGTGGCGAGCAGCGCCTCCTCGATCGCCGCGTCCGACGCCCCGGTGGCGAGCGCGACGATGCGGCGGGAGCGGGCGCGCAGCTTCTCGTTCGAGGCGCGGACGTCCACCATGAGGTTTCCGTAGGTCTTGCCGAGCCGGATCATGGTGATCGTCGAGATCATGTTGAGCACGAGCTTCTGTGCCGTGCCCGCCTTGAGCCGGGTGGAGCCCGTGAGCAGTTCCGGGCCGACGACGACCTCGATGCCGTGGTCGGCGGCCGCGGCGAGCGCCGAGCCCGCGTTGCAGGAGAGGCCGACCGTCAGCGCACCCCGCGTACGGGCGTGCTCGACGGCGCCCACGGCGTACGGGGTGCGCCCGGAGGCGGAGACGCCGACGACGGTGTCCCGCGCGGTGACGTGCAGCGCGTCGAGGTCGGCGGCGGCCAGCTCCTTGCTGTCCTCGGCCCCCTCGATGGACGTCACCAGCGCGGACGGGCCGCCCGCGATGAGGCCGACGACCTCGTCGGGGCTGGTGTTGAAGGTGGGCGGGCACTCGCTCGCGTCGAGCACTCCGAGGCGGCCCGCGGTGCCCGCGCCCGCGTAGACCAGCCGCCCGCCACGGGCCATCCGCTCGGCCACGCCGTCGATCGCGGCGGCGATGGCGGGGAGCTGGGCGGCCACGGCGGCGGGGACGGTGGCGTCCTCACCGTTCATGATGCGGGCGATCGCGAGAGTGTCGAGCTGGTCGATCTCCGCGAGCTCGGGGCGGAACGCCTCGGTGGTGAGGGTGTCGAGTTGGGCGCGTAGCTGACCGTCGTCGGCGCTGGAGTTCATGGCGGCAGAGACTCTTTCTGGGCGGGTGCGGGTGCGGGTGCGGGTGCGGACGTGGTGCGGGGAGAAGCTCGGGGCGCGCGCGGTGTGACAGGGCGCGGGCGGATCGATGACCGCTTCAGCCGGCACGCACGGCGCGGTGCGGTGCGGCACGGGCGACATGGCACGGTACGAGCGACATGGGAGGGCACGGTCACCGGTCTGTCCGCCTCCGCGCCCGTGTCCCTGCCGGTCCCTGCCCGTATCCCTGCCCGTGTGCCTGCCTGCGTGCCTGCCTGTGTCCCCGGCGGCGGATCACGCACGCGCGGCGGAGCGAGTCACGTACGCGGTCAGCCGGGCCGGGGGCCATGAAGACGGGTCAGCGGTTGTGGCGGGGCGGGTTGTGCCGGTGCGCGAGCGCTTCGTACGAGGCCGACAGCGCCGGGGCGGCGGTCTCGTAGGTGCGCTGGGCGACGCCTATGAACAGGCAGTCCACGACCAGCAGCTGGCTCGTACGGCTGGACATCGCCGCCGGGCGCAGCTCGCTCTCCCGCGCGGTGGAGGTGGTCAGGATGAGGTCGGCGTACTGCGAGATCTCGCCGTCCGGGCGGCCGGTGATCGCGACGGTCGTCGCGCCCCGGTCGAAGGCGGTGCGCAGCGGCTCGATGACATCGGTGGTGCGACCCGAGTGGGTGATCGCGATGGCGACATCTCCGGGGCCCAGCTGGACGGCGTTGGTGATCGCCAGATGCGGGTCCACGTGCGCGTGCGCGATCAGGCCGATGCGCAGCAGCTTCTGTACGAGGTCCTGGCCGACGAGGCTGGAGGCGCCGACGCCGTACACATCGACGCGGCGTGCGGTGGCGAGCGCGGCCACGGCCGCTTCCAGCTGGCTGGTGTCGAGGGCGGCGGCAGTGTCGGCCAGGCACTGCTGCTCTTCCTGGGCGAGCTTGGCCACGACATCGGCGATGGGGTCGTCGACGGCGATGTCGGCGGTCACGGCGGGCGCGCGGCCCGCCGCCTGCTGGGCGGCGACGGCGGCGAGCGCGAGCCGCAGGTCGCGGTAGCCCGGATAGCCGAGGAGACGCGAGGTGCGGACGACGGTGGCTTCGCTGGTGCCGGTGCGTTCGGCGAGCCCGGTGACGGTGAGCGCGGCGCAGCCCGCGGGATCACCGGCCACGGTCTCGGCCACCCGCTGCATGGAGCGGGTCATGGAGGGGGCCAGGGTGCGGACCTTGGCCGCGAGGGCGGCGGGGGCCGGGGGTGCGGCGGCGCCGGGGGCCTTGAAAGTTTCCTTCAGCTGGCTGCTCACGGCTGAAAGATATTTTCACAAAGTGGCGGGCGTCAACCCTCGGTGGGCCTGACAATGGATGTCATGGAGCTCGAACAGATTCTGCACATGGCACGGGCGCTCGTGCTCGCCGATCTGTCGGCCGGGGACGTCGCGCGGCCGGATGTGGTCTCTCTTGTCGAGGACGCCGTCGCACACCGGCGGTGGTGGGTCGAGCAGTGGCCGGAGGGCGCCGAGTTCGTGGCGGGGCTGGTGGCGCAGGACGTACAGGACGCGCTGCTCGAACGCTACGGGCGGTGGCCGCTGTGTCCCATCTGTGTGGGGGAGACCGAGCCGCACGCGCTCGGCGTGGAGCCGGAGCTCGGCCCCGACCCGCACTGGGTGTGCACGAAGACCTCGGTCTCGGTGGCACGGGTGGGGACGCTGGAGGCGGTGCTCTCGGCTGAGGGGGCGCACGGCGCGCACGGCGCCAATGGCCCCGAAAGTGAGCGCTGATGGCCCTCTATATCGATCCGCCGGTCTGGCCCGGACACGGCCGTATGTGGTCCCACCTGATCAGCGACTCCTCCTACCAGGAGCTGCACGATTTCGCCGAGCGCGTCGGCGCCCCGCGCCGGGCCTTCGACCGCGACCACTACGACGTGCCGTCTTCGAGCTACGCGACGGCCGTCGAGCTCGGCGCGATCGAGGTCGGCAGCAAGGAACTGGTGCGGCGGCTGACGGCGGCCGGGCTGCGCCGCCCGAAGCGCGGCACGAACGGCACGGACAGCGCCGAGGCCGAGTGGGGCTCGTTCGGCGACGACAGCCTGGGCGAGCCGGGCACGGCGGGCGGCCCCGTCCCGTAGCGGCTGCGCGCCGGCTAGGAGGGGCCGCCCGCCCCTCACCGCAGCCGCAGCCGAGCTCCAGGACCGAGGGGGCCAGGACCGAGAGGTCCCGAGCCGATGGGCCAGTCGACTGACCAGCCGACAGGTCAGGAGGCCGGGCCGGTCGTCACCGTGGCCTCGTGCGGGCGCGGGTCCGCGGGCGCGTGGTCCTCGCCGGGCGCCGAGGAGGCCACGACGCGGGAAGCCGACAGGCCGGGGGCGCCTCCCTCGGCCTGGGTGCGCTGGTGCAGCCGGGAGGCGACCGCCGTCGTCGCCACAGCGGCCGCCGCGAGTCCGGCAGCCGTCCACGCGACCGCCGGGTAGCCCCAGCCCGCGCCGATGACCAGGCCGCCGAGCCAGGGGCCGAGGGTGTTGCCGATATTGAAGGCGGAGGTCGTGGTCGCGCCCGCCAGGGTCGGCGCCGCGTTGGCCACGTTGAACATGCGGGCGTTGAGCGCGGGCGCCGTGGTGAAGGCTGTCACGCCGAGCAGCAGCGCCAGCGTCACCGCCGCGAACGCGTACTGCGCGGTCAGGGCCAGCAGGGTGAGCACCACGGTGGAGGCGATGATGCCGCCGTAGATGGTGCCGAAGAGATGCGCGTCGGCGATCCGGCCGCCGATGGCCGTACCGATCAGGGCGCCCACGCCGAACAGTCCGAGGACCGTCGGCACCCAGCTCTCCTTCATGCCCGCTGTGTCCGTCAGCAGCGGCGCGAGATAGGAGAAGAGGGCGAAGACGGCCGCGCCGTTGAGGGCCGTGGTGATGAGCGCGAGCCAGACTTGCCGGTCGCGGTAGATGAGCAGTTCCGTGCGGAGCGAGGGCCGGTCGGCGCCGGTGGCCGGCTTGGTGCGCGGTACGAGGGTGATGACGCCGATGAGGCCGAGCACGGAGAGCCCCGCGACCGCCCAGAAAGCGGACCGCCAGCCCGCGTGCTGCCCGAGGAACGCACCGGCGGGTACGCCCGCGATGTTCGCGACGCTCAGCCCGCCGACCATGACGGCCATCGCGCGGGCGCGCGCGTTGAGCGGCACGAGCGAGACAGCCACCGCGGCGCCGACCGCCCAGAACCCGGCGCACGCGAGCGCGCTGATGACGCGGGAAGCGAACAGCATCTCGTACGAGGGCGCGACGGCGCCCGCCACCTGTCCGAGCCCGAAGATGGCGAGCAGCGCGATCAGCGTCGTACGGCGGGGCAGCCGGAGCGTCGCCGCGGCGAGTACGGGGGCGCCGACGACCATGCCGACGGCGAAGGCGGAGACGAGGAGTCCGGCCTTGGGTATGGAGACGCCCATGTCGCGCGCGAGCGGTTGGAGCAGCCCGGACAGCATGAACTCAGAAGTGCCGAGCGCGAATACGGACAAACCGAGCACGTATACGGCGATGGGCATACGGGTGGGCGCGGCTTGCTGGTCGGGCGAGGTGGGCGAAACAGGTGGGGCGGGAGTGGGGGATAGGGCAGTTGAGTCAGGGGGGACGGGCATGACAGGTATAAACACCCCGTGCGGAACTGACATTCCCCAGGCCATGGCCTACGGGCCGGGCCGGGCCCGGCCCCGGCTGCGGACCGATCTCTCTCCCCCCGTACGCGGCCGGAGCCCGGTATCGCTCGCTGACCGGGCCCGGCCGACCGCGAAGAGGGTTCAGGGGCTACCCGCCGAGCAGATCGAGTTCGGTGGTGAGGTTGCGCCGTGCGGCGCGTTCCCAGCGGTCGTACCCGGTGGGGGTCCTGAACAGCCGGTCCAGTCTCAGGAGTTGCCGTAGGACGTCGGCGCGTCCGGCCCGGAAGGCGTCGTCGGGGACGAAGGTGTACTCGTCGCGCACGGCGGCCGCGTACGCCGCGTACTCCTGTGGCCCTCCGGCCAGCACGGCCAGGTCCGCATCGCACAACACCGCACCGTTGGCGTCGTCTTCGTCCGGGTGGTGGCTGACGGTCAGCAGTACGAGCCGGACGGCCTCCGCCGCACGGGCCGCTGGAACGCCCGCTTCCGGCAGCGCGCGCTCGGCGAGACGCGCGCTGCGCTCCTCGTTGTTCGAACGGTCGGGCAGGTAGACGGCGTCGTGGAACCAGGCGGCGAGCCGGACGGCGTCGGGGTCGTCGGCGTGGTGAGAGAGCTCGTCGACCCGGTCAAGGACCTCGATGAGGTGATCGGTGGTGTGGTAGCGGCGCTGCGGTTCGGCCCAGCGGGCGAGCAGATTCTCACCGTACGGGTCCGGGTCGGGGTGGCGGGCGCCGTCGCGGGCGCTGTAGAGGAGATGGGCCCAGCGGGAGAGCAGTGCGCTGTGGGCCGGGTGCGGTACGGAATGTGGGCCGGACGAGTGCTGCGAAGCGGCGGACATAAGTCAATTGTGAGGTACAGCTTCCGGTGGCGACCTGCGATATGGCACTCTGTGCTACATGTCTAGACCAATTCTTGAGGTGATCGCCCTCGGCGTGGACGACGCGCGCGCCGCTGAGGACGGAGGGGCTGACCGCCTGGAACTGGTCACCGACATGGCCGCCGACGGGCTCACCCCCGCGATCGCCGCGTTCGCCGCGATCCGGGCCGCCGTCGAGATCCCGCTGCGCGTGATGCTGCGGGCCAAGGACGGCTTCGCCGCGGGCGGCGTGACCGAGGTCTCCGCCCTGTGCGCGACCGCCCGGGCGCTGCGCGCGGAGGGAGCGGAGGAATTCGTCCTCGGCTTCCTGAACGAGGCCGGCCAGCCGGACCTCGCGACCGTACGAGCCCTGGTCGAGGCCATCGAAGGCGCCCCCTGGACCTTCCACCGCGCGATCGACCGCACCCCCGACCGCGACCTGGCCCGCAAGCGCCTCGCCGGGCTGCCGGGCCTGGACACCTACCTCACGGCGGGCTCCGCGGCAGGCGTGGACGCCGGACTGCCCACCCTCCTGGCGGAAGCGTCACGCGGCGCCGCCGCCGAGCCCGGCTACGAACCCCGCATCCTGGTCGGCGGCGGCCTGCGCCTGGACCACCTCCCCGCGCTGCGCGAGGCAGGCATCGACGCCTTCCACATCGGCGGCGCGGCCCGCCCGGACGGCTGGTCGGGACCGGTGGCCGCGGCGGCGGTCAGCGAGTGGCGCGCGGCGCTGGACACCCCAGCCCGAGTGGGTTGAGCCGGCGCCGCCGCCTGCCCTGCGCGCAGCGGCTTCCGACTCCTGGGTCAGCTCAAAACCACGCCGTCACCGTCCACGCCGCCCGTCAGCTCCGCGGGCAGCGGCTGCGCGTGCACGATCGTCAGGCCCGAGACGGCGCGGGTCAGGGCGACGTACAGGCGGCGCAGGCCGGTGCGGTTGGCGGGGGTCCGGGACGTGTCCGGGAGGGGCGTCGTGGGTTCGCCGGCGACTACGGCCGCTGGTTCGTCCAGCACCACGTAGTCGTACTCAAGGCCCTTCGCGAGCGTCGCGGGGACGAGCGTGAGCCGGGCGTCCGCCGTGGTCTCCTCGCCGGGGGTCAGGTGGCTGAGCCCCGCCGCCTCCAGGGCCTGGGCCAGTGCCGGGATGCGGGCGTCCGCCGCGATCAGACCGATGGAGCCCTCGCGCTCCAGGGACTCATGGCACGCGGCGACGACCGCCGCGTCGAGCGCGGCGGTGTCCGTCGTCCCGGGCCCGGTGGTGTCCGGTTCCGTCCCCGTCGCGCCGGGCTCCGGCTCCGCCACCGGCTTGACCTGGCGGATCTCCAGCGACCCCGGTGACTCACGGACCGACGTCGCCTCCGCCAGGCCAGGGGCGATCGACGGCAGCAGCCGGGAGGCGTACGCGATGACCTCGCGCGGCACGCGGAAGCCGCGCGTCAGCTCCTCCACCCTCGCCTCCGGCTTGCCCAGGTGCGCCAGCGCCTCCGGCCAGCTGCCCGTCGACCACGGCGTCGTTCCCTGCGCCAGGTCACCGAGGACCGTCGCCGAGCCCGTCGTGCAGCGGCGGCCCACCGCGCGGTACTGCATGGGCGACAGGTCCTGCGCCTCATCCAGCACCACATGGCCGAGCGACGGCGTGCGCGCGATGAGGTCGGCGGCCTCATCGATGAGCACGGCGTCGGCCGCGGACCACTTGGCGGACTTCGGGCCGCGGGCCGGCTTCTCCCACAGCAGGGTCCGCTGCTCCTCCTCGGTCAGCACGCCCGCCGCGTGCTCGGCGAGGTACTCCGGGTCGGACAGCAGCCGCAGCACCAGCTTCCCCGGTTCCACCGGCGGCCAGATCTCCTTCACCGCCGCCTTCACGGCCGGGTTGCGCGCCACCGCGTCCTGCACCCGGTCATCAGGCGCCTCGCCGCTCCGCTCCATCCGTACGAGCACGGCGTGCGCGATCCGCTGCGGAAGGGCCGCGCGGGCCGCCCCGTAGCGGATGTCCCGCTCCAGCAACTCCGTGACCATCTCCTCCACTTCGTTGGCGGGGACCCGCCAGCGGCGCGAACCGCGCACCACCACCAGCGACTCCTTCGGCATCCGCACTCCGGCGCGCAGCGCGCGGCGCAGCACGTCGGCCATGCGCGCGTCACCCTTGACGCGGGCCCGCTCGGCGGAGTCCGTGCCGCGCGTCTCCACGTGCGCGACGAGGTCGTCGACCGTCGCCTGCTTGACCTGGAGCTCACCGAGCGCGGGCAGCACCTGCTCGATGTAGTGCAGGAAGGACCGGTTCGGGCCGACGACCAGGGTGCCGGTGCGGGCGAGCCGGTCCCGGTGCGCGTAGAGCAGGTAGGCCACCCGGTGCAGGCCCACGGCCGTCTTGCCCGTTCCGGGTGCCCCTTGCACGCATACGGTGCCGCCGATCTCGGCACGGACGATCTCGTCCTGCTCGGGCTGGATCGTCGCGACGATGTCCCGCATGGGGCCGACGCGGGGCCGCTCGATCTCGCTCTGGAGCAACTTGCTGGTCTGCGGCGCGTCGATGTCGGGGACGCCGGTGAGGGGTTCGTCCTCGTACGCCGTCAACTCGCCGCCCGTGTAACCGAAGCGCCGCCGCAGCACGACATCCATGGGGCGCTTCGGGGATGCCTGGTAGAAGGGCTGCGAGATGGGCGCGCGCCAGTCGACGACCATCGGTTCGCCGTCGGGGTCGTGGACATGGCGTCGGCCGATGTAGAACTGCTCGTTGCTGGTGGCGGAATCAGCAGAAGCAGCGGAACCGGCAGAAGGGGTGGGACTGGCGGGGCCGGTGGCGACCGGCGGGGTGGGGGTGCCTGTGGGGGTGTCTGTGGGGCTGTGCGGGTGCTCGTAGTCGAGACGGCCGAAGAACAGCGGCAGGTCCGAGAAGTCGGCGAGGGCCTTGATCCGCTGGTCGATGGTGTGCCGCAGGGCCTCCGCGTTCACCCAGTTCGCGGCGACGTCGCCGGTGTCGAGCGATTCGACGTCCACACGCATCGCGCGCAGTGCGCTCCGGGAGGCGGCCAGATGCGCGCGCTCCTGGCCGAGCGGGTCAGGTGTGGGGGGTGTGCCGGGCGGGTTCGGCGGCTGCGGTGTGCTCTCGGGGGCGGTGTGCTGGGCGTCTCGCGGTGCGGCCGACTGACGGGCAGCGTCCGGGGTGTGCTGGGCGTGCGACGGCACGGTGTTGCCTCCGGCTGTACGAGCTGTACGCGTGCGCGCGGGCATACGTCGGCGAGCGACGCGGACACGCGGCGCGAGGTGGGCGAAGGAACCGGCCGGTTGCCGTCCGGGCGGTGGCGCTCCCTGGTGGTGCGGGAGGCGGGGGAGTCCCCTGACGGTGTCCGGGGAAGGGCGAGAGTTTAGCCAGCGGGCCGACGGGACGCGAACGGTTTTTCCAGGCCGGGCGGCGGCCGTCTCAGGGTCGTGGTCGTTCTCCCGTAGGGGATGCCGTGCGCCTGGAGGTGTAGGGACAGCCACCGGTGGTTACGCCGCCGGGCCGATGCCTGGCCCGGCCGGAGAACCGACCATGGAAGGCATGAGCACCGCAATGATCGCCGCCGCGTCCCTGTCCGCCGGTTCTCCCGCCTGCCGTGGCGGCGACACCACTGCCGTACGGAGCGAAGCGGGCGCGCGTCCCCGCCGCCCGCTCGGCACCGCACTGCACGCCGTGAAGGTCTTCGCGGCCGCCGCCTTCAGCGTGGCCGTGCTCGGTGAGTACAAGGACGAGGACGTTCGCGCGCTGTAGCGGACGGTGCGCGGCGGCGGGTGCCCGAAAGCCGTTCGCCCCGCTGCCCGCTGCCCGCTGCCCGGTTCACCGCTCACGGCTCACGGCTCACGGCTCACGGCTCACGGCTCGTGCTCAGGCTTCGTCCTCCGCCAGCAGCTCGGTCGCGTCGATGATGCGGTACGAGTAGCCCTGCTCCGCCAGGAAGCGCTGCCGGTGGGCCGCGAAGTCCTGGTCGATCGTGTCCCGGGCGACCACCGAGTAGAAGCGCGCCTCATGCCCGTCAGCCTTCGGCCGCAGGACGCGGCCCAGGCGCTGGGCTTCCTCCTGCCGTGATCCGAACGTGCCCGACACCTGGATGGCGACCGTGGCCTCCGGCAGGTCGATGGAGAAGTTCGCGACCTTCGACACGACGAGCACCGACAGCTCGCCTTCCCGGAACGCCCCGAACAGCCTCTCCCGTTGCGCGTTCGTCGTCTCGCCCTTGATGACGGGCGCACCCAAGTGTTCGCCCAGCTCATCGAGTTGGTCGATGTACTGGCCGATGACAAGCGTCTGCTCGCCCTTGTGCTTGGCGACCAGGGCCTCGGTGATCCGCCGCTTGGAGGCGGTCGTGGCGCAGTAGCGGTACTTCTCCTCCGGCTCGGCGGTCGCGTACGCGAGCCGTTCGCTGTCCGTCAGGTTGACGCGGACCTCGACGCAGTCGGCGGGCGCGATGTAACCCTGCGCCTCGATCTCCTTCCACGGCGCGTCAAAGCGCTTGGGTCCGATCAGGGAGAAGACATCGGACTCGCGGCCGTCCTCCCGTACGAGCGTCGCCGTGAGGCCGAGGCGGCGGCGGGCCTGGAGATCGGCCGTGAACTTGAAGACCGGGGCGGGCAGCAGATGCACCTCGTCGTAGAGGATCAGACCCCAGTCCCGGGAGTCGAACAGCTCCAGGTGCGGGTAGATCCCCTTCCGCTTGGTCGTCAGTACCTGGTACGTGGCGATGGTGACCGGCCGGATCTCCTTGCGCGTACCGCTGTACTCGCCGATCTCCTCCTCGGTCAGCGACGTCCGCCGCACCAGCTCGTGCTTCCACTGGCGGGCCGAGACGGTGTTCGTGACCAGGATCAGCGTCGTGGCGTTCGCCTGCGCCATCGCGCCCGCGCCGACCAGCGTCTTCCCGGCGCCACAGGGCAGCACGACGACACCGGAACCGCCGTGCCAGAAGCCCTCCACGGCCTGCTTCTGGTACGGGCGCAGCGCCCAGTCCGTCTCGTCGAGGTCGATCTGGTGGGCCTCGCCGTCCACGTATCCGGCGAGGTCCTCCGCGGGCCACCCGAGCTTCAGCAGCGTCTGCTTGATCTGTCCGCGCTCGGAGGGGTGCACGACGACCGTGTCCGCGTCGAGACGCGCCCCGACCAGCGGCTGGACCTTCTTCGAGCGGAGGATCTCCTCCAGCACGGGGCGGTCGGTGCTCTCCAGCACCAGCCCGTGGGTGGGGTGCTTGAGCAGCCGCAGGCGGCCGTAGCGGGCCATCGTCTCGGCGACATCGACCAGCAGGGCGTGCGGCACGGGGTACCGGGAATGCTCGACGAGCGCGTCGACGACCTGCTCGGCGTCGTGGCCCGCGGCCCGCGCGTTCCACAGGCCGAGCGGGGTGATCCGGTAGGTGTGGATGTGCTCGGGCGCGCGCTCCAGCTCCGCGAAGGGGGCGATGGCACGACGGCAGGCGCCCGCCTGCTCGTGGTCCACCTCCAGGAGCAGCGTCTTGTCGCTCTGGACGATGAGAGGTCCGGTCACGCGCCTCCCCTTCCCAACTGGTGATCGATTGGCTAAGGCGGCCAAACCACCTGGCAGCCAAACATCCAGTGTCGCTCATGCGCGAGCGTCGGCGGGGCGCTCTGGTCGGGAAAGATGAGCAGCGAGGGTCAGGAAAGATCGACTGAGGCGGTCGGGATCTCGCCGTGCTGGGCCTGCCGGGCGCGCTCGGCGACGATCTTCGTCAAAGCTGTGACGGATGACTCATCGGGTCCGTCGTTGTGCCCGTCCTCGATCCGTCCGCCAGGCCCGGTCCGAGCGTGCCGTCGCCACCGGACAGCCAGCCGCTGCCACCTACGTTGCCTCGTCCGCCAGTTCGGCCGCGCCCGTGATGCGGTGCAGCGGGTACGTACGGACCTCGTCGGCCGTGTGGTCGTACGCGGTGACGAAGCCGCCCTCCACGCGGACCGGGGCGATGACCCGCTGGCTCGCCGCGCCGTCCGCGTTGACGTAGCCGATCCACACGGCGGAGCCGGTGAGGGCCGCCGCCTGCATGGTGGCGAGGGTGTCGGCCGAGGTGGTCCGGGGGAGCCGGCCGGGGCCGCCGGTCCCGGTTCCCGCCTTCGCCGCTGCCGCCGCTTCGGGGCCGGTTCGGCCTGCCGTCGCGCCCTGTCCCGCTTCCGGACGGGGCGTGGCGGTCTGCTTGTGGGCCGCCGTCGCCGCCAGGTCTCCGGCGCGGATCGCTCGTACCGCCGCGTTGAGCAGGGTGTTGTCAGGGACGGGCGGGCCGTCGGGGACGGGCGCGGGGGCGGAGCGGGGCGGCGTGCGGTACGCGTCGGCGCGGGCCACGACCACGTCACCTTCGGCGGACTCGGCGGCGGGTGCGTAACCCATCTCCCGCAGTCGTTCGAGCAGGACGTCGGGGGCCGCCTGGGCGGCGAGCACGGTCGGCGCCAGGCGGCGCAGCCGCAGCCCGGAGGAGCGGCGGTCGGCGAGGATCTCGGCGAGCAGCGCGTCGTCGTCGCAGCGGAGGTACGCGGAGGCCGCGCCGACCCGGAGTCGGCCGTGCCTGCGGGCGACGTCGTCGATCAGGTACGTGAGGGGCTGCGGAACGGGCGTACGGGAGTGCTCCGCTAGGAAGGCGTGCAGGTCAGCGGCTGTGCGTCCGGCGTCGAGCGCGCGCCGCACGGAGACGGGCGTGAAGCGGTAGACCGTCGCGCCGCCCTTGGACTCCACGTCGGCGAGGACATCGAGGAGATCGGCCAGTGGACGGTCGAGGGGGCCGGGTGCCACGGCGGTGAGGTCGGCCTGGAGGAGGACGTGGTTGAGGGGCTGGGGCAGGAGCGGGGCGAGCAGCTTCGCGGCTGCGGCGGCCGCGGCCGCCAGCTCAGCGGCGGAGGGGGCGGGGAGGGACGAATCCGGCATGGCCTCCGCCGCGGCTGCGGATGACGTGGTGGAAGCCGACGCCGTTGCCGATGCCGATGCCGATGCCGACGCGGGCGTGGGGCTGGGGGCCTCGGTGGCGGTCTGCTTGCCGAGGAGGGCCCGGCCGTGGGAAGCCAGTGCGCCGCGACCGGTGACACCCAGCGACTCCGCCTCGCTGAACGCCCACCCGGCGAGCCGGGTGTGTGGGTCCTCGTCGGGCGGGAGCGTGCCGTCTCCAGCCCCGCGCAGCGGCCGTTCCCAGCACAGCCGCTTCAGCAGGGCCGCCACGGGGACAGCCGCACCGGCGGGGACATCGGCGAGCAAGCCGAGGGCGCGACGGCGCACCTCGGGGGCGGCGCCCCGGTCCAGGTCGGGGCCGAGCACCGACAGCGCACGGCCCTTCGAGTCCCGGCTGCCCACGAGGCCGGGGGTGCGCGTGGCCGTCAGCCACACAGTGGCGAGCCGTGCCCACCGCTGCTCGGTCGGGAGCCGCAGCCACTCGTCGTAGGCGGGGGTCGGCGCGAAGCGCTCGTCGATCTCGCCGTCCGAGGCCAGCAGCCCGGCCGCGTACGCGAGCTCGATCCAGAAGGCGGCCATCGGCTCGGTCACGTCGAGCGCGACGGCGGTCCGCTTGAGGTCGCGCACGCTGATCCCTCCGGCGCGCAGCACGCTGGGGCCTCCGGACTGCCATTCCCGCAGCAGTTCTTCGACGGCGGCGACAGCGGTGAACGCCTGCCCGGCAGCGGCCGCGTCCACAGCCTGTGGACGGCGTTCGGTCAGCGGCGCGAGGGGCGGCGCGACGGGTTCCACGGTCCGGTGCGCCCGGCCGCCGCGCAGGTGCAGGGCGACCTCGCGGGGGAGGACGACATTGCGCGGACCGGCGGGCAGCAGCAGCCCGCGAGCCAGCAGCCAGTGCAGATGGGAGGTGGGCCCGGCGCCAGGGGCGGCGGTGCCCGCCCGACGCGACTCCGGGCCGTCTGGGCGGTCGGCGCCGCCTGAGCCGTCCGTGCCTCGCGCGCTGTCCGTGACGTGTGCGCCTTCCGTGCCGCGTGCCGGGCCTGCGCCGGCTGCTGTGGCGCCCGACGCGTCGGCGGCCGTCGCGGCCGATACGGCCCCGTACGGCGGGCCCCACGTCAGCTTGCCGAGGGCCGCCAGCGCCTCCGGCGGGGCCTGGGCGAGGAGTGCGGCCATCCGCTCGCGGTCGTTGAACAGGCCGGTCAGCGCGGCGACAGCCGTCACCGGGTCATGCGTGGCGGGCAGTCCGACGGCGGCGACGATCTCCTGGAGGCGCCCGGGCGATGTGCCCGACGTGGCCTCGGCGACGGTGGGGCCGAGGCCGGTGGGGGAGAGCTTCGCGGCGGTGGGGGCCAGCAGCTCGCGGGCGGTGCGGATCAGCCGCAGCCGGTCGTCACCACCCCAGACGAGGGCTTGCTGGCGCAGCGTGCCGACGGCGCGCGGCAACGCGGCGCGGATCTGCCCCGCTGTCGCCTGCTCGCCCGGCTCCTGGGCTCCGCCCGCGCCTGACCCGGGTGCACGGGGTGCGCCCTCGTCGCGTGGTCTCGCCTCGTCGCCCGGCTTCGGCTCATCGCCCGTGAGCAGCCCGAGCAGCGTCTCGTACGAACAGGGGTCCGGCGCCACAGCCAGCGCCTCGGCCGTCTGCAGAGCGAACCGGTCGAGCCGTTCCAGGGCCCGTACGACCGACGCACGGGTACCCGCCCGGGTGGCCAGCTGGGTGAGGTCGTTCGGCACGGGATTGAGCAGGTCAGGACGGGCGCGCAGCAGCGTGACGAGCGCACCGTCGGGGCGCACCCGCAGCTCTTCGGCGAGCGTACGAGGCGCTCCACGGCTGCCGCCGTTCTGCCCGGTCTCTCGGGTCATCTGTGCCGCCCGGTCCCGCGAGGTGGTCATTCGGTCTACGGTACCGGGTGGCCGGGCCACGCCCCATGCGTCACGCACGCCGCCGACGCGAGGCGAGGCGGTCCCGCGCCGCTGGTAGGGCGGCGCGGGTCACGTCGGGAAGCTCCTGTACGGCAAGCGCCGACATGACAGCGGCCCCCGTGTTCACGGGGGCCGCGCTCGCTCGGGGATGCGCTCGGAGCTCAGGCGTCGAACTCTCCGCTTCGGACAGCGCTGACGAAGGATGACCAGGCGGACGGCTCGAAGACCAGCGCCGGGCCGTGCGGGTCCTTGGAGTCGCGGACGGGGACGTTCGCGTAGCCGTCCGCCACCTCAAGGCACTCGCCCTGGTTGGAGTCGCTGTAGCTCGACTTCCGCCACACGTCGGCGGGGTACTGCTGAGCGTTCATGCGTACACGTCCTTCATGATCGAGTTGATCGCGGCTACCGACGCGCCCGGGGACAAGGCCGTTGCCCTCAGCAGATCGTAGGTGTTCTGAGCCTCGGACACAGGTGCCGTGTCAGCGACGATGTACCCCGTGGGGAACCCGTCAACGTGCACCACGTCAGCGCCTTCGTGGAAGGACAGGACACCGAACGGATTGCTGCCGCCATGGATCTCTTCCGGCAGGATCTGCACGACGTAACGTGGTGTCTCGGCGAGGTCCCTGAGTCGCCGGAGCTGGCCGTGCATGACAGCAGCGTCCCCCACTGCCGTACGGCGGAGCACATACTCACTCAGCACGAGCCACAGTCGGGGAGGATCGTCCTCGGCAAGCACGCGTTGCCGCTCCATGCGGATGGTCACCGCGTCATCGAGGTTGTCCGGTCGGCCGCCTCGCAGAACCGCTCTCGCGTATTCCTCCGTCTGGACAAGTCCCGGTACGAGCAGCGGATGAAAGAGCCGGATGTGCGTCGCTCTCTCTTCCAGCTCGACGTACTTACGGAACCACGTCGGATACGCGAACTTCAGCGCGAGGGGCCACAAACGGAGGAACCGCCCATTCGCGTGCGGGAATACGCGGTCGCAGGCTTCCGCGAACTCCTGGGACGGTACGCGCTGTCCCTTCTCGATCTTGGCGACCAGGTCATACCCGCAAGCCGCCTCCTTGCCGAAGTCGGCACGGGACATGCCCAGCGCTTCGCGCTCCAACCGGATTTCCTTTCCGAAGTGCGCGAGCGCTGACGACACTGGGTCGGTGGGGTCTGCGCCATCTGTCTCAGCGGTCATGTGTGCGAACTCCCCTGTCTTCCGTGGACAGTTGGCGCTGTCCAGCCGTCCCTACTGGTGAGGCTACCCACCTCGGCGGGACGTTGTACTCAGGTTGAGAGCACGCGGAGACGCGAAGGGTATGGCGATGCCTGCGGCGTTCCGTGGGCGGTGACGAGTAGGCGGATGACATGGTGAGGAAGCTCAAGACGCCCTCCGCGTTCGCGGTCGGCATGGTCGTCTATGACCGGTTCTATGAAATGCCCGCGACGATCGCCGGCCTTGATGGCCCGCTGATCTGTCTGGTCCGCCCCACGGGCTACGCGTGGAAGGCACGCCCACGGGCCGTACGACCGGCGACCGATCGGGAAAAGCGGCAGCTCAAGGCGATTGGCGAACTGCACAGACAGCAGCGGCGGAGCGTAGACGGCGCCGCACGTACCCCATAGCCCCCATAGGCCCCGCCCCTGCCGGTCAGAAACCGAATGGTCGCCCCACGGCAATTGGTGATCCCGGCAGGGGCGGAACAAAGCCCGCCCCGGTGGTGGAAACCCTGGACAGGTCGAGCGGCCGGGGCGGGTGTCTCACAGAGACCTCACAGATAAGAAGACCCACCGGAAGACTCGGAAGACAAGAGGAGCGAGTAGCCATGTCGACTGTCGTTGAACGCTCAGCCAGTACGGGTGCTGCCTTACTGGACACCCTGGAACTCGAAGTGACCGGCACGTGTCAGCTCACCTGTACGCACTGCCTCGCGGACTCCAGCCCGCAGGGCACGCACGGCGCCATGACGCCAGCCGACTGGAAACGCGTCGTCGTCGAGGCCGCACAGCTCAACATCGGGACCATTCAGCTCATCGGCGGAGAACCGACGATGTACCCGGGGTGGGTCGAGCTAGTCGACCTCGCCCTGAGCCATGGCCGAAAGGTCGAGGTCTACTCGAATCTCTTCCACGTACGGCCTCAGTGGTGGGACGTCTTCGGCCGCGAAGGGGTCTCGGTGGCCACGAGCTACTACAGCGACCGCGCGTCGGAACACGACACGATCACCCAGCGGCCTGGCAGCTACCTGCGCACCCGGACGAACATCGAGGAGGCGCACCGCCGGGGCATCCCTGTGCGGGTCGGCATTGTGGAAGTCCTCGACGGCCAGCGCGTACAGGAAGCCCGCGCGGAGATCGCGGCCATGGGCATCGCAGACGTGACCATGGACCGGGTGCGCGCGGTCGGCCGGGCGGCCGGTACTGCGGTGCCCAGTGTCGACGCGCTGTGCGGCCAGTGCGGCCGTGGCCGTGCGGCGGTCCTGCCCAGCGGTGACCTCACCCTGTGCGTCCTGTCGCGGTTCATGCCGTGCGGCAACGTACGCGAGGCGCATCTCGCCGAGCTTGTCGGTAGCGAGCAGTGGTGGCGGGCCATCGACCTGATCCCTTCCCCGGGGGCAGGCGGATGCTCCCCCGATGACAAGAGCTGCCAGCCCGGCCAACCGGCGTGCCTGCCCAAGTTCCCCGCCATCCCCCTGCTCTCCCAGGGCGGTGCCTGGTGACCGCGTGGCGGCGGCACGCCGCAGTGCTCGCGGATGAGGTAACGCACCCGCAGTCCCGTTGGCGCGACGCTGTGCGCTCCACCCCCCGTCACCTGTTTGTGCCTCGCTGGTGGTGGGCCGAGCAGGACGGGGCCCTGTTGGCTGACGGGCCGAGCGATCCGGCATTGTGGATGCGCGCGGCCTACAGTGACAACACGCTCGTCACCCGGCTCGGCACGCTGCATGCCGACCACGCCAAGTCTGATGACCGGCCCGAATGGCGGGCCTCGTCGTCCTCGACCCTGCCTTCGCTGGTGTTGCAGATGTTCCGGCACGTCCGCCCGGGTGAGGGAATGGACGTGCTCGACGTGGGCACCGGGTCCGGGTACTCCTCGGCGCTGCTCTGTCACCGCTTCGGCGACCGGCACGTGACCAGTGTGGATGTGGACCCGTACCTTACCGACGCGGCGCGTGAACGCCTCGCGGAAGCCGGGCACCGTCCCGAGGTGGCCACCGTGGACGCCACGGGCGCGCTGCCCGGCACCTACGATCGCATCGTGGCCATGGTGTCCGTGCCGCGCATCCCCGCCTCATGGCTTGCCGCGTTGAAGCCGGGCGGGCGGCTGGTGACCACGATCACCGGCACGTCGCTGATCATCGGCGCGGACAAGACCCCCGACGGGGGCGCGGTGGGGCGCGTCGAACGCGACTGGGCCGGGTTCATGAGTATCCGCCACGACGCCGACTACCCACCCAGGCTCATGGCCCGTTTTCCGCAGGCGAAAGATCAGGACGGGGAAGAGGTCACTACCGGGCGCTATCCCGTGCTCAACGTGGAAGACGCATGGGAGGTGAGAACGCGCCTCACGTTGACTGCGCCCGGGGTCGAAACGTACTTCGAGGAACGTGGCGAGCAGCGTACGTCTTGGCTGTTCCACGCGGATGGGTCATGGGCGCGCGCTGAGGGGCGTTGGATCGATCCCCCGACCGTTCACCAAGGCGGCCCTCGCCGCCTGTGGAGCGATCTGGAACGCATCCGCCACAGGCTGAACATCGAGGGCAGTCTCGGCCTGTACGGCTACCGCGTGCGCATCGAGCCGGACGGCGTGTGCCGCATCGCGCGGGGCGAATGGGCGGCCACCATCGAATAGCGCGCCCCAGCGTCCCTGTGCTGCCCCGTCTGGCCGTTGTTCCCCTGGACGGACGGACGGACGGGCGGGGCGCCTTCATGCGCCGGGGTGGGCCCTTCCGGCCGCTGCTCGGCCACGTACGTACTGCTGGGCGGCAGCGTGAAACGGTAACGTCGGAACGGTTCATGACGCCAAGGGTGCGCATCCGCAGGGGTTTTGGTGGGGATCGAGAGCGATCAGCTCGTTTATGACTATCTGGGCAAGGTCGGTGACCTCGCCCAGCGGCAGGGGCTGCTGTCCAGCGACCGCGTACGTCTGGTCGCGGCGGTACGTGCCGATATCGACCGGCGGCGGGCGGCGGCACCGGGCTCCGACAGCCCTGCCGCCGTCAAGCGCATCCTCGCGAAAGTCGGCTCCCCGGCTGAGGTGGTCGCGGCGGCGGGCGGCCGGTCGGCGGAGAGCCCGGCGGCCACGCCGAGCGAACGTTCCACCGGCACTGGCACCAGCACCGGGCCAGGGTCAGGAACAGGGCCGGGGTCGGGCGCGGACCCGTTCGCCGGTGACGGTCACAGGGAGGGTGCCGGACGAGCTGGGCTCGCCTCCGCCGCTGACCGGGCGGCACGTTCCGCGCGGGCGGCACGCGAGAGGCTGGCGGGGCTCGGCGAGCGTGGTGGGCTGACCGGTGGCCTCACCGGTGGCCTGCACGGGAAGCTGCCGTCGCCGCGCGGGGACGGCGCCGGTTCTTCCGGCCAGAACGTGCGACCCGCGCAGCCTGACCCGTGGGCGGACCAGGCAGACCAGTCGGGTCACTCGGGCCAGCCGGGCCAGCCGGGCCAGGCGGGCGACTCCGGGCAGCCGGGCCGTTCCCGCCGGTTCCCGTGGAGCGCGCAGCGGGGACAGGCGGGCCACACCGAGTCGTCGCCGGTCGCGCCGAATGTCCCTGTCAGGCCGCCGACCGCCGCGTCCCCGCCGCACCTCGCGGGTGAGGACGAGCTGAGCCCGCGCGAATCGCACCCCGACTGGTGGCGGCTCGAAGGCGGGCCGATGGAGTTCGGCCCCCTCGACAGGGGGCCGTTCGCGCCGCAAGGGCGCGGGCCCGGGTTCGTGGACGGCTTCGTCGGCGGCATCGAACTGTCCGAACTCCTCAAACCACCGCCCGGCCCCGACGATCAGCCGGTCGAGAAGGCCCCCGATGACGATGGCGGGGATGAAGACGAGGACGAGGCGGACGGCGCCGACGGGGACGGAAGCGGCGAGGACGGGGACGACGGCGAACGGCCGCGCCGTGGCGGGCTGTTGCGCCGGATGGCTCCCCGGCGTGCCAAGGCCGGCGACGGCGGCGGGGGCGGTTCCATCGGGCCGTTGCCGGTCCTGGCCGCGCTGCTGCTCATCGGCGGCGCCGGATTCGGCAACTGGATCGCGCTCGCGCTGGGTTGGGTGCTCGCGTACAACACCCGCAGCCTCTCCCGTAGCGAGGCGAAGTGGGCCGTCGTGGGCGTACCGAGTCTGGCGGTGACCGGGGGTCTTGTGTGGCTGTGGGGCCGGTTCGAAGGCCGGTGGGGTGCGGCCATTCCGGAGGACGGGATGGGGGTCGCGCTCGGTGACACCGCACCCGTCGTCGTACGCACCGCTGCCGTCGCCTCGGCCCTCTACCTGGTGTGGCGAGCGAGGCGACGGCAGGGCGGGTAGACCTCTGTACGTAACTGTACGTAACGTGAAACTCAACGTAGCTCCAGACCGGCAGCGGTCTGCGGCAGCGGTCTGTGGCTGCGGTCTGTGGCAACGGCGGCTGCCGGACGGCCTGGCGGCCGCCCGGCAGGTCAGTCACCTGGTCACTTCTTGGTGATGTCGCGCTGGAGCTCGTCGAGGATCTTGTTGGCCGCCGTGTAGCCGATGCCTTGAATCCACAGCTGGTCGTCCACCGTGAACGAGGCGCCGCTCTTCACGGCCTTCATGTTCTTCCAGAGCCCGCTGCCCGTCGTCTTCGTCTGCTGGGACTTCTTCGGGTCGCCGTACGTGGACGTGAAGATGACATCGGCGTCGGCCTTGTCGATCTGCTCCGGGCTGACGTCGTACGAGAAGCCGTCCTTCGCCTTGTCGGCGATGGCGGGGCGGCCGAGGCCGACGTCGGCGAGGATCGTCGCGATGTAGTTCTTCTTGCCGTAGATGCGGATGTCGGCGCCCTCGATGAACCGGACGACGTTGACCTTGGTGTCCTTGGCCTTGTCCGGGCCGCCCACCGCGCTGGTGACTCGCTTCGTGTGTGCCGCGTAGTCGGACACGACCTGCTTGGCCTCGGCCGTCTTGCCGAGAGCCGCCGCGTGCGTCTGGAAGTTCTCCTTCCAGGGGTAGCCGGTGGTCT
Organism: Streptomyces sp. A01; assembly: GCF_059026195.1. Lineage (NCBI taxonomy): Bacteria > Bacillati > Actinomycetota > Actinomycetes > Kitasatosporales > Streptomycetaceae > Streptomyces > Streptomyces sp. A01. The sequence goes on along the minus strand of NZ_JBWLKN010000006.1, from coordinate 156,587 downwards.
CCGTCATCACCGTCGGAGCGATCTCCTTGAGCTCCTTGTAACGCGAGGCGTCGCGGTCCTTGTTGGTGAGGATCAGGTCCGGCTTCAGACCGATGATCGTCTCCAGGTTGGGGGAGCCGATGGCGCCGACGTCCTTGATGCCGGAGACCTTGTCCTTGGGCAGGTAGTTGAGGAACCCGGACGCGACGTCGGCGTGGACGGCCCCGACCGGCTTCACCCCGAGGGTGATCGCCGAATCCAGCTCGGCGGTGTCGAGGACGACGACCCGCTTGGGCTGCTTCTTCACCTTCACGTCGCCCATGGCCGTCTTGACCACGCGCATGTCACCGTCGTCCGAGGACTTGTCGTCGGAGTCGGAGCCACACGCGGTCAGGCTCACGGTCGCGGCCAGGGCGAGGGATGCCGCAGCGAGGATGCGGGGGCGCGGGGTGCGGGTCATGTCTTGCCTTTCGTAGGCGTACGTACGGAAGTCGTGTACGAGGGGAGGGAGGTGTGGGGGGAGGCAAAGGGGGGGCGGAACCCGTGGGGGCGTCAGTGCGTGTCCTGGGGGGCGTCGGCCGCCTGCCCCGCCACAGCCGGGGCGCTGGCTCCCGCCGTCGCCTGCCACGGTGCGCCGGGGATGACCAGCGGGCTGCCCGTCACCGGGTCGGGGACGACGACCGACTCCAGGCCGAAGACCTGGCGTACGAGGTCCTCCGTCACCGTCTCGGCCGGGCTGCCCTGCGCGACGATCCGCCCGGCCTTCATGGCCACCAGGTGATCCGCGTACCGGGCGGCCTGGTTGAGGTCGTGCAGCACCGCGACGACCGTGCGGCCCCGTTCGTGGTTCAGCTGCCGGATCAGGTCGAGCACCTCGACCTGGTGCGAGATGTCGAGGTAGGTCGTCGGCTCGTCGAGCAGCAGCAGGTCGGTCTCCTGGGCGAGCGCCATGGCGATCCACACGCGCTGCCGCTGGCCGCCGGACAGCTCGTCGACGGGGCGTTCGGCGAGCGCCGACACGTCCGTACGGTCCATCGCGTCGCTGACCGCCCGCTCGTCCTCGTCCGACCACTGCTGCCACCAGTGCTGGTGCGGCTGGCGGCCCCGTGAGACGAGGTCGGCGACGGTGATCGCCTCGGGGGCTACCGGCGTCTGCGGAAGCAGTCCCACGGTCTGCGCGATCTTCTTCGTCGGGATGCGGCTGAGGTCGGTGCCGTCAAGGAGGACCGCGCCGCGACGCGGCTTGAGCAGCCGTCCCAGGGCGCGCAGCAACGTGGACTTGCCGCACGCGTTGGGGCCGACGATGACCGTGACCGCGCCGTTGGGTATGTCGAGGTCGAGGCTCTCGACGACGGTGCGGTCCTCGTAGGCGAGGGTCAGCTCGCGGGCGGCGAGCCTGCTGCCGGGCGCCGAGCCGTTCGTGCCGGCACCGGCCTCCGCACGATCGCCTGGCACCGTGGCCCCGGCCTCCGCGCCGGGCCTGGCTTCCGCCGTGGCCCCGGCCCCGGCCTCCGCTTCCGGCCCGGCTTCCGCCTTGGTGGGCGCGGAGTCGCCCTCGGGAGCTGCGTTGGTCATGCCTTGCCTCCGGTACGGCTGTGGATGCTGGCGTCCTTCACGATGAGCCAGATCAGATACGGGGCGCCGATCGCCGCGGTCAGCACGCCGACCGGCAGCTCGGTCGGCGCGAACAGCTTGCGGGCCAGCAGATCCGCCGTGACCACGATGAACGCGCCGAGCAACGCCGAGCAGAGCAGCGGGATCTGGGCGGTGCGGGTCATCCGGCGGGCGATCTGCGGGGCGAGCAGCGCGACGAAGTCCACAGGACCGGCCGCGCCGGTCGCCAGTGACGCGAGGAGGACTCCCAGCAGTACGAGGCCGAGCCGCACCCGGCCGAGCCTGACGCCGAGGGCGGTGGCCGTGTCGTCGTCCATCGACACGGTCCGCTGGGCCCGCGCGGCCCAGAAGACGCACGGGAGCAGGACCAGCAGCGCTAGGGCCAGCGGGTCGGCCTCGTCCCAGCCACGTCCGTTGAGCGAGCCGGTCATCCACACCTGCGCCTGCTGGGCGACGAGGTAGTCGCCCTTGGTCAGGAAGAGCTGGGTGACGGAGCGCAGCGCGACCGCGAAGCCGATGCCGATGAGGACGAAGCGCGCGGCGTGCAGGCCACCGCGCCAGGCGAAGACGTAGACGAGGGTGGCGGCCGCGAGCCCGCCCGCGACGGAGAGGTAGGGGAGCACGGCGTACGAGGTGACGCCGTAGGTCATCGCGCCCACGGTGAGCGCGCTCGCGCCCTGGGTGACGCCGATGATGTCGGGGCTGGCGAGCGGATTGCGGGCGACGGTCTGGATGAGGGCGCCCGCGACACCGAACGCGGCGCCGACGAGCACGCCGAGCGTCATACGGGGGAGCCGCAGGGTCTCCACGACGAGCCGGTCGGGGGACGGCTGCCCGAGGAGGACCTTGACGGCCTCGGCGGGGGCGACGGCCGTCTCCCCGACGCACAGATACGCCACGCAGGAGGCGGCGAGCAGCGCGGTGAGGACGGCGGCGACGGCGGCGGCACGGCGATGCAGCAGAAAGGAGCCGCGCCCGGCCCGGACGAGGGTGTACCCGGCGGGCCGCACGGCCGCCCGGCGCCTGGCGCCGTCGCGCGGCTCCGTTGGCTCCGTGCGCGTGTCCACGGCCGTCATCGGGTCACCGCCTGGTGGTGGTGGGTGGCGTGGTGGTGGGCGACGGCGCACGGGGAGACGGGGCCGCTGGGTGCCGCGGCGCGGACCATGGCTGGCGCGGGCGCGCGCGTGGCGGCTGGGATGTTCTTCGTGGTCAGCGGGTGCGTCACGCCGCCACCGCCTTGCGGCGGACAAGGGCCACCAGGAAGGGCACGCCAATCAGTGCGGTCATCACGCCCGCCGGCACCTCGCTCGGGGGGAAGACGATGCGGCCGATCACATCGGAGACGAGCAGCATGACCGGGCCGATCAGGGCCGCCATCGGGAGCACCCAGCGGTGGTCGGTGCCCACGATCGCGCGGGCGATGTGCGGTACGGCCAGGCCGACGAAGGCGATGGGCCCGGCTGCGGCGACGCCCACGCCGGTGAGCACCGTCGCGCCGAGGCCGCCGACGATCCGTACGGTGGCGACGTTCTGGCCGAGCCCCTTGGCGACGTCCTCACCGAGCGCGAGCGCGTCAAGGCCGCGCGCCACCGCCAGGACGAGTACGACCCCCACCACCAGGAACGGCCATATCTGTCCGGCTACCTCGGCGTCCCGGCCCGACAGGGAACCGACCTGCCAGAAGCGGAACTCGTCGAGCGCCGCGGCCTTGGTGGTGAGGACGGCCATGGTGACGGAGACGAGCAGCGCGTTGATCGCGGCGCCCGCCAGCGCGAGCTTGACGGGGGTGGCCCCGCCGCGCCCGCGCGCGGCGACGGCGTAGACGCAGACCGCCGCGACACCGGCGCCGACGAAGGCGAACCACACATAGCCGGTGAGGGTGTGGATCGAGGCGTACGCGATGGCGAGCACCACGCCGACCGAGGCGCCCTGGCTGATGCCGAGGATGCCCGGGTCGGCGATGGGGTTACGCGTGATGCCCTGCATGACGGTGCCCGCCAGTGCCAGCGCGGCGCCGACCATCAGGCCGACGAGGGTGCGGGGCAGCCGCATGGTGCGGACGACTTCGGCGGCGTCGCTGGAGCCGCCGTGCAGCAGCGCGTCGAAGACGGCGGATGGCGCGATCTGGCGGCTGCCGACGGCGAGGCTGAGCAGCATCGCGAGGAGCAGGGCGAGGGTGGCGACCGCCGTCCAGCCGATGCGGCGGCTGACCAGGGAGGCTCTGGGGCTGCTGGTCGGGGCGGCGGACATCGGTTCCATTCGCGTAGCGCACGAAGGCGGACTTATGATCTTGATGCCTGGTTAGGCAAGGCTAAGTGTACGGGCGGCAGGCGGCAGAATATCGACCATGTCCTCGCTACCGCACGCCCACGCCGTAGACGGTCCCCAGGCCCCCCGCGCCCTCACGGTCGGCTTCGACCTCGATATGACGCTCATCGATTCCCGGCCAGGTATCAAGGCGGCCTACGAGGCGCTGTCGGCGGAGACCGGCACCTTCATCGACGTGGATCTCGCCATCACCCGGCTCGGCCCGCCCCTCGAACAGGAACTCGCGCACTGGTTCCCCGACGACCAGATCCAGACCGTCGGCGACCGCTACCGCGAGCTGTACCCGGCCCACGCCATCGAGCCCACCCTCGCGCTCGCCGGTGCCCGTGAGGCCATCGCCGCCGTCCAGGGCCACGGACCGGCGGATGCGGGCGGCGGCCGGGCGATCGTCGTCACGGCCAAGCACGAACCCAACGCCAAGCTGCACCTCGCCCACCTCGGCATCGAGGCCGACGCGGTGATCGGCTGGCTGTGGGCCGAGGCCAAGGCGGAGGCGCTGCACGAGTACGGCGCCAGCGTCTACGTCGGCGACCACACCGGTGACGTACGGGGCGCCCGTACGACGGGAGCGCTCTCCGTCGCGGTGGCCACCGGGCCGTGCGACGCGGACGAGCTGCGCGCGGCCGGGGCCGACGTCGTCCTCGCCGACCTGACCGAGTTCCCCGCGTGGTGGCGGGGTTACGTGGCGGACCTGGCCTGACGCCGCTGCGCCGCGATCGACGTCAGCAGCCCTGCCGCGGCGACGAGGAAGCCGACACCCATCAGCATCGACACGAAGTAGGCGGGTGTCGGCAGCCGGTCCATGCCCAGCAGCAGCGGGGTGACCGTGACGAGAGTGGCCACCGCGCCGACCAGGAAGACAATCGCGCCGATCCGGACGAGCAGATCCCCTGTGCGGGAAGTTTCATTACTCACGCGACAAGGGTAGGTCCCCTACCTGCGAAGTCGAGACCGCCATGGGTCGTCACGGAGCAGGAACCACGCGGGTACGTCTTGTCACCAGGCTCCGGACCATTAGCCTTGGTGGCGGCGGGTCTTGCGACCCGCTGTAGTGCTATCCAGAGCTGTTTTCCGTTGTTTCCCGACGAGTTACGAGGACGAGGACAGACGTGCCTACCGGCAAGGTCAAATGGTTCAACAGTGAGAAAGGCTTCGGCTTTCTCTCCCGCGACGACGGCGGCGACGTCTTCGTTCACTCGTCAGTACTCCCAGACGGCGTTGAAGCGCTCAAGCCAGGACAGCGCGTCGAGTTCGGCGTCGTCGCCGGAAACCGTGGTGACCAGGCACTTTCTGTAACCATCCTTGATCCGACCCCCTCGGTCGCGGCCGCGCAGCGGCGCAAGCCGGACGAACTGGCCTCGATCGTCCAGGACCTCACGACGCTGCTGGAGAACGTCACACAGCAACTCGAACGCGGCCGGTATCCGGACAAGGCGCACGGCAGCAAGATCGCGGGCATGCTGCGGGCGGTAGCGGATCAACTCGACGTCTAGCGCTCCGCCGTCGCCGCGCGCCCCCTCGGTGATCCAGCGCTCCCTCGTATCGGCAGTGGTCCCGCGTCCGCGTTCGTCGTGTGACGCGGGACACCGCCTTCCGGGCAGTGGTGAAAGCCGAGATTTTTTCTTGTTCCGGGAGTCTGATGACCGGGAGTCTGATGTCTCTGATGTCTGGGAGTCTGATGTCCGGCGGTCTGGTTTCCGGGAGGCTGGTCCTCGTGTCCCCCGCCTCGTCGCCGCCCGCCTCGCGCCCTGCCGGGCTACCGGGCTGTGCGGCTGGATGAGGAGCGGATGAACGCGCGGACATCAGCCGAACGCCGACGGGAGCCGGAGCGCCCAGGGCCGTCCCGTGGGCCGGAGCGTGCCGGTGGTGGGGCCGCCGAGCAGGCGAAGCCGTTCAGCGCGCTGCGGCGCGAGCCCCGGCAGCGGCGCAGCCGAGAGAAGGTCGACCGGATTCTGGACGCCGCCGTGGCGCTGGTCGTCCAGGAGGGGTATCCGGCGGCGACCACGACCCGCATCGCCGAACGGGCCGGGGTCGGGCTGGCCACGCTGTACGGATTCTTCGCGGACCGCAGAGCGGTCTTCCGGGCGGCCTCCGCCCGGAACCTCGACGCCTTCCTCGACCGGCTCGACCGGCTGATGGCCGGGGCCGGGTTCGCGCACTGGTGCGACGCCGCCGTCGCCGGGTTCGACGAGTACGTCCGCATGACGCGGGCCGACCCCGGCTTCCGGATGGTGCTGTTCGGTGACGTGGCCGACGACCGGCTGCTGGCCGAGGGGCGCCGCAACGACGAGGTGGTCGCCGACCGGCTGGCGGCCCTTGTCGCCGAACGCTTCGACGTGGAGCCGGACGCGCGGGTGCGGACGGCGCTGCTGATGGGCGTCGCCGCCGGAGACGCCCTCGTCAAGCTGGCGTTCGAGCGTGACGCACAGGAGGGTGACCCGGCCGTGCTCGCTGAGGCGCGCAGGGTGGTGCAGGGCATTTTCGAGCGCGGGGCGGGCGTGCGCGCGGCTCTCCCCGAGGCCCCGCCCGAGGTTCTGCCTGAGGCCCTTCCAGGTGCGTCCGGGGGCGGGGGACCGTTCGGCCAGAAAAGCTGATTAGGTTTTCGGTTTTCTGCTGACGCCGTATTGACCGGGCAGTAACCACGGTTCCATTCTGAGGAGCGGTCGCCGGGCGGAGCCCTCGTACCCGGGGGCCACTTCCCCCTCACAGTCAGGCACTGCGCATGTCATCACGCACGTCCTGTACCCCCGGCGACCACCCCACGAGCCGTCAGCCGCGCCTCTCCCAGGACGGCACCTCCCAGGACGGCGCCTCCCAGGACGGCGCCTCCCAGGACGGCACCTCCCGGGACGGCACCTCCCGGGACGGCGCCTCCCAGCCGTCCTCGGTCAGGAATCCCCTCGCGGCCGACGGGCGCGGTGAAGACCGGTCCGCACCGCACCCGCGCCGCTCCGCCCGCCGCCCGCACGGCCGCCGCTCCCGGGGGTGGACACGCGCCGTGCTCGGCGGACTTCTCGCCGCACTCGTCGCCTCCAGCCTCACCGGTGCCGGGCCCGCGGCGGCGGACCGGTCGCCCGGGGGCGAGAGGGTCCAGGCTGCCGCCGGTGGCGGATACCGGGTCGGCGTCGGCCTCGCCGATATCACCGGCGAGGCCGCCGAGACCGGGATGATGGGCTACGCCCGCCTCGACCAGAAGACCTCCGGCATCCACACCCGGCAGTGGGCGCGCGCCTTCGTCATGGAGCAACCCGGCGGCGGGCGCACGGTGTTCGTCAGCGCCGATGCCGGGATGATCATGCAGGGCGTGCACCAGGAGGTCATCCGCAGGCTCGGCGACCGGTTCGGGTCCCGGTACACGGAGAGCAACGTCGTCCTGTCCGCGACGCATACGCACGCGGGACCGGGCGGGCACTCGCACAACGTGCTGTACAACCTCACCACGCTCGGCCACCAGAAGAAGACGTACGAGGCCATCGTTTCCGGAATCGTCGCGTCCATCGTCTCCGCCGACGCCGACCGCGCCCCCGGCACCGTGAAGATCGCGAGCGGGAACCTGCGCGGCGCGAACGTCAACCGGTCCGCGGCCGCCTTCCGCCGCAACCCGGCGGCGGAACAAGCCCGCTTCCCCGGTGAGGTGGACACGCGGATGACGGTGCTCCGCTTCGAGCAGGCCGGGCGCCCGGTCGGGATGCTCAGCTGGTTCCCCACCCACGCGACCTCCATGACTCCCGAGAACACGCTGATCAGCGCGGACAACAAGGGTTACGCCTCGTATCAGGTGGAGCACGACACGTACGGCGTGGACGGCGCGGACGAGCGCGGGAAGTTCGTCGCCGCTTTCGCGCAGACCAACGCCGGGGACATGTCGCCGAACCTGCGCGACGGCGGCGCCCACGGCCCGACCGACGACGAGTTCGAGAACACGAGGATCATCGGTAAGCGCCAGGCCGACAAGGCCCTTGAGCTGTTCAACGGCGCCAAGGAAGTCCTCACCGGCCCCATCGACCACCGCCAGCGGTACGTCGACTTCTCGAAGGTCGACGTCAAAGGCCGCCACACCCCGGACGGCAAGGCGCACCGCACCTGCCAGGCGGCCCTGGGCCAGGCGTTCACCGCGGGCGCCGAGGACGGTCCTGGACCCGACATCGTCGACGAGGGCGACCTGAAGGCCAACCCGCTGCTCGTCGGCCTCGGCGCGGTCATCACCCCGGCCTCCCCGGAACTGCGCGCGTGCCAGGCGCCGAAGCCGGTCTTCCTCGCGACCGGCGCGCAGCGCCCCGCGTGGACACCGCAGATCCTGCCCGTCCAGATCGTCAGAATCGGGCAGTTGAGCCTCACAGCCGCGCCCGCCGAGTTCACCGTCGCCGCTGGTCACCGGGTCACCGACGTGGTTTCCGACGAGCTCGGCGACTCCTCCCGGCACACGGTCTTCGCGGGCTACTCCAACGCGTACAGCCAGTACGTCACGACCCCCGAGGAGTACGACGCCCAGCACTACGAGGGCGCCTCCACCCACTTCGGCCGGTACACCCTCCCCGCCTACCAGCAGGAGTTCGCCGCACTCGCCGCCTCCCTGCGGGAGGGCACACCCACCCCGAGCGCGGTACGGCCGCCGTGGCTCGGCGACCGCCAACTCAGCTTCCAGCCCGGCGTGGTGCTGGACGCGGCGCCCGCCGGTAAGGGCTTCGGCGACGTCAGCGAGCAGCCCGCCGGGAGCTACCAGCGCGGCCAGCGCGCCAAGGCGTCCTTCTATACCGGCCACCCGAAGAACGACCTGCGCTCCGAGGGCACCTTCCTTGAGGTGCAGCGGCGCGACGGCGGCACATGGCGGACGGTGGCCACCGACAACGACTGGTCGACGGTCTACCGCTGGAAGCGCGAGTACCTGGCCGTCTCCACGGCCCGCATCAGCTGGGACATCCCCCGCGACGCCGCGCCCGGCGACTACCGCATCGTCCACCACGGCGACGCACGCTCACTCGGCGGCGCCGTCAGCCACTTCACGGGCACATCCCGGACATTCACCGTCCACTGAGCGCACGCCCACCCGCACGCGCGCACGCGTGGCGGGCGGACCGTACGGACGTGCGGGCAGTGCGCGCAGGCAGTGCGTACGAGCCGTGCGTACGAGCCGTGCTACGAGCCCGGCACGGGCGCCCCGCTGGCGGAGCGGGGTGCGCGGCGCCGTGGGGGAGAGCCGTGCGGGGAGGCACCTGGCAGGGGCAGCCTCCCCGCACGCTGCTCGCGGCAGACGGCAGACGGCAGACGGCAGACGGCAGACGGCAGACGGCAGACGGCAGACGGCAGACGGCGGTGGCCGTCCGTCCGGTCAGCCGAAGTCCAGCGCGGTGGGGCTCAGTGGCGGAACCAGGCCCTCGGCCGCGGCCCGCGTCAGCAGTCCGCGCACGGCGGCGTAACCGTCCTCCCCGAGGTCGGCGGTGAACTCGTTGACGTACAGGCCGATGTGCTGGTCGGCCACGGCCGGGTCCATCTCCTGCGCGTGGCCCAGCACGTACTCACGGGACGCCAGCGGGTCGTCCCAGGCCAGCCGCACCGAGGTGCGGGCCGCTTCCGCCAGCGCGCGCAGCCGCTCGCCGCCCAGCTCCCGCTTGGCGATGATCGCGCCCAGCGGGATCGGCAGGCCGGTGGTCGCCTCCCAGTGCTCGCCCATGTCGGCGAGGCGGTGCAGCCCGTAGTCCTGGTAGGTGAAGCGGGCCTCGTGGATGACGAGACCGGCGTCCACGGAACCGTCCCGCACGGCGGGCATGATCTCGTGGAACGGCAGGACCTTGACGTGACCGACATCCCCCGGCACCTCGGCGGCGGCCCACAGCCTGAAGAGCAGGTAGGCGGTCGAGCGCTCGCTCGGCACGGCGACCGTCTTCCCCGCCAGGTCCGCGGGGCGCGCGGGTCCGTTGGTCAGGACGAGCGGGCCGCAGCCGCGCCCGAGCGCGCCACCGCACGGCAGCAGGGTGTACCGGTCGAGCACCCAGGGCAGCACCGCGTACGACACCTTCAGGACGTCGAACTCGCCGCGCTCGGCCATGCCGTTGGTGATGTCGATGTCGGCGAACGTCACATCGAGTTCGGGGGCGCCGGGGACCCGGCCGTGGGCCCACGCTTCGAAGACGAACGTGTCATTGGGGCACGGCGAGTAGGCGATGCGCAGGGGGCGGCTGTCGGTCGTCAAGGCGTCCTCCTCGGGCGGGGCGCGGCTGCGTCTGCTTCTGCGGTGCGCGAGCCCGCGCCGGGGGCCGGTGGCGGGTCCGAGCCGTCGGCCGGGGCCGCGTCACGGGCCGGGCCGGTGTCCGGGCGCGGGGGGCCTTGCCGGGTGTCCGGGGCGTCGCCCGCCCAGTCGGCCTGGGCGAAGGTCCGGGGCAGTACGCGGGTGAGCGCGGCGAAGGCGTGAGCGAGGGCTGCCAGCGCGTCGCCGATCCGCCAGGCGGCGCGGTCGCGCGGGCCCACCGCGTTGGAGACGGCACGGATCTCCAGCACCGGCACTCCGTGCGCCGCGGCGGCCTCGGCGACACCGAAGCCCTCCATCGCCTCGGCCACCGCGCGGGGGTGCCGGGCGGCGAGCGCGGTGGCGCGGGCGGCGGTGCCGGTCACGGTGGAGACGGTCAGCACCGTCCCACGCACCGCCCCGGTCGCCTCGGCGACGGCCTGGACGAGCCGCGCGGGCGGGCGGTGCTCGACGGTGCCGAAGCCCAGCTCGGTGACGGCGGCGAAGCCGTCGGGGGTCTCGGCCCCGAGGTCGGCGGCGACGATCGCCTCAGCGACGACGACGGCCGCCAGCGGCGCCTCGGCCCGCCCGGAAGCACCGGAGAGCAGAGGAGCCCCGGGACGCCCTGCGGCGTCGGGCTGGTCGGCGGCACCAGGCTGGCCGGAGGAGGGCACCGGCGGCCAGTTGGCGGCGGTGAAGCCGCCGCCGATTCCCGCCGAGACGACGAGGTCGTACGGGGCGTCCTCGGCTATGGCGGAGGCCAGGGCGCTGCCCGTCACCGCCGCCGAGGCGGCGGGCCCGACGCCGGCGGCCAGTACGTCGACCGTCAGGGCGTCCAGGGTCAGCGCCTCGTCGGTGCCGGCGACAGGCAGGGCCAGCTGCCTGCGCGGGTGGCCGGGAGCGCCGGGCAGGGCATGTTCGGCGCCCTCGAAGGCACCGGCCTCCAGGACGCCCCGTACCACCGCGTCCCGCTCGGCCGGCACGGCGGTGATGATCAGGGCGCGCATCGGCTCAGCCCCTCAGTCGAGTACGTCGGTGGGGTGGTGGGGTGGGTGGAGCGGGTGCGGTCGCGGAGTGATCCGCGACCGCGTACGGCCTGCTGGGTCAGTCGCGCGTCACCTGTCGCGCTCCAGCTGGAAGTGCCACATCCCCTTCGGGCCCTCGTTCTTCGAGAGCTCCACGATGGCGATGGTGACCTTCTTCTGCATGCCGACGGTCTGGCCGGTCTGCGGGTCCTTCTGCTCGAACAGGTCATCACCGTCGAAACTGCGGTAATTGTCCTTGCTCGGTTCCTTCATCAGCGGGTTGGTGGAGACCATGACCCAGCCGGACTCGGCGATCTCCGGTTCCACGCCGATGCGCACCTTCTCGCCCGGCTTCACCTTGATCGACTCGCCCGCCTTCTTCGACAGGCACGCCTTGGTGGTCTTCTCGCTCAGGACGTCACCATCGCCGTAGCAGCCCTTGGTGGCCTCGGAGTTCACCGAGTCCGTGCCCACGGTCACGGTGGCGAGAGGGGTCGGCTTGTCACAGGCGGCAAGGGTGATCAGCCCGAGGGATACGGCACCAACGGTGGCGGCGACGCGGCGGCCCTTGCGCCAGGACGACATCGAAGTGCGGCTCCGCCGCGTGGCAGTGGTCATGCTGGCAGGCTATCGGGCCGCGCACTTCACGCCACGCGCGGGTGCGGCGTGCCGCGCCTGGCCGCCCCGAGCAGGCCCCGTACGGTCGCGAGTATCCCCAGCGTGAGGAATCCCGCCGCGACCGACATGCCGAGCGGCCCGTTCAGCGGCAGCGCGATGCCGATCGCCCCGCCGACCACCCAGGACATCTGGAGCGCGGTCTCCGAACGGGCGAATGCGGAGGTCCGGACGTTTTCCGGGACATCCCGCTGGATCAGCGCGTCCAGCGAGAGCTTGCCGAGCGCCTGCGACATGCCCGCGACAGCGGTGAGCACGGCGACGGCGATCTGGCTGTAGAGCACGGCGGCGGTGACCGCGGCGCCCAGCGCGCCCGTCAGCACCACCGCGATGATCAGCTCGGGGCCGCGGGTCCGCAACCCGGCGCCGATGGCCGTGCCCAGAGCGTTGCCCACGCCCGCCGAGACCGCCACGATCCCCAGCGACAGCTCGGGGCCCAGTCCGCCCAGCGGATGCTCGCGCAGCATGAAGGCGAGGAAGAACGTCAGGAAGCCGGAGAGCACGCGCAGCGTGCCGTTGGCGGGCAGCGCGTGCAGCACGGACGAGCCGACGGTCCGCAGCCCGGGGCGCTTGGGCGGCCGCTCGGTGACGTCGGAGGTCCCGACGACGACCACGCCAGGGTCCTCGCTGCGGTCCACGCCATGGTCCACGTCGCCGTTCGCGGCGGCGTTCCCGGCACTGTTTGCGGCACCGTTCCCGGCGTACGCGCTGTGGCCGGTGTGGTCGCCGGTGCCGTCGGTGGTCTCATCGCCCGGCTGCCCGGCCGCCCTGTCACCCGGCTGGTCCCCGGCCGCGGTCCCTGTCGTATCGACCGGCGCGGTGCCGGTCACGATGCCGGTCGCGGTGCCGGTCGTGTCCTCGGGCCCGGCCTCCAGGCCGTCGCGAGCCCGCTCGCCGGTCGCCACGTCAGCGCCCTCGCTGCCGCCGTCCGGGCCGCCACCGATGGTGCCCTCGACGGCCAGATTGCCGCGCGTTACGCCGCCGCCACCCACGCCGGTCGCGGCCACCTCACGGTGATGTCTGAGCGGCAGGTGGGGGTGCGCGTGCGGCAGGAGGTGCGGGGGGTGGGCGATCAGGTGGGCGGTCGCCTCGCCCTTCGCCGAGTCCACCTTGTGCGGCAGCGTGAAGCACAGGATCGTGCCGAGGGTGAATACCGCGCAGGCCCCGTACAGCGGCCAGGCGGCTCCCAGCTGATGCAGCCCGGCGCCGATCGGCGCGGCCAGCCCGGTCGCGAGGAGTCCCGCGAGCGTCACCCGCGAATTCGCCTTGACCAGCGAGAACCGCAGGGGCAGCAGACGCGGGACGACGGCGGAGCGGACCACTCCGTACGCCTTGGACGCCACCAGCACACCGAGGGCCGCCGGATACAGCTCCAGCCCACCGCCCGAGACCGCGTCCGCCATGGTCAGCGCCAGCAGCGCGCGGGTCAGCATCGCGGTGGCCATCGCCGCACGGCGGCCGTGCGGCACCTTGTCCAGCAGCGGCCCGATGACGGGGGCGAGCAGCGCGAAGGGGGCCATGGTGATCGCCAGGTAGAGCGCCACCCGGCCGCGCGCCTCGTCGGTCGGTACGGAGAAGAAGACGGTCGATGCGAGGGCGACGGTGATCATCATGTCGCCCGCGGAGTTGACCGCGTGCAGTTCGATCAGTTTCCCGAGCCCGGATTCGCCCGCACCGTGGGCGTGGGTAGCCCTCCGCACGCCGCGTGCCGTGCAGGAGAACGGGCGGCGCAGTGCGCGGCCGAAGGCTCTGACCGGCCTGCGAGCCGGGCCGCCCTCGGCGATCCTCGTGCCTTTCACCACGACATCGTCTACCCAATCTGGCCGCGGTAGGCGACTTTCGATCGCTTCTCGGGTGCGTTTCTCACGCTTGCCGCAGCGTGCCGCCACCAGAAACGGGTCACGGAGTGGCAGCGGGAGCGAGGTGGGGGTGGGGCGGGCGCGGCTCGACAAGGTAGCGTGCCTAACGCGCCACTGGCGGTCGTTCTTGGCCACGCACCGGGTCACTATCCCGCAGAATGGGACGTACTAGGTGCGCCCGAGGCCGTTCGGGCGCGGACGTTGACGCGGTCCTGAGGTCCGCTCCGTCCGCTGTTCCGGCCGCTTGGCTGGCGCACTCGTGAGACGGCGTAGGAGAGAATCGATTCTTGTGAGTGCTGCGATGCGAAGCCGTACCCCAGACCGCTTGTGCGCCGAGGCGGTCGACCTTGCCCGTGAGGCGGCCGTAGAGGCGGCTCTCCCGGGAATGGTCGGCGAGCACGTCACCGCCGTCGCCGACGGAGACCGTGTCGTCACGCACTTCTTCGAGTGCGCGGAACCCGGCTACCGGGGCTGGCGATGGGCGGTGACCGTCGCCCGTGCCTCGCGCGCCAAGAACGTCACGCTGGACGAGACGGTGCTGCTGCCCGGACCCGACGCGCTCCTCGCGCCGGAATGGGTGCCGTGGAGCGAGCGGCTGCGTCCCGGCGACATGGGCCCGGGCGACCTGCTGCCGACCGAGGCCGAGGACCTGCGCCTTGAGCCGGGCTTCTCGGGTGAGGACGCCCCGCCGCCGAACTCCGTGCTGTCCGCCGACGAGCGCCCCGTGCTCTCCGCCGAGCTGGCGCAGCTCATCGACACCGAGGACGCGGTCGTCACGCCCGGCTCCCCGGCCGCCCAGCCGACCGTGTCGCCCACGCCCACGCCCACGGCCACGGCCGAAGGCCTCTCCGTCGACGAGAACGGCGCCGTGCTTCCGGCGAAGGCCACGATCGCCGCGGTCGCCGACGAGCTCGGCCTGGGCCGTGCGCGCGTCCTGTCCCGTTACGGGCTGCACATCGCCGCCGACCGCTGGGAGGAGTCGTACGGTGCGAAGACACCAATGGCCCAGGCGGCGCCCGCTTCCTGTATGACCTGCGGTTTCCTGATGTCGCTCGGCGGTTCGCTGCGACAGGCCTTCGGTGTGTGCGCGAACGAGTTCAGCCCGGCCGACGGCCGCGTCGTCTCGCTGACGTACGGCTGCGGCGGCCACTCCGAGGCGGCCGTCATGCCGAAGCCGCCACGCCCGGCGCCGCCGGTGATCGACGAGACGGTCGTGGACCCGCTGAGGCTCCGCCCGGACCGTACGGGCGGATCGGTCGAGCCGGACGGCCCGGCCGAGGAACTGGGCCATTCCTGACCCGTCCGCGGGCCGCGCCGCCTCGGGCGGGCGCCCCGGCCTGGCCCGGCGGACTGACCGGTCACCCGGCTGGGCGGCGACCGCGCGCGTCATGACCGGCTGCGCCGCCCGGGCCGCTGACGGCTGAGCGCCACTGCCCCTTCCGTGGCGTTCTTTCGGCCAGTCGCTCAGGCGTTTCCAGCCATGCCTCGGTCGGCTTCGACGCGGCTTCGGCCCGGCATCGACCCGGGTTCGGCCCGGCACCTGGTGAGACCGCCGCCCGGGCATCGGCGCGGACCCACGCGCGCGACACGCGCGCTGGGGGTCCGGCACGCCGCCGCCCGCGCCACGGCCGCGACGCGCGCGCAGCGGGCGCGTGGTGGCCGTTTCCTGCCGGTTCTGCCGAACGTGGTTTGGCTGTCCAGTGGGTGGAAAGCAGGGGCAGTCGGGCACGTTCTCGCGATGACGGTACGTTCACCGCAAGCATCGCCGCAGGCACGGAGCGGGCGAGCCGCAGGCGAACCGGAACAGGGAGACAACACGTGAGCAGCACGGCGATGGTGCGGGGCGCGACGGGGGACGCTGACCCGTTCGGTACCGGACGGCTGCGACGCGGGGTACTGGACGCGTGGGCCGCCTCTTCCGCCCGCTTCCGGGAGGACGCCAACGCCGAGGAGGACTTGGCGCTCGGTGGCTACCGCGACCGGCTCGTCGTCGAGCTCGCCCAGAACGCCGCCGACGCGGCCGCCCGCGCCAAGGTCCCCGGGCGCCTGCGGCTCACCCTGCACAGCGCCGACGCCGAGACGGGCACAACCGTCCTCGCCGCCGCCAACACCGGGGCGCCGCTCGACGCCGCCGGAGCCGAGTCGCTGTCCACGCTGCGCGCCTCGGCGAAGCGGCCCGAAGACCAAGCAGGCCAAGCAGGCCAGACAGGCCAAGCAGGCCAAGCAGGCCAAGCAGGCCAAGCCGATGAGGGCGGCCCGGCGGCGCACGCCGTCGGGCGGTTCGGTGTCGGCTTCGCCGCCGTACTCGCCGTGAGCGATGAGCCCGCCGTCGTCAGCCGCACCGGTGGTGTGCGCTGGTCGCTCGCCGAGGCGCGGGCACTGGCGCACGGCGCGGCCGACGGGAACCCCGGCCTCAGCGACGAGCTTCGCCGCCGCGACGGCCACGTGCCGCTGCTGCGGCTGCCGCTGCCCGCCGAGGGCCGCGCTCCCGACGGCTACGACACGGTGGTGGTCCTGCCGCTGCGCGACGGCGCGGCCGAGGACGTCGTGGAGCGGCTGCTGGCCGCCATCGACGCGTCGCTGCTGCTGACGCTGCCGGGCCTGGCCGAGGTCGTCGTCGATACGCCGTCGGGCGTACGGACACTGAGGCGGCGTCAGGACGGCCCGTACGTCGTCATCGAGGACAGCGCGCACGAGAGCGGCGCGACGCGGTGGCGGGTGGCGAGCGACGGCGGCCGGCTGACGGCGGATCTTCTCGCCGACCGCCCCGTAGAGGAACGGCTGCGCCCGGCGTGGTCGGTGACCTGGGCGGTGCAGGTGGACGCGGAAGGCGCGCCGGTACGCGTCGACGGCGGCCCGGCGGAGGCGCTCGAGGGCGTCGGCACGCGGCAGGAGCGCGGCGGTCGGGAGCTGCGCGGCGGCGGCGCCCCGGTCGTGCACGCGCCGACGCCGACGGACGAGCCGATGGGGCTGCCCGCGCTCCTCATCGCCTCCTTCCCGCTGGAACCGACCCGTCGCCGGGTCGCGCCCGGCGCCCTCACGGACTTCCTGCTGGCCCGGGTGGCCGAGACGTACGCCGCGCTGCTGCGCGACTGGGAGCCGGTCAGCGTCGGCATCATCGACCTGGTGCCGGGCCCGCTGGGCAAGGGCGAACTGGACGGTGAACTGCGCCGCCTGGTTCTTGACCGGCTGCCGCGCGTCCCCTTCCTGCCCAGCGCCGCCGCCGTGTACGCGACGGCGGCGGACGCCGGTGCCGAGACGCGGACGGCCGGTGCCGCGCGTCCGGGCGGCGCTGACGGCGGCCGTACGCCGTCGGGCCGGGAGGCCGACATGCTGGCGGTCGGCGCCGGGGACGACCCGTACGCGCTGGACGGGCCCGGTGGTGTGCCGGGCGTGCTGCGGCCCGCCGACGCGGAGATCGTGGAAGGCGCGGGCGCCGAGACGGCGCGGGTGCTCGCCGAGCTGTTCCCGAATCTGCTGCCCGCCGGTCTGGAGCGGCGCTCTGAGCTGCGCGCGCTGGGTGTGACGCGCGTACCGCTCGCCGAGGTGATCGACCGGCTCGCGGGCGCCGAGCGGCCGCCCGTGTGGTGGTGGCGGTTCTACGACGCGCTGGCCGGTACGGACCCGGACCAGCTCACCGGGCTGCCGGTGCCGCTCGTCGGAGGCGGCAGGCCGGGGACGAGCCGGACCACGATCGGGCCGCGCCAGGTGCTGCTGCCCCTGCCGGGTGAGCCGACGGTGGACGACGCGGCGGCGCGGGACGCCGACCGGGCCGGGGAAGAGGGCGGCCGTTCCGCCGAGGACGACACCGCGGCCCACCACCGCACGCTGGCCAGACTCGGCCTGAAGGTCGCGCACCCCGACGCCGTGCACCCGCTGCTGGAGAAGCTGGGGGCCACCCCGGCCACCCCGCGTGCCGTGCTGACCACGCCGCAGGTGCGGGCCGCCGTGGCGAACTCCCTCGACGCGGCCGAGGACGACTACGACCCGTTCGCGGACGAGGACGGCCCGACCGGGTCCTTGAACAGCGAGGCGCTGGCCGACACGGTGCTCACGCTCGTACGGGACGCGCGCCTCGCGCCCGGCGACGAGCCGTGGCTGGCCGCGCTGGCGCTCCCCGACGAGGACGGCGAGCTCTCCCTCGCCGGTGATCTCGTGGTGCCGGGCAGCGACTTCGAGCGGGTGATCCGCGAGGGTGAGCTCGCCGCCTGCGACGAGGAGCTGGCGCGGCGGTGGGGCGAGGAAACGCTCGCCGCCGCCGGGGTGCTCGCCGATTTCACCCTCGTACGGGCGACCGACGTGGTGCTGGAACCGGACGACCTGGAGCCGCGCGACAGCGACTACGCCGAGCCCGACGACGTCGGCGTGCTCGACGCGGTGGACGTGTGGTGCGAGGACGTGCTGGACACGCTGCCGCCGTCGCCGGTGCCGCCGGTGGCCACCGAGATCATCGCCGTACGGGACCTGGACCTGGTGGACGACGACGCCTGGCCGCAGGCGCTGGCGATGCTGTCCAAGCCGCCGCTGCGGGACGCGCTGACCACGCCCGTCCGGGTGCTGCTGCCCGGCGGCCTGTCCCAGGAAGCCGCTTCCGGCGGCGCGCGGGGGCACGACTCCACGGCCGGGACCTCGCAGACGGTCCGCCCGTACACCGCGTGGTGGCTGCGCGGCCACCCCGTGCTCGACGGGCGGCGCCCCGCCGGGCTGCGGGCCGCCGGGGGAGACCCGCTGCTCGCCGGTCTCTACGAGGCGGCGGACACGGCGGACGTGGACGCCCAGGTGCTGCGGGCGCTCGGCGTACGCACCTCCGTGGCGGCCCTCCTCGACGAGCCCGGCGGCGCGGCGGAACTGCTCGCCCGCCTTGCCGACGAGGACAGCGAGGTCGGCCCGGCCCAGCTGCGCGCTCTCTACGGAGCCCTGGCCTACCTGTCACCCGAAGAGGTGACGCTCCCCGACGAGCTCCGCGCGGTGATCCAGGGCGCGTCCGCAGCCGCCCCGACCGGCGCGGAAGAGGCCCCGGACGCAGTGGCACGGGAGAGCGCGGAGGGTGTGGTGCTGCGGGTCGTGGACGCCGCTGACGCGCTGGTCGCCGACGCGCCCGACCTGATGCCGCTCGCCGAGGGCCGGGCACTGCTCCCGGTGCCGCCGGGCCAGGCAGCCGAACTGGCCGAGCTGCTCCAGGTGCGGCGGCTGAGCGAGGCCTGCGCCGCGCCGGTCATCTCGCACGGCGAGCCGCACGACGTCGCCGCAGCCGTACGCGAACTGCTGCCCGGCGCCCCGCTGTCGTACATCGAGCACGAGGAGTTGCTGGTCGTGACCGACGAGCGCACCGAAGGGGCGGCGGGCCGGGCCGAACTGGACTGGCGCTACGTGGACGGCACGCTGCACGCGTCCACCGTCGAGGGCGTCGCCGCGGGCCTGTCCTGGGCGGCGGGCCAGTGGGAGCGCCGCTTCGAGGTGGCGGCCCTGCTGGAGGACCCGACGCGCACGGCGGAGCTGGCCCAGGCCCGCTGGTTCGACGGGGCCTGACGCGTCGTCGCGGCCTGACGCGACGTGACATGACCCGGCAGGGCGTGATCCGGCAGGGCGTGCTCCGGCGGCCTGGCCGCCGCGCGCCCGCCGGGTCGGCAGGGTCGGCCGGGTGCGCGCGCTACGCCGTCTTCTTCCCCACGCCCGCGTACAACGCCACCTCGACGTCGATCACTTCGGTCAGTGGCTGCTCGATCTCGGACTTCCAGGCGGAGATCATCGAGACGCCGGGATCGACGAGCTCAAGGCCGTCGAAGAAGGGCACGACCTGCTCCCGGGTCCGGCCGACGACGGTGATGCCGCTCTGCCGGTACAGCTCGGTGACCCTGGCGGCGGTCAGCGGGTCGCGGTCGGGTGCGCCATGGGAGAGGGCGAGGTAGCTGCCGGGGGCGAGCCGTGCCATCAGGTCCTTGACCAGGTTGTACGGCTTGCTCTCGTCCGGGATGAAGTGCATGAGCGCGTTGAGCGAGAGGGCGACCGGCCGGCTCAGGTCGAGCGTGCCGCTCAGCTCCGGGGCGTCCAGGATGGTCTCGGGGCGCAGCACGTCGGCGTGCAGATAGGCGGCCCGGCCCTCGGGGGTGCTGCGCAGGAGCGCGTCAGCGTACGTGAGCACGATGGGGTCGTGGTCGACGTAGACGACGCGGCTGTCGGGCGCGACGCGCTGGGCTATCTGGTGCAGGTTGGGCTCGGTGGGCACGCCGGTGCCGATGTCGAGGAACTGGCGGATGCCCGCTTCCGCGGCCAGCCAGTGGGTGGACCGGTGCATGAAGGAACGGTTGGCCCGCGCCCACACCTTCGCGCCCGGCCAGACGGACAGGACCTGTTCCGCGGCGGCGACGTCCATCTCGTAGTTGGTCTTGCCGCCGAGGAAGTAGTCGTACATCCGGGCCGAGTGCGGCTTGCTCGTGTCGATCTCGTCGGCCCGGAAGCTGTATCCCGTCATCGCCTTGTCCCATCGGTCGCGCCGTCCGCGTAACAGCCTCATGGCGTGCGGGGAGTTGGGACGGCTGAGCTACTTGCGAGACAGAGTACGGCCGGGGATTCTCCCTCCGATCACTGCCACTCCCGTACGAATGCCAAGTGACGTGCGGGATGGGTGTGACAGTTGTGAACGGTAGGTGAAATACGTACAGTTGTGCCAGTCGGACTCCGTCGCACAATGGATGCGACGGGGCTCTTTTCATCCCGTGGGGGGATACATGCGCAAGAGCGCAACTTTCGCCGTGCTCGCCGCCGCCAGTGCCATCGCGCTGACCGGCCTTACCGCTCCGGCGGCGCAGGCGGACGGCAGCGGTGACGCCAAGATCACCAAGGTCGTCGTCAACGGCGGCAAGAACGTCGTCCTGGGCACCGGCGGCGCCAAGACGTTCACCGTCTCGGTGACCGCGCAGGACGACTCGGGCATCAAGAACGCCGAGCACATCCAGCTGATGGGCCCGTCGTCCGGCTTCGAGGAGCCGACCAAGCCGATCACGTGCACCGTGACGAACGCGACGACCTCGACGTGCGTCGCCACGTTCACGGTGGACGTGAAGGTCGACCTGTACACCGACGCGCTGGCCGGCAACTGGTACGTCAGCGCGTGGGTGAACGCCAACGACGAGGACTACTACACCTCCGACAAGGCCGGGTCCTTCAAGCTCCAGCGCCAGTCGAAGCTCACGGTCAACGCCTCGCCCGAGCCCGTGAAGAAGGGCAAGACGCTCACGGTCACCGGCAAGCTGACCCGTGCGCACTGGGACGTCTTCGGCGACAACAAGTGGGTGGCGCACAAGGGCCAGTCCACCAAGCTGGAGTTCCGCAAGAAGGGCACCAGCACCTTCAAGACCGTCAAGACCGTGAAGACGGCCTCCAACGGCAGCCTGAAGACCACGGTCAAGGCGTCCGTGGACGGTGACTGGCGCTGGAACTACGCCGGGAACACCTCGCACTCGGCGGTCGCGTCGAGCGTTGACTTCGTGGACGTGAAGTAACGGCGTAGCGACCCCGGTCGCGCGAGGGCACCAACGGCACCTTCCGTCGTGACGTGCCAACGTCCGTAGCCCGGAACCCAGCTGAGAAGCGGGGCTCCGGGCTGCGGTCTTGGCGTCTCCGCCCTCACAGGGCTCCGGTACGGCCGGGACTCCGATTCAGCACAGGCGAGCCGCAGCTCAGGCGGGGAAGCGGCGGCTGACCCAGAGCCAGGCCAGTTCGAGCAGGGCGGCCGCGGCGACGGCGATGCCGACCGCCGTCCACGGCATCGACGTACCGACCAGCTTCAGCGCGAAGAAGTCCTGGAGCCAGGGCGTGACGATCACGACGAGGAAGCCGAGCGCCATCGTCAGCACCAGGCCGATGCGCCACCACGTGTACGGCCGGGCCACGATCGCCAGCACCCACATCGAGATCAGGAAGAGCGTCAGCGTCGCCGCGCTGGTCTCCGCGTCACGCGCGCCCTCGCCCGTGTAGGAGTGCCGCGCGACCAGGTACATGGCGAAGGTCGCCACGGCGGCGATGACCCCCGCGGGGATGGCGTAGCGCATGACGCGCCGTACGAAGTGCGGCCTGGCCCGTTCCTTGTTGGGCGCCAGCGCGAGGAAGAACGCGGGCACGCCGATGGTGAGGGTGGACAGCAGCGTCAGATGGCGCGGCAGGAACGGATACGACACCTGCGAGCAGACCACCAGCAGCGCGAGCAGCACCGAGTAGACGGTCTTGACCAGGAAGAGGTTCGCGACGCGCTCGATGTTGCCGATGACCCGGCGGCCCTCGGCCACCACCGAGGGCAGCGTGGAGAAGCTGTTGTTGAGCAGCACGATCTGGGCGACCGCGCGCGTGGCCTCTGAGCCCGAGCCCATGGAGACGCCGATGTCGGCGTCCTTGAGCGCCAGGACGTCGTTGACGCCGTCACCCGTCATCGCGACGTTGTGCCCGCGCGACTGGAGCGCGCCCACCATGTCCCGCTTCTGCTGCGGACTGACCCGTCCGAAAACCGCGCCGTCCTCCAGCGAGGCGGCCATCTCGGTCCGCTCGGTGGGGAGCCGGCGGGCGTCCACGGTGTGCTCGGCGCCCGGCAGCCCGAGCTTCGCGGCCACCGCGCCCACAGAGACGGCGTTGTCGCCGGAGAGGACCTTCGCCGCGACGTTCTGCTCCTCGAAGTACCGCAGGGTGTCGGCCGCGTCGGGGCGCAGTCGCTGTTCGAGGACGACGAGCGCGGTGGGCCGCACGTCGTCGGCGACCCGCTCGTCGCCCAGCTCCCGGTCCGTACGCGCCAGCAGCAGCACCCGCAGCCCCTGTGTGTTCAGGTCCTCGGTCTCGCCGAGCACCGGGTCGGCGGCGGGCAGCAGCACGTCGGGAGCGCCGAGGAGCCAGGTGCTGCTCTCGCCGTCCGGGCCGTTGAGGGCGGCGCCGCTGTACTTGCGGGCGGAGGAGAAGGGCAGCGACTCGGTGCACCGCCAGTCGGCGCCGTCCGGGTACGCGTCGATGATCGCCTGAAGGCTGGCGTTCGGCCGGGGGTCGGACTCACCGAGCGCGCCGAGCACCTGCCGTACGTACGCCTCGCCAAAGGAACCGCCACCGTCACCACGGGCGCCGGTCCTGTCTCCACCGCCCCCGTCACCACCGGACCCGTCACCAGCGGCCCCGTTCCCACTGGAGCCAGCTCCGGATGTGGCGTCCGGCCCGGCCCCGAGCAGCCGTAGCTCCATGACGTCCATGCCGCCCTCGGTGAGGGTGCCGGTCTTGTCGAGGCAGACCACGTCGACCCGGGCCAGCCCCTCGATGGCGGGCAGTTCCTGGACGAGGCACTGCTTGCGGCCGAGCCTGATGACGCCGATCGCGAAGGCGACGGAGGTGAGCAGGACCAGACCCTCGGGGACCATGGGGACGATCCCGCCGACCATCCGGCGTACGGCCTCGCGCCAGTCGTTCTTCTCGACCACGCTCTGGCTGATCACCAGGCCGATCGCGGTGGGGATCATCATCCAGGTCACGTACTTGAGGATCTGGCTGATGCCGCTGCGCAGCTCGGAGTGGACGAGCGTGAAGCGTGACGCCTCCTCGGCCAGCTGCACCGCGTACGCCTCGCGCCCCACCTTGGTCGCGGTGAACGCGCCGCCACCCGCGACCACGAACGACCCGGACATCACCTGGTCGCCGGGCTTCTTCAGGACGGGGTCGGCCTCGCCGGTCAGCAGCGACTCGTCGATCTCCAGACCGTCGGTCTCGACCACCTCGCCGTCGACCACACACTTGTCGCCCGGGCCCAGCTCGACGAGGTCGCCGAGGACGATCTCGCCGGTCGGGATCTCGGCGGACTCGCCGTCGCGCCGGACGGTGGGCTTGGCCTCGCCGATGACGGCCAGACTGTCCAGCGTCTTCTTGGCGCGCAGCTCCTGGACGATGCCGATCGCGGTGTTGGCGACGATGACGAAGCCGAAGAGCGCATCCTGGATCGGGGCGACCGTCAGCATGATCACG
Source organism: Streptomyces sp. A01 (assembly GCF_059026195.1). Taxonomy (NCBI): domain Bacteria; kingdom Bacillati; phylum Actinomycetota; class Actinomycetes; order Kitasatosporales; family Streptomycetaceae; genus Streptomyces; species Streptomyces sp. A01. Next base: position 132,897 of record NZ_JBWLKN010000006.1, on the reverse strand, counting down.
AAGAGCACGCCGATGATCGCGTTGAAGCGGGTGAAGACGTTCGCGCGGATGATGTCACCGGTGGAGCGGGAGGACCGCACCGGTACGTCGTTGACCTCACCCCGGCTGACCCGCTCGGCGACCTCGGCCGCGCTCAGCCCTGGATGACCCGGCTTCCGCGCATGCGTGTCGGTGAGTGCGGAGCCCGCGCTGCCGTCCGGATCAGGTTCATCGACTGCGGTCTCAGCCCGATACGTCATGCCTTCGACGGTACGGGGGGATGGCGGCGCGCACCCCTTGAATAGGAGCGGAAAGGTGGTGGTGGTTATCTCAGCAACCCTGGAGACCCGTGATGCGTCCGGGGCTCCCCTGGCTGGCGGATGGCGACGGGTGGCCCCCGGTCCGCTCGGCGCGCAGGGCGCCCCGGGAAAGCAGGGAACGCCCTGTCAGGGGCGCGGGGAACTGCGCGACCAGCTACGACGCGCCCGCAGCTCGCGACGCCAAGTGCCCGGCATCGGGCCGCGCATGGGGCCTTCCAGGCCGCTGGGCCCAGGGGCAGTAGCCCTGCCGTGGTGCAGCGCAGCGGCTTGGTGTGCCCCGTCAGGGGCGCGGGGAACTGCGCGACCAGCTACGACGCGCCCGCAGCTCGCGACGCACGGACGGCACGGCCAGGGGCTTCCCCCAGCATGATCCGCCGGACACGGCACTAGTCCCTGGCGAGGCGTGAGGTGCGCGCGGCGGCCGAAGCGCCCCCGGACCCAGCCTCTGGCCTGGCCCCGGACCCGGCCTCACGCGTGGTGTCCGCCTCTGCTTCCGGCCCCGCCTCGGCCTCGGCTTTGGCGGCCGCGCGGCGAATGGCCTGGTCCCGTGCGCGGACGTACCAGATGCCGATCAACCCGAGGCCGCCACCAGCGGCGCAGGTCCACACCCACCACAGGTGGCCGTTGTCGTCGAACCAGCCGTAGAAGGGGAGCTGGACGAGAAAGAGGACAAACCACACGATCGTGCCGCCGGTGACGGTGCCGACGACATTGCCCTCCAGGGGCTCCGGCGCCTCGTGCAGTGGGGTCCACTTCTTCATGGGGCTCAGCCTAGTCCGTCACCTGGGTGGGTGTTCGGGCCCGCCGGGAGCGGGAGCCCGGCCGACGTCAGCGGACCGGAGCCTTACCGGTCTACGCGCGGAGATAGCAATCCTGTGGTTGTTTGTTCATACTGCAACGGTCTGGATTTGACCGGATTGGTTAGTGCGATCATCCAATACCGGTCAGTAGGATTCCGGGCGTTCGTGTTCACGGCCCTCCCCAGCCCCCGCCTCCCCCAGGCCCGTACGACTGAGGTCTCGCATGCCCCCCTCGGCCACCGCTCCGGTCGGCGCCAAGCAGCCGCCCCCGTCAGAGCCGAAGAACGGCCTCGACCGGTACTTCCAGATCTCGCAGCGGGGATCGACCGTCTCCCGCGAGATCCGGGGCGGTCTCGCCACCTTCTTCGCGATGGCGTACATCATCGTGCTCAACCCGATCATCCTCGGGGCCGGTGAGGACAAGTACCACCACCAGCTGGACAACGCCCAGCTCGTCACCGCCACCGCGCTGATGGCGGGCCTCAGCACCCTCCTCATGGGCGTGATCGGCAACGTCCCGATCGCCATCGCGGCGGGCCTCGGCATCAACGCCGTCGTCTCGCTCCAGCTCGCGCCGAAGATGAGCTGGCCGGACGCGATGGGCATGGTGGTGCTCGCCGGCATGGTGCTGATGGTCCTGGTCGCCTCCGGTCTGCGGCAGCGCGTGATGGACGCGATCCCGGGCGGTCTGCGGCGCGCCATCGCGATCGGCATCGGGATGTTCATCTCGCTGATCGGCCTGGTGGACGCGGGCTTCGTCACCCGTAACCCGGACAAGGCGCACACCTCGGTCCCCCTCGGCCTCGGCATCGAGGGCAAGCTCCAGGGCTGGCCGGTGCTGATCTTCGTGGCCGGGCTCGCGCTGACCTTCGTGCTCGTCGTACGGCAGACGCGGGGCGCCATCCTCATCGGCATCACCGTCATGGCCTTCGTGGCGATCATCATCAACTCGATGGTGACCATCCCGGACGCCAGCTGGGGCCTGAGCGTCCCCGAGGTGCCGGACAAGGTGGTGGACTCCCCGGACTTCGGGCTCATCGGAGATATCAGCCTCTTCGGCGGCTTCCACGAGGTCGGCATCCTCACCGGCTGCCTCTTCGTCTTCACCGTGCTGCTGTCGGGCTTCTTCGACGCCATGGGCACCATCATCGGCGTCGGCGAGGAGGCGGGCCTGACCGACGAGAAGGGCCAGCTGCCCGGCATGGGCCGGATCTTGATGGTGGACGGCATCGCCGTCGCGGGCGGCGGCTTCGGCTCCGCCTCGGCCAACACATGCTTCGTGGAGTCCACGGCGGGCGTCGGCGAGGGCGCGCGGACGGGCCTGGCCAACATCATGACCGGCGGCCTGTTCCTGCTCGCGCTGGTCTTCACCCCCCTGGCGAGGGTCGTCCCGTCGCAGGCGGCGACGCCCGCGCTGCTCGTCGTCGGCTTCCTGATCATGGCGGCCAACGTCAAGGAGATCGACTGGAGCGACGTCACCATCGCGGCCCCGGCGTTCCTGACGATGATCGCCATGCCGTTCACGTACAGCATCACCAACGGCATCGGCATCGGCGTGCTGTCCTTCATCCTGCTGCGCGTCGCCACCCGCCGGACCCGCGAGATCCCCTGGCTCCTCAGCGTGGTCGGAGCATGCTTCCTGGTCTACTTCCTCCTCGACCCCATCGAGCAAGCTTTGGGCGTGAAGTAGCACCGTCCAAACCCAGCCCGCCCAGCCAAATCAAGCCCGCCCGACGCTTGAGGGCAAAGCCGGCCCGGACGGGCACCACATCGTCACCGGCCCCGCATCACTGGCTCCCCACCCCCGAGGAAACCCCCGGCGACCCACCACGCGGAGCACCCGGCGCCACAACGGGTGGCACCCCCGTCGCCACGCCAGGCGCCACTGCGGGCCCGCCAGGCGCCACGGGCCCGCCGGGCACCCCTGCGGCCACCCCGGGCGCCACGGCCACCCCGGGCACCACAGGCGGGCCGGGCACACCCCCCGGCTCCCCGTAAAACCGCTCCGTCTCATCGACGGACGTCTTGAAGCGTTCGTCGAAGTCATCGCGAATGAGCGTCTGGACCACGTAGTCCTGGACGCTCATTCCGCGTTTCGCGGCATGCTGCCCGATCCGGTCCAGCAGCTCCCCGTCCATACGCAGACTGAACACCTTTGATCCCATACAGACCAGCGTGTCGGGCAGGTGGGGGTGGATAGTTCATTTTTTACTGAGGGATCACCCGTATAGGTGATTCAAGGCGGCACCGTTTTCCGGTTTTCATTAGACGGGGTAATGAGTTACCCTAACTACATGCCTGATCGAACCGGCGGCGACGCTGCCGCCGTGAACTCCTTGCGCTCCGCCGTGATGCGCCTCTCCCGGCGCCTCAAGCACCAGCGGGTGGACGAGTCGCTGAGCCCGACCGAGATGTCGGTGCTCGGCACGCTGGCCCGCTGCGGGTCGGCCACCCCCGGGGAGCTGGCCCGCAAGGAGCATGTCCAGCCGCCCTCCATGACCCGGATCGTGGCGCTGCTCGAAGCCAAGGAACTGGTCAGGCTGGAGCCGCACCCTGAGGACCGCCGCCAGAAGGTGGTCTCGCAGACCGAACGGGCCGAAGCCATGCTGGAAGAGAGCCGCAGAAAGCGCAACGCATGGCTGGCGGAGCTGGCCGACGAGCTGGACGAGGAGGAGTGGGCCGCGCTACGAGCGGCCGCGCCCGTCCTGGAAAAGCTCGCCCACCTCTGATCAGCGCGCGGACCCGCACCGCCCACGGGTCCGCGTCGCCCGCAGTGGCCGCCCACGCGAGGCGGCCCCGACCCGAAAGGAGGCGAAGCCGCTTTGAGTACGGGACACGGAGCACACTCCGCACCCGCACCGAAATCACCCACTACCCCACCAGCCACCACCACCCGCGGCACAACATTCAGTTCGCTCAAGATCCATAACTACCGGATCTTCGCCACCGGCGCCGTGGTCTCCAACACCGGCACCTGGATGTCGCGGATCGCCCAGGACTGGCTGGTGCTCAGCCTGACGGGCTCCGCCACCGCCGTCGGCATCACCACCGCGCTCCAGTTCCTCCCCATGCTCCTGTTCGGCCTGTACGGCGGCGTCATCGCCGACCGCTACCCCAAGCGCCGACTGCTCGTGATGACCCAGGCCGCGCTGGGCCTGTGTGGTCTCGCACTCGCCGCGCTCACCCTGAGCGGTCACGTCCAGGTCTGGCACGTCTACCTCATCGCGTTCCTGCTCGGCATGGTCACCGTGGTCGACAACCCGGCCCGCCAGGCGTTCGTCGTGGAGATGGTCGGCCCGAAGGACCTGCGCAACGCCGTCAGCCTGAACTCAGCGAACTTCCAGTCCGCCCGGCTCATCGGCCCCGCCGTCGCGGGTGTGCTGATCACCGCCGTCGGCAGCGGCTGGGCGTTCCTGCTCAACGGACTGTCGTTCGCGGCCCCGCTGATCGGCCTGCTGCTGATGCGGACCAGCGAACTGCACAAGGTCGAACGCGCGCCGCGCGGCAAGGGCCAGCTGCGGGAGGGCCTGCGCTACGTCGCGGGGCGGCCCGAGCTGATCTGGCCGATCGTGCTCGTGGGCTTCATCGGTACGTTCGGCTTCAACTTCCCCATCTGGCTGACCGCCTACGTCGATGACGTCTTCCACGCGGGACCCGGCACGTACGGCCTGCTCAACACCCTGATGGCGATCGGCTCACTGGCCGGTGCGCTGCTGGCCGCCCGGCGCGGCACCTCGCGGCTGCGGATGCTCGTGGGCGCCGCGCTGCTGTTCGGCGTCCTGGAGATCGTGGCGGCGCTGTCCCCGTCGTTCTGGATCTTCGCCGCGCTGATGATCCCCATCGGGGTCTTCGGCCTGACCTTCAACGTCACGGCGAACTCCAGCGTCCAGCTCGCCACCGACCCCGCGATGCGGGGCCGTGTGATGAGCCTCTACATGATGGTCTTCGTCGGAGGCACCCCGATCGGCGGCCCGCTGGTCGGCTGGATCACCGACACCTACGGCGCCAGGACCGGCTTCGTGGCGGGTGGCGTCGTCTCCGCCGTCGCCGCTCTCGCCGTGGGCCTGGTCCTCGCCCGCCTGGGCGGGCTGCGGCTCCGCGTCGACCTGCGCCGCGGACACCAGCACCTGACGTTCGTGCCCCGGGCCAAGGCGGAGAAGACACTGGCGACGGCCGCCTGAAGCGGTCACCGACGAGCAGCGCGCGAGCCCCGGCCGGGCAGGAGACGGCCGGGGCTCACGCGTAGCCGGGGACGGCCACAAGTCCCGGCTCCCCGCGGCCACAATCCCCGGTTCCCCGCGGCCACAAGTCCCAGCTCCTCGCGGCAACCACCCCCGGCTCTCCGCGCCGCTCGCCGACTGCGCGAAAATCACCGGATGAGACTCTTCGCCGCCGCACTGCCGCCGGAGATGGCCACCTCCGAACTCGCCACCGCCGTCGGCGCCTTGCGCCGCCTGCCCGGCGCGGACACCCTGCGCTGGACCGAACGCGCGAGCTGGCACTTCACCCTCGCCTTCTACGGAGAGGTCGATGACGAGACGCTGCCCGAGCTGTACAAGCGACTGGCCCGCGCCGCACACCGCAGCGCCCCGTTCGCGCTGCGCCTCACCGGCGGTGGCCAGTTCGGCAACCGCGCCCTGTGGGTGGGCGCCTCGGGCGGGCTGCCCCCGATGCGCCGCCTCGCCGACTCCGCGTCGGCGGCGGCCCGCCGGGCCGGTGTGCCGATGACAGAGCACCGCGCGTACACCCCCCACCTGACCATCGCCCGCAGCCGCACCGACACGGATCTGCGGCCGTACGTCGCCGCCCTCCAGGGCTTCGAGAGCCAGACCTGGCAGGCCGACCAGCTGAGCCTCGTCCGCAGCCACCCGCCCATCCCGGGCATCGTCGGCGACCGCCCCCGCTACGAGACACTGACCTCCTGGCCCCTGGGCGGATAACCCCGCCCCACCATGGCACCGCCAGTCACCCCGGCTAACCTCAGAGCGTGGACCCCAAAACCCGAAGCCTGATCGTGAGCGTCACGCTCGTCCTGATCCTCCTCGTCGTCGCGGCGGCGGCGCTGCTGGGCTGAGCGCCACGCCGGACGCCGGGGAACGGGGCGGCCACCGCCCCGGCCACGGTGGCAACCGGGCCAGGGCGGCCGACGCGCCCGGGGTCACCAGACGTACGCCACGGTCACCAGGCGAACGCCTCCGGCGACGGTCCGGGGCCAGGGAAGATCTCGTCCAGACCGCTCAGCACCGCGTCACTCAGCTCAAGCTCCACCGCGCGCAGGGCGGAGGCGAGCTGGTCGGCGGTGCGAGGGCCGACGATCGGGCCCGTGACACCAGGCCGGGTGAGCAGCCAGGCCAGAGCCGCCTCGCCGGGCTCAAGGCCGTGCTTGGCCAGCAGGTCCTCGTAGGCCTGGATCTGCTCCCGTACGGAGGAGACGGCCAGCGCGTCCGCCGAGCGCCCTGACGCCGTGCGGGCGGCGCCCCCCTCGCGTTCTTTGCGGATCGCCCCGCCGAGCAGACCGCCGTGCAGCGGCGACCACGGGATCACGCCCAGGCCGTAGTCCTGCGCGGCCGGGATGACCTCCATCTCGGCCCGGCGCTCGGCCAGGTTGTACAGGCACTGCTCGCTGACGAGGCCCAGCGACCCGCGCCGCCGGGCGGCCTCGTTGGCCTTGGCGATGTGCCAGCCCGCGTGGTTGGACGACCCGGCGTAGAGGACTTTGCCCTGCTGGACGAGGACGTCGATGGCCTGCCAGATCTCGTCCCACGGTGTCGAGCGGTCCACGTGGTGGAACTGGTACAGGTCGATGTAGTCGGTACCGAGGCGCTTGAGGCTGGCGTCGACGGAGCGCCGGATGTTCACGGCGGAGAGCTTGTCGTGGTTGGGCCAGGGAGCGCCGTCGTCGGCGGTCATGTTGGCGTACACCTTGGTGCCGAGCACCACCTTGTCGCGGCGCCCGCCGCCCTTGGCGAACCAGGAGCCGATGATCTCTTCCGTGCGCCCCTTGTTGACGCCCCAGCCGTAGGCGTTGGCAGTGTCGAAGAAGTTGACCCCCGCTTCGAGCGCGGCGTCCATGATGGCGTGGCTGTCCGCCTCGTCGGTCTGCGGACCGAAGTTCATGGTGCCGAGGACGAGTCGGCTGACTTTGAGACCGGTGTGTCCGAGCTGCGTGTACTTCATGGTCACCAGCCAACGCCTTGGAGTGCGCTCCAATCAAGGGCGCGCCGCGTGTCCGCTCTGCTCGAATCCGACGGCACGATGCTGCGATGGCGCGATGCCCGTTGCGGCACCGCGCCCGCGTCCGTCTTTGCGCGTCGCCGTCCTTACGCGTCGCCCTCCGGCGCGCCGTCGTCCCGCCGCGCGTCGTCCGCGCCATCCGCTTCGGCGTCAAGCCGCTTGCGGGGATCGATCGCGGTCAGGTCCATCTCGATCTGGAAGGGCACGGGGACCTTCAGCCGCTCGTGGTAGATCCCGGTCACGGCGTACGTCTTCGTCGCGGGCTCCAGCTCGAAGACGTAGATGACCGGCAGCCCACGGTCCTCCTCCACCCGCCAGAAGTGCGGAATCCCGGCCGCCGCGTACTTCAGCGGCTTCGCCTCCCGGTCCCTGGCCTCGGAATCCGCCGACACGACCTCAATAGCGAGGATGACGTCCTCGGGCTTGAAGGTCGTCTGAGTGTGGCTGGTGAACGCCTCGCCCCGGACGACCAGGACGTCTGGTTCCGGGCGATTACGCGGGCCCAGCGTCACGGTCATCTCGCGGAAGACTTCCAGATCGGCGGGTGCCATGCGCATCAGCCCTAGCTGAATGAGCAGCATCGCGCGATCGTGAAAGGCGGTCTGCGGACTCATGAAGACGAGGCTCCCGTCGATCAGCTCCGTGTGCGGAGGCAGATTGGGAAGCCGGTCCAGGTCGTCGGCGGTATATCCGCCCACGGGTGGGCGCGGCCACTCGGGCTTAGGCGCGACACTCATCAGTGCTCCCATGGGACGGGATTGTTGCCGACCTCCTCAGCCTACCCAGATCGTTCGCGGCAGTCCCACACTCACGGGGCACACCCACCGTTTCGTTGACGGCCGGAACCGGAGGCCGGGGCGGAGACGATCTCGACAGTGCCCCGAGGGGCGAGATCGCGGGTGGGGAACACTGCTCCGTTCGGGGGTGGGAGGCTTAGCCCCATGGGTTCGCTAGCTCGCTTGGTCACCTGCGCTGTCGTCGCCGCGCTGACGGCACTGTCCGCCGCCGCTCCCGTGGGGGCTGCCGGAGCTGCTTCCGCGTACGCCGGGAGCGGGTCGGTCGGCCTGGTGGCGGCTGACTCCGGTGACAAGCCGTCGTCCTTCACCATCCAGGACTCGCGCATCACCGAGTCCAGCGGGCTCGCCGCGAGCCGTACGCACCCCGGCGTCTACTGGACGCACAACGACAGCGACGACGGCCCGTACGTCTACGCGGTCGACGGCAAGACCGGCCGCACCGTCGCGACCGTCACGCTCAAGGGCATCGGCAGCCCGCGCGACGTCGAGGCGATCTCGGTCGGCGCCGACGGCAACATCTACGTCGGCGACATCGGCGACAACATGGGCGGGACCTGGCCGCATGTGTGGATCTACCGGTTCGCCGAGCCGAAGCAGCTGAAGGACACCACCGTCAACGCGGCGCAGTTCACCGTCACGTACGACGGCGGGCCGAGGGACGCCGAGGCGATGATGGTCCATCCCAGGACGGGCCGGGTCTACATCGTCAGCAAGCACAAGGACGGCGGCGGGCTCTACGCCGGGCCGCGCCGGTTGTCGGCCACCGGGAAGAACGTGTTCACCCGGGTCGCCGACATCGATATGTGGGTGACGGACGGGGCGTTCGCGCCCGCCGGTGACCGGCTGGTGCTGCGCGGCTACCTGGAGGCGGCCGTCTACGACTGGCGCGACGGCAAGCCGAAGGAGATCGGCGAACCCGGGATGCCGATCCAGCGGCAGGGCGAGTCGGTCACGTACAGCCGTGACGGCGGGACGCTGATGTACGGGACGGAGGGGGAGCGCAGCCGGGTCTCCGCCGTGCGGCTCGGCGACGACATGGTGTCGGACGCGACGCGCAGGCAGCGCGAGAGCGGCGGCTCGGGCGGGAGCGACGGGCGCTCCGACGCGGACGGCGCCGACTCGAAGGACGGCGGCAACTTCTATCTGGGCGGGCTGGTGCTCGTCATCGGGACGGCCATCGCCATGGCCGGGCGCCGGCTGTTCCGCCGGAAGTGAGACCGGGCGGGGAGACGGACGGGGGGGCCGGCGGGGGAGGCCACGGTCCCGCTACGGGCTGTCGGCGCCGTCGGCGCCGTCGAGGAGGCGTAGCTCGTAGTGCACCGTCCGCACCCGCTTGGCCTTGTGGAGGAGGGGCACGACCACCCCTTGCAGGACGGGCCGCTTGCGGGCGATGAGCTTCGCGGCCCGCTTGTTCTCCTCGCTGCCCCGGTCCAGCAGCCGGGTCCGGGCCCGTACGGCGGGGCCGGTCGGCGTGCCGCGCGCGGTGGACGGCGCGATCGTCACCTCCGGGTTGTTGCGCAGCCGGGCGACCTTCCACGCCGTGTGCCAGGTGCGGAAGTAGGCGTGGTCCCCGTCGACCGCGAGATGGATCGGTGTGCCCACCGGTGAGCCGTCCCGTTTGTACGTGGTGAGCAGGACGTTCTTCTGGCGTACGAAGGCTGCGAGCCCCGGATCGGGCCGGGCCCCTGTGCCGGGGCCGGGTCCCTGGTCAGGCCCGGTGGGTGGTGTTCCGCCTGGTCGTGGTCCGCCTGGTGGTGTCATGCCTTCCATCAAGGCACAGAACGGCTACGCCGTCACGGAGTCGCGCCGACAGGTCACGAACGCGGTCACGGCGTGGTGCCGCGGGACATGACGAAGGTTTCCAGGCCGTCCAGCAGCCCCTTCAGCCCGAACTCGAAGACCTCCCCACCGCTGGTGGAGAACGCCTCCTGGGTGAGCTTGGCCTGCTGCGGGAACCTGCCGCTGGTGAGGGCCTTCTCCAGGACGGGGGCCTGCGCCGCCCAGAACTCCCGGTCGCTGATGCCGGTGCGCTGTTCCGCCATGACGGAGTTGAGGTGGGTGCGGGCGATACCCGCGACGAAGCTGTCGACCACCACGATCACGTTGATCATCTCGCGGTCGGTGAGCCCGAGCCCGTCGAGGCCGCGCAGCGCGAACTCAAGCCCCGCCATCGCGTTCGGGCCGAGCAGCGGGCGGGCCTGGTCGACGTGGAGCAGCCAGGGGTGGCGGCAGTACAGCTCGAAGGTGCCGCGCGCGACCGCCTCCATGACCTCGCGCCAGCCGAGCGAGGGGTCGTGGGCCCGCTCGTCGAACCCGTTGACGTGGTCGAGCATCAGGTCGAGCAGCTCGGCCTTGCCGGGGACGTACCGGTAGAGGGACATCGTGCCGACGCCCAGGTCCGTGGAGATCCGGCGCATGGACACGGCGGCCAGCCCCTCGGCGTCGGCCACGGCGACCGCCGCCGTGACGATCCGCTCCAGGGTCAGGCCGGGCTTGGGGCCCCGGCTGGGGCGCTCGCCGGTCCCCCAGAGGAGTTCCATGCTGCGGGACACGTCACCGCTGCCGCTGTGTTCTGTCGTCGTCATCGCGCCGCTCATCCTAACTCCCTGGACAGAAAATGAGTACGGTGTACGCTCCTCTGCATACGGTGTACTCAGTGAGCTTGCTTGAGAGGGAGCCTCCCCTTGAACTCGTCCGGATACGCGGTCCTCACCGAAGGACTGGAGAAGCGGTACGGAGACACATACGCCCTGGGCGCGCCACCGGGAGAGCCAGGCGGCGGCCTCGACCTCGCCGTCGCGCCCGGCACAGTCCAGGGCCTGCTCGGCCCGAACGGCGCGGGCAAGACCACAGCGGTGCGCATCCTGGCCACGCTCGCCCGGCCGACCGGCGGCCGGGCCGAGGTCGCGGGCTTCGACGTCACCCGGCAGCCCCGCCAGGTACGCCGCAGGATCGGGCTGACCGGGCAGTACGCGGCGGTCGACGAACTCCTCACCGGGCGGCAGAACCTGGCCCTGTTCGGCCGTCTCTTCCACTTGGACAAGGCGCGGGCGGTGCGCCGGGCCGACGAACTGCTGGAGCGGTTCGGGCTCGCCGACGCCTCGGACACCGGCGTCAAGACGTACAGCGGCGGCATGCGGCGACGCCTCGACCTGGCCGCCAGCATGATCCTCGCCCCTGACGTGCTCTTCCTCGACGAGCCGACCACCGGGCTCGACCCGCGCGGCCGTAACGAGGTGTGGGACGCGGTGCGCGCACTGGTCGCCGGGGGCACCACGGTGCTGCTGACCACCCAGTACCTGGACGAGGCCGACCGGCTCGCCGACCGCGTCGTCGTCATCGAACGCGGCCGGAAGATCGCCGACGACACCCCCGACGGCCTCAAGCGCGCGGCCGGTGAGGACCAGGTCGAGGTCGTCGTACGGGACGCGGCCGACCTGCCGATGGCGCGGCGCGCCGTGGCCCGGGTGGCCGGTGCGGGGGCTGAGCCACGCACGGAAGGGGAGAACCGGCGGGTGACGGCGCCGGTCAGCGACCCGGTCGCAGCGCTGACCGAGGTCGCCACGGCGCTGCGGGACGCGGGAGTCGCCGTCGAGGACATCGGCCTGCGCCGACCCACACTGGACGAGGTCTTCCTGCGCCTGACCGGACACCGCCCGGAGGAGGAAGCGGCGGCGACGTCCGAGGACGGGCAGGGGCGCGGCCGTTCCGCTGAGAGCCCGGCACGCGACGTACGGCCGTCGGCACCGGCGCAGGCATCGGTGCGGTCGTCGGTGCGGGCACCGGTGCAGTCGTCGGTGCAGTCGTCGGTGCGGAGCACGGAAAGCGGGGCGGCATGAGTACGGCCACGGAAGCGGCGGCGGGGACGGGCCCGGAAGGAGCCGGGGCGAGCGGGGGGCCGGACGCCGCACACGCGCTGCGCGACATCGTGGACGCCCCGGAGCGGCGGCTGTACTGGGCGGTCGCCGACTGCCTCACCATCGTCCGCAACGAACTGACCCACCTCATGCGCCAGCCCGCCAGCATCGCCTGGCAGCTGGGCGTGCCCATCGTCTTCGTCCTGCTCTTCGTCTACGTCTTCGGCAGCGCCATGAACGTCGGAGCGGGCGACTACGAGAACTACGCGCTGCCCGGCATGTTCGCCATGACGATGGCCAACGGGTTCATGAACACGGCCATGATGGTCGCCATCGGCAAGGAGAAGGGCGTCATGGACCGGTTCCGTTCCATGCCGATGGCGCCTTCGGCCGTGGTGAGCGGACGGGGCGTGGCCGATGTCATCGCCGCCTGCGTGGACCTGGCGATCCTGGCGGTCATCGCGCTGGCCGTCGGCTGGCGCCCCGAGGGCGGCATCGCCGAGACGCTGTGCGCGTTCGCCCTGCTGATCTGGCTGCGGTTCGCGCTGATCTGGGTCGGGGTCTTCCTTGGCCTGCTCGTCCCGAACCAGGAAGCGGCGGGCAACCTCTTCGCCGTGGCCTTCCCCTTCGGGATGATCTCCAGCGTCTTCACGCCGCCGTCGATGATGCCGGACTGGCTGGGCGCCATCGCGATGTGGAACCCGGTGTCGTCGGTGGCCAACGCGATCCGTGACCTGTTCGGCAACCCGGTGCGGCTGGGGGACAGCTGGGTGGAGCAGCACGCGACGCTGATGGCGGTGGTCTGGCCGCTGGCCATCGTCGCCGTGTTCTTCCCGCTGGCCGTACGCCGCTTCCAGCGCCTCGGGCACTGACCCGCCTGCCCCGCGGACCGGTCACCCCTGCACGCGTCAGGGCAAGCGACCACGCGTCAGGACAAGCGACCGGCGGCCGACTGTGCCCAGTCGGCCGCCGGTCGTGGCGTCGTCGGCCGCCGGTCTGGGCGGCCCGCGTCGTCCGTCGTTACAGCTTGTCGATCACGTAGTCCACGCACGCCGTGAGCGCCTCGACGTCCGCCGGGTCGACGGCGGGGAACATCGCGACCCGCAGCTGGTTGCGGCCCAGCTTGCGGTACGGGTCGGTGTCCACGATGCCGTTGGCCCGCAGCACCTTGGCGATGGCGCCGGCGTCGACGGCGTCGTCGAAGTCGATCGTGCCGACGACCTGCGAGCGCTTCGCCGGGTCGGAGACGAAGGGCGTCGCGTACGGCGACTTCTCCGCCCAGCCGTAGAGCCGCGACGAGGAGTCCGCCGTGCGCTGTACGGCCCAGGGCAGACCGCCCTGGCCGTTGATCCAGTCCAGCTGGTCGGCGAGCAGGAACAGGGTGGCGAGCGCCGGGGTGTTGTACGTCTGGTTCTTCAGGGAGTTGTCGATCGCGGTCGGCAGCGAGAAGAACTCGGGGATGTGGCGGCCGGACGCGTGCACGCGCGCGGCGCGCTCCAGCGCGGCGGGCGAGAAGGCCGCCAGCCACAGCCCGCCGTCGGCGGCGAACGACTTCTGCGGGGCGAAGTAGTAGACGTCGGTTTCGGCGACGTCCACGGGCAGACCGCCCGCGCCTGAGGTCGCGTCCACCAGGACGAGGGACCCGGCGTCGGCCCCGGTCACCCGCTTGATGGGCGCGGCGACGCCCGTGGAGGTCTCGTTGTGGGTGAAGGCGTAGACGTCGGCACCGCTCTCGGCGACCGGCTCCGGGTGCGTGCCCGGCTCGGAGCTGATGACCGTCGGGTCGTCCAGCCACGGCGCGAGCTTCGCCGCCTTGGCGAACTTCGAGGAGAACTCACCGAAGGTGAGGTGCTGCGACTTGTGCTCGATCAGGCCGTGCGTCGCGATGTCCCAGAAGGCGGTGGAGCCGCCGTTGCCCAGGATGACCTCGTACCCGTCGGGGAGGGAGAAGAGCGCGCGTACGCCATCGCGGACCCGGCCGACCAGGTCCTTGACCGGCGCCTGCCGGTGTGACGTACCGAGCAGGGAGGTTCCGGTGGCAGCCAGGGCGCTGAGCGCCTCCGTACGCACCTTGGAGGGGCCCGAGCCGAAGCGTCCGTCGGCGGGCTTGATGTCAGCGGGAATCCGGATCTCAGCCACGGGCGAAGCCTAATCCGTCCCGTCCGGTGTCTCGTGCCGCGTCCACCGGATGAGACGCGCGCGCCGCTCCGTGGAGAGCGGCGCGCGGCGGACCGCCGGGTGATCCGGCGGACGGGGGCCGTGACGCCGCCCGCCCGGGCCGGGTCAGTCCGTGCCCGGGACCTTACTGGTGGTGACCGCGATCCGGTTCCAGGCGTTGATGGCGAAGATCACGGCGATCAGCTGAGCCAGCTCGCCCTCGTCGAAGTGCTCGGCGGCGCGACCGTAGACCTCGTCCGAGACGCCGTTCGGCAGCAGCGTGACGGCCTCCGTCAGGGCCAGCGCCGCCCGCTCCTTCTCGGTGAAGAAGCCCGCGGCCTCGTGCCAGGCGCTGATCAGGTTGATCCGCTCCTCGCTCTCGCCCGCCTTACGCGCGTCGGTGGTGTGCATGAGGATGCAGTAGGCGCAGTGGTTGAGCTGCGAGGCGCGGATCTGTATGAGCTCGACGAGAGCCGGGTCGAGGCCCTCCTTCGCGGCGGTGGTGAGGCTGATCATGGCCTTGAACACCTTGGGCGCGGTCTTCGTGAAGTTCAGCCTGTGAGTGTGCTCCTGAACGGTCATGACCTCGACCCTAGGGCTTGAGGCGACCGCGAGTAAGGTTCATTCCCATGGCTGAGTCCTGGGTCAATTCGAGTGAGGGTCTGGGCAGTGACCTGCACCTGGACTTGACCGGTCCTGGAGGTGTCCGCGCGTCGCTCATCCGGGCCCTCCGCGACGCCATCCGCACCGGCCGTCTCGTCCCCGGCACCCGGCTGCCGCCATACCGCACGCTCGCCACCGACCTCGGCGTCGCCAGGAACACCGTCGCCGACGCGTACGCCGAACTCGTCGCCGAGGGCTGGCTCACCGCCCGCCAGGGCTCGGGCACCCGCGTCGCCCAGCGCGCGGCGCACCACCCGGAGGCGGCGGCGCGCAAACCCACCCGTCCGTCCCTGCTGGCCCGCCCCGCCTACGACCTGACGCCGGGCACACCGGACGCCTCCGCCTTCCCCCGCGCCGCCTGGATCGCCTCCGCACGCCGGGCGCTCGCCGCCGCGCCCAGTTCGGCCTTCGGGGTGAACGACCCGCGCGGCCGCCCGGAGCTGCGCGCGCTGCTGGCCGAGTACCTGGCGCGCGCCAGAGGCGTACGCGCCGATCCCGAACGCATCGTCGTCTGCGCGGGTTTCGCCCACGGCATGCGGTTGCTCGCCGAGGTGCTGGGCGGTGCGGCGGGCGGCGAGGAGCCGTCCCGTACGCGAACGGCCCAGGGCACCCAGGGACATGGCGGCCCGCGGGGACCACGAGGCGAAGCCGCGGGGCGCGGCGCGACCGGACAGGGCACGGCGGCCTGGGGGCGGCTCGCCGGGGAGGACCCGGGCGCCCTGCCGGGCAGGGCGCGGGGGCGGGGGAGGGACGCCGGGAGGACGGTCGCAGGGAGGACGGTCGCCGTGGAGTCGTACGGCCTGGACTTCCACCGGCACCTGTTCACCGGCGCGGGCCTGCGCACCGTCCCGCTCACCGTCGACCAGCACGGCGCCCGCACGGGGGTGTTGGCGGGCCCGGACCCCGCCCCAGGCGTGGGCACCACGGCCACCGGAAGCGCACCACGGGTCGAGGCGAGCGCCGTCCTGCTCACCCCTGCCCACCAGTTCCCGACCGGCGGCCCGCTGCACCCCGAACGCCGCGCCTCCGTCGTGCACTGGGCGCGCGCCACCGGCGGACTGGTGCTGGAGGACGACTACGACGGCGAGTTCCGCTACGACCGGCAGCCGGTCGGCGCTCTGCAGGGCCTTGACCCCGAGCACGTCGTCTACCTCGGCTCGGTGAGCAAGAGCCTGTCCCCAGCGGTACGGGTGGGCTGGATGGTGCTGCCGGACCACCTCGTGGACGCCGTACTGGCCGTCAAGGGCGAGCGGGAGCTGTGGGTCAGCGTCCCCGACCAGCTGACGCTCGCCGACCTCATCGAGTCCGGCGCGTACGACCGGCACATCCGGCGTATGCGGCAGCGCTACCGACGCCGCCGCGACCAACTCGTGTTGATCCTCGCCGAACGCGCCCCGCACGTCGGCGTCTCAGGCATCGCCGCCGGACTCCACGCCGTCCTTGAACTCCCACCCGGCACCGAACGCACCATCGTCCAGGCCGCCACCTGGCAGGGCCTCGCCGTCGCCCCCCTGGCGTCCTACCGCCACCCCGCCGCGACGACGCCCGCGCACGACGGCCTGGTCGTCGGCTACGGAACCCCACCCGACCACACGTTCGCGGGCGCGCTGGACGCGCTGTGCCGGGCGTTGCCGTTGCCGTAGGGGGTCGTACGGGGCCACGCGCCCCGGCGCGGCGGGCGTTCTCAGGACGCGATGAGCCGACTGTCGAACCCGGAGCGCAAGAGGCGTTCGTAAGCGTCATGGACGTCCCCTGGCACCTCCTGTTCGAGGGCGAACCCAAGCCGTGGGTACTCGATCACCCTTTGCAGATCGCCGACGAGCATGTCTACGACGAGCTTCGCGTCGCCGATGGACTTGACGTAGTCCGCGAAGTCGAGTGGTTCGGACACGCAGACGACGTCGACCTCGGGCCACAGCTTGCGGCACGTCGCGTACGAGCGTCGCTCCATGTACGGCTTGGAAATCAGGAGCAGCGAGTCGACCTCGACCCCGGCCGCACGCAGCACCTCGCGCGAGAGCGTGACGTTCTGCCCGGTGTTGCCCGCCCCGGTCTCAAGGAGGATCGCGTCGTCGGGCACCCCCAGGCTGAGTGCGTGCTCGCGGTAGTGAACCGCCTCGCCGCGCGGGAAGCGCGCCGCCGTGGTCGGGCTGTTGCCGCCACTGAAGACGATCACGGGGAAGAGCCCGGCGCGGTACAGCCCGGCTGCGGCTGTCGCTACGCCGAGGTCGTGGCTGCCGAGGCCGATGGCCGCCGAGCAGGGGCGCGGTTCGTGGTGCATCTGGTGGTACTGCCAGATCAGATGCGCGTCGTTCCACTGAGCGTCGCTGATCGTGCGCTGACCGCGATCCGGCACGGGCTCTCCTTGATTCCTTGTTGCTGACTGATCGCTTACCGGGCGGCCGACGGTTCGCCGTACGATCGCTGGTTGCCCTAAAGCTTGCTGGATCAGCCCCGGGGTTGGGCCTGCTCACCGGGGGCCGCGTCGAAGCGGTACTCGTATCCGACGACGAGCCGATGGGGCAGGCACCACTCCCCGTACTCGATGACACCCTCGTCGTCCCAGAGGCGATGTGCCCCCGCCAGGATAGGGCTGCCGACCCGGATGCCCAGGAAGTTCGCCTCACGAGCGTCAGCGTCGCGCCCGTGGAGGTCATCACGCCCGGCTGTGACGCGACGGCCGGTCGCCTCCTGGAGGCGCGGCAGCAGGTTGACGGATTTGCTGCTCGCCGTCGACAGCAGTTCCGGCACCAAGGCGGCGAAAGCGGCGGGGTACCAGTTCACGGCGAGCATGAGCCGCTGGCGCCCCTTCCCCGTATGCCACTGACGCCGGACGACCTGGTCGCCCTCGTCCAAGGCGAAGATGTCCGCGACGTACAGCGGCGGAGCGATGAGCTCCGCAGCCGTGACGGTGATGGTCTCGCCTTCGCTCAGCACAGAGCCGGTGCGCAGGACCCGGGTGATGCGGTCGTAGGAACTGGGTGCGACCTCAGGGGCATTGGCGACAAACGTCCCGCGCCGTGAGGTCGTGATGTAGCCCTCCACCTGCAAGTGGTCGAGCGAGCGGCCAAGCGTGGCGACGGCCACGCCTTCCTGCCGCGCGAGTTCGCGGATGGGCGGAAGCTTCGCTCCCTCCTCCAACTCCCCGTCGAGGATGCGACGCCGGATGCGCTCGGCGACCTGCATGTACGGCGGTTGCGGGGTTGTCTCCGGCACGGCGACTCCCAACTTCGGTGTCCTAGGTTACCGTTGAGCGTACTAGGACACAGGCGATCGCATGCGTGAAAGTTGGGAAGGGCGCTGGCATTTGTGTCCTAGGTCACGCTATCTTCTGACCTAGGACACAAACTCTCCGTGTCTTTCTGCTCCGTATCCGTCATGAGTGCGACGACAGGAGTCCACGATGCCCCGAACGCCGAGGCAAGGGAAAAAGGCTCACTCCGGCTCCCGACCGAAGCCACGTCAAAACCCCCACACGCACCGCGAGGCCCAGATGCTTGTGGCCGCATCCGATTGCCCAGCGAAACGCCTCGCATACACCGAGACCCTGCCCTGCGCGGCGGAGAGCGCCGCACCGGCCCGCGCGCTGGTCCGTACGGCCTTATCCGCGTGGGGCCTGGACGACCTGGTGGAGGCGGGCATCCACGTCGTGTCGGAACTCGTCGCCAACTCCGCCACCCACACCAGCACCCGGTTCCTGCGCGTGACCATCACCCGGCCGACGGAGAAGTTCGTACGCATCGCGGTCGTGGACAAGTCGAAGCGGGCGCCGGAGACATGTACGGCCGGGGCGCGGGACGAAAGCGGCCGGGGCCTGGCGATCATCGAGGCGCTGACGTGGCGCTGGGGCACCGACGAGCTGCGGTGGGGGAAACGCGTATGGGGCGAGCTGGAGTGCGCGGACACGGATGGCGACTGACCGATCTGCCAGTTCCTCAGAAGCCGCGCGGCCTGACAACGACACATCGAGGGAGGAACCATTGTGGAGACCTTTGAACGAGCCCGTTTCGACGCCTACTTCGGGCGGATCGCGTCGCGCTACAAGCCCCCTGAGCGCCCTGCCGCGTTCCTGATCACACACCTGTTACCGGAGCGCCCGGCGTTCGTGCGGGGTGTGGCGGGCGTGACCGACCTGCGCGCGGTGCTGCCCAAGCCGAAGAGCGTGGACGCCGTGGCGTTGCGCCAGGTAGAGAGAGACGGGCATGCGTGCGACAAGCTGTCGCGTGAGCTGTTCGCAGACCCGGGCCGTGCCGTGCGGTACCTCGACACACGAGCCGCCGGACGCCCGGTGATCCTGCTCGACGTGGGCGGATACTTCGCCCCGTCGATCAAGGCACTGTGCGACCACTTCTCCGGCCAGATCCTCGGCGTAGTCGAGGACACCGAGAACGGGCACCGCCGTTACACCGACCTCGACAAACTGCCCTGCCCGGTTGTGTCGGTAGCCCGTTCACCGCTGAAGGACCCCGAAGATTTCCTCGTCGGGCAGTCGGTCGTGTTCTCGACCGAGGCACTGATGCGCGATCGGGGTGACATCGTGCACGGCCGGACAGCGCTCGTGCTCGGCTTCGGCAAGCTCGGATCGAGCATCGCCCGCCTGCTGCACGCTAAGGGCGTACGGGTCACGGTCTATGACATCGACCCGGTGCGCCGCACGCAGGCACTCTCGCAGGGATTCACGGTGGCGCGCGACCGCGAGGCCGGTCTGAGCGACGCCGGGCTCGTGCTGTGCGCGACCGGGGCGCTCTCCTTGCGTGGTGAGGACTTCACCCGGCTGCATAATGGCGCGTATGTGGCCACCGTGACCAGTAGCGTGGACGAACTTGAGCTCGCTGGTTTGCCGGACGTGTACGAGCGAGCTCATATCAGTGAGCACGTCACCCGCTACCTGACGACCGGCCACTACTTCTACCTGCTCAACGGGGGCAACGCCGTCAACTTCCTGCACGGCGCAAGCGTGGGGCCGTTCATCTTCCTCGTACAGGCCGAGATACTCGCCGCTTCAGCCGCGCTCGCCTGCGGCGGCCTCGACCCCGGAACGCACGAGGTCAGTCCGACCAACCGGGCCGCCATCGCCGCAACGTGGCTCGACTACTTCAACCGATGAGGAGACCCCCGTGCCCGTCATGCTTGACCACATTCGCCAGACTCTCGGCGACTACCTCGACGCCCATCCCGACGAGAAACGGCGGCTCGCCTCCCTCTCGGAGCTTCTCGACGCCGAGGCCGACCTCGCGAGCCGAAAGGAGTTCCGAGGACACGCCACGGCCGGGGCGATCCTCGCCGACCCCGCCGGCCGCGTGCTCCACATCAAGCACCTCGCCCTGAACCGCTGGCTCCTGCCCGGCGTTCATTAGGCAAGTCACTTGTCGGAATCAAAGTTGTCGGGTTGGTCCGGAGCCTCCAAGAGGTCTCCGGATTCTTTGTGTTCAGGGACGAGATAGTTCCCTGTCAGTGGAGCGAAGACCCCAGAAGGTGGGCTGCCCGCTGGCGGAGTGGTTCGGCGAGCGGGAGGTTGTCGCCGTGGGTGGTGCCTTCGAGGAGTTCGGTGATGACGGCGAGTTCGGCGAAGCAGCCGGCCGGGGTGTTGAGTACGTCCGCGAACTCGCTGCGGGCGCGTGCGGCGACGCTGGGTACGAGGAGGCTGTAGCTGTGGAGAGTGGCGGCGTCGTAGCCGGTGGGTGCGAGGCCCCATCCTTCCCAGTCGAGCATGGCGAGTTGGGGCGCGCAGAGGTTCGCCCAGTTCAGGTCGCCGTGGGCGGTGCTCCAGGACGGGGCTCGGGTGTCGATGGAGGGGCTGAGGAATTTCGGCATGGCCCAGTCGAGGTACTGCTGGTCGGTGGTGTAGCGGTCGGTGGGGATCGTGGCGATGGTGCCGAGGGCGGTACGCAGGGATGTCCACCACGACGTGGGGAGGTTGGGGTCCGTCGTCAGGGTCGGGGAGGTCGCGGCGGGGTGTTCGTCGACGTGGTCGTACAGCTCGGCGCGGTAGCGCCATGGCGGCTCGCTCCAGTCGTGGATCGTGCGCAGTCGGGGGCGGGGCACCGTCTCCGGGATGGTGTTCCCGGCGTCGCGGGAGCCGTTCCAGAAGGTGGAGTCGGCTTGGTCGAGGGGGGCGGCGGCGAGGCGGAGCCAGGCGGGGCCGTCGGGGGTGGTGACGGGGTGGCCGAGGGTTCGTCCGTGCCAGCCCCAGGCTTCGTGTCGGCCCGGTTGGGGATGTGCGTCCAGAGCGGTGCGGGCTCGGCGGTGGGCGGTCCGCATCCGGGCGACGGTCTGGGGGTCGGAGGGTTCGGGGTGCATTACGGCGCTGGGCGATCGTCGGGTGGGGTGATCAGGGTGGCGCGGGCGGCCCGTGCGAGTACGGCCTGGGTGGCGGCGGGCAGGCCGAGGCGGTTCCAGTGGAAGATCACGTGGCTGGCGAGAGCGTTGCGGAGTCCGCGTTCGAGGGTGCCGTCGCGGGCGGCGTCGGCCAGCCGCCTGCCGGTGGTGGAGAAGGCTTCGGACCACTCGGCTGCGAAGGCGAGTGGGCCGTGGGGTTCGAAGAGGGTGCCGGTGGGCGAGGCGTCCAGGCTGATGAGCCGTCGCAGGCCGGGTCCCATGGTGTTCAGCTGGTCCGGTGAAGGTTCGGCGGTCAGGGGGCGTTCGCGTACGACGCGGTGCCAGATGTCGGCCTGTTCGCCTGTGTCCTGGCGGGCACCGCGGAACAGTGTGGTGCACAGCAGGACAGACAACTCTCTTCGGCCGACAGCGACTTGGTCCGAGCTTCCGGACGTATGCCGCAGGTAGTCGAGGGTGCCGCTGCTGTCGGCGTGGAAGAGGGCGTGGGCGATGTCCATGCCCGCCGGTCCGCCGAAGGTGAGCTCTTCGGGTTCGTAGATCGATTCCCACCAGCGTTCGACGGCGCCGTCGGCGGCCATGGTGTCCAGCACTGCGCCGACGGCGGCCGTCATCTCGGCTCTGGTGGCCTTCGGGCCGGGGCGGCACCGCAGCCTCCAGCAGGGATGCTTACGCAGGAACCACCACTCGGCGATCGTCCCGGCTTCCTGGGCTCGCCGCAGCTGGGGGGCCAGGCGTGTGGCGGCGGCCTGTTCGGCGCTGTTCCAGTCGGTGAACTGGATACGGATCTGGTACCAGTCGCGGAGGCTGGCCCTTGTGTCGAGGGCGGCGCGTCCGGCCGCCTTGTAGACCTCGACGGCCTCGACGAGGCGGGTGGGTTCCATGGGGGCCTGGGCGGCGGCCTTGTCCAGCGGCGTTCCCGCGAGGACGGCCAGGACGAGGACCTCTGTGGTGCGGGGGTTCGGGGTCATGGGTTGGCCTCTTCTCGACAAGCCGGACGGGATCTACGGCGATGGCGGGGTAGTCAGCCGGACAGCAGGCAGGCGTCCCAGCCGGAGACCGTGGTGCCCTGCGTCTCGGCGGTCAGCAGGGCGAGCGCGCGCCCGGCCTTGCCGTCGAGGAATCCGTCATCGTCGGCGGGTGCCTGTTTCAGGAGCAGGGTGCGCAGGCTGGACAGGTGGGCGTCGAAGCCGGTCACGGCGGCGTCGCGGGCGACGCGGTGGGTGGTGTGGAGCAGGCCGGCGGCGCCGTGGCAGATTCCGGCGTCGCGGATGCGGCCGAGCTGGTCGGGGTCGGACAGGCAGGCGAGGAGGGCGCGTTCGGCGAGGAGTTGCCGGTCGGTGTCGCCGAGGGCGAGGGCGGCGAGTTGCTGGGCGCGGGCGAGGCCGGGGGTGCCGTAGCACCAGCTCGGCCGCAGCGGGCCGGACTGCTTCACGGTGCCGGTGCGGTGCTCGGCCAGGGTGATCCACTGCGGCCACCACGGGCTGGTCTCGGTGCCCTGTCGCCATCGGTCCAGCCAGCCGCAGATCCGCTTCATCGCCGCGACCTGGCCCTCCACGACCACTCCCGCCCGCGCGCATATGGCCAGCAGGGACAGAATCCCGGCGACGCCGTGCGCCATTCCCAGGTTTCCGTGCCCACCGGGGAACTCCTCGGTGCGATGGCCGGAGGGATCGAGGTCCGTCCACCATCCGGGGAGTTGGTCCGGGTCGCCGTCGAGGGGAAGTGTCAGTCGCACCAGGCAGGTGAGTACTTCGCGCAGGACCGGGGCGGCCGGGTCGCGGCTGAGCAGGTAGGAGCCCAGGCCGGTGAGCCCGTAAAAGAGGTCGAACTCGCCGACGCGGGGGCGTATCTGGCGGTCGATGCGGGCGTGTGCCGCTTGGATGTGCTGTCGGGTGAGCTGGGTGATCTGGGAGTCAAGGGCGTGCAGAGCGCCGGTGTAGCGGCCGGTGCCCCGGGCCGCGGTGTGCAGGGCGAAGGCGACGGCCGGGGCGCCGACGTACAGCGAGGCGCCCTCGCCGGTGATGAGGTCCTTGGTGCAGGACGCGAGGCGGGCGTGCACGTCGGCCCAGGGCGTGAGGCCGCGGTGGGCGCGCTCGATGTGCGCCAGTGTGGTGCCGACGGTGCCGTGGGCGAGCGACTGGGCGTTCAGAGTACGGGCGGCGGGGGCGTGGCCGGGGGTGGAGCGTTCCGGGCCGGTGGCCGTGGAAGGGGTCACGCGAGGGCTCCTTGGTTTCGGGCGGCGTGGGCCAGGGCGGCGGAGCGGGCCAGCCGTGAGCAGATGTCCTCACCGGCCGGGTCGATCCCGGCCGTACGCAGGTGGTTCAGGTGCATCAGGGACGGCAAAACGGTCTCCGGCGTCTTCGTGCCGCCCTCTGCCAGGACGGAGCGGTAGTGCCGCAGGGCCTGACGGCGGGCTGTCCAGGCGGCGGTGAGTGCTTCACCGCCGGGCAGCGCGCGTACGGAGGCGAAGTTGTCGGACGGGTTGGACAGACGCATCGCTTCTTGATGGACCGGGCGGGCCGGGTGCGAAGCGGTGCTTGGGTCGATGTGGTCGATCAGCCAGCGCATCGCGCGCGGGGTGTCGCCGGTGAAGGAGACGGCGAGGTTGACGAGGCCGGCGGTGTTCACGGCGTGCGGGTCGGCCCCGCTGTCGGCCACGCATGTCAGGTGGGCGAGGGCGGAGGTGGAGTCGGCGGCGAACACCGTCTCGGCGGCGGCCATGGCCGCCCCGGTGCCGTAGCGGCCGGTCTCGGGGTAGTAGGTGTCCCACTGCATGCGGCCGAGCAGCCCGTGGCGTCGCAGTTCGGCCGCCCAGGCGCCGGCCTTGGCCGCCATCTCGCCGAACGCGTCGGGGTGCGGGAGGCGCAAGCGCAGCCGCAGGTGGTCGTGCGGGTCGCGGTAGCGCACGTACCACCACTGGGGCATCTCGTCGAAGCCGTCGAGGAGGCGGGGCAGGTGGCGCATGAGGATGTCGGGGATGCGGTCGGGGGGTGAGTAGAGCTTGAGATAGGCCCACCGGGTGGTGCCGGGCAGGTGCCCGTGATCCCGGCCGACCACGGCCCCGACCCCCACCGCGTGCCGGTTTGTGGCGGGCGGGGCAGTTGAGGCGAGGGCGAGGGTGATCTCGTGGGGGCGCCCGTCGATCCACCCCCAGGCGGCCTCGTCGGCCGCTTCGCGCAGGACGGCGTGCCCGGCGCGGTCCAGCTCGGCACGCAAAAGCATCGTGTCGGCAGGCTGTTCCAGGTCCAGACGCAGGCGCTGGTCGTCGTCCCCGAGGTGCACGGCGGCGGGGACACCGAGGCGATGCCGCCAGGTGTTCAGAGGCTCGGCCCATGGGGCGAACCCGATGTCACTGGCGGGGAGTTCGGAGGCCGTGAGGCGCCAGGTGGCGGGGGCAAGAACGGTGCGGCCGTAGCGAATGCGGGGCAGGAACGGCAGGCGGGCGGCGGCGCCCCAGGCGAACGGGCCGAAGGCGGCGGCACGGGCACGGGGCAGTTCGACCAGCAGCCGGGCCAGCGGATGAGTGAAGGTGCCCAGGTCCACCGCGTTGAGTGCGAACGGCTCGATCACCCGGCCGGTCGAGAGCTGGACCAGGCGGAAGCCGGTGGCGTCCGCGGTGACCGCCAGGTCGTCCAACTCCAGCGTGGCGCCTCGGTGGTGCTCGGCGATGGATATGACGTGGGGTTCCACGGCGGGGGCCCGGCTGACGTTGTCCGTGCGGAGGTGCAGCGCAGGGCTGGAGACCTGGGCCCGGCTGGCGCCGCTGGTCAGGGTCGGCAGGCCCGTGTACGCGGCGGTCATGCGGTCACGGTCGGCGGCGTCGAGGAGGTCGAGGAAGCGGCCTGCGGTGGCCCCGGCGGCCGGGGCGATGCCGTTGACGTGGAGGGTGAAGTCGCCGTCCTCGACGGCCTGACGGGTGAGGGCCTGGAGGTGGAAGCGCAGGTCGATGTGCGGCAGAGGGACGCTGTCTTGCGCGTGTTCCAGGCCGGTCAGCATCTCGTCGGTCAGGTGGACTTCGTGGGCGCCGTCAATGGCGGCGTGCTGGGCGAGCGCGAGGAGCTGTTCGTCGCGGGCACTCAGGGCCGGAGCGGGCCGGGCAAGGCGGGAGCCGCGGTATCCGGCGGGGAAGTCAAGGCCGGTATCGGGGTCGGTGAGTTGGCCGACGGGGACCAGGGCGCCGGGCCCGTAGGTTTCCAGGAATCGGGCGTGGTAGTCCTGCCAGGGCGCCGAGCCGGACGGGAACGGCGTCAGTCGGGCCAGCACACTCGCGGCCTTCTCCGCCTCGCGGGCCACCGGCCGGGGCAGCGTCAGCGCGGCACCCAGCCGCAGGTCGACGGACAGGGGCGCCTGCACGGCCGGGGCGAGGGCGGTCATCGCCTCGGCTGCCGAGACCCGCAGACTTCGCTGCTGCGATGCGGGGGCCGCATCGTGCCGGGTCAGCGTCGCCCGGATGTCCTTCAGCGCGTTCAACAAGGGCCGCGCGGAGTCGACGTGGACAGTGTCTACCGTCTCGAGCACGGCGATGACGTGTCCCAGGGGGTCGGCGACGGTCATCGGCGGACGCACGGCGGTGAGCAGGACGCGGCGGGCCACCAGCTCGGCCAGCAGGGCGTCGACGGCTCGGGTGGGGGTGTCGGGGTATTCGGCCGCGACTTCGGCGGTCAGGTCGTCGACCGTGACGGGCGCGGCGGCGTGGGCCATGACCATCTGCACGGCGCGGGTGTGCCGCACGCTCATCTCGCCGGGGCCGCGGTCGCTGTCACGGTCGGGCCGTTGGCAGGGCACGACCAGGCGTTCGTCGCGTACGAAGCAGGTGGAGTCCGCCACTACCGGAAGGCGCCGTAGCAGTTCGGGTATCGACTCCAGGCGGTCGATGACGTCCGCGAGCCACACGGAGTCCACGCGGGCGGTGGGCCGGTGCGCGTCCGTCCAGTCGAGGCCGAGTGTGTCGGCGATGCGGGCGGGGGCGATGCCGGCGAACAGGCCGAAGGGGGTGGAGCGGTACTGGAACCGCAGCATGTAGCGGGCCAGCGCGGCGGCGGCCCGCCGGACCTGTTTGGGCCGGTGCCCCTGCCCGGCACGGATTTCCTCGATGCGGCGGGCAAGCGCGGGGCTGGCCAGCTCGACCGCTTCAGCGACCGCATCGTCTCCCCACACCTGCGCGATCCACTCCTGGCATCGCCCGGTGTCCGCCGCCGCGTCGCCAATCGGCTCGGGCCGGGGCGGGATGGTCAGCCCGCTCGGGTAGGCGGCGGCCCGTAGCAGGGCCGCGTCCACGTACCGGTACATCCGCAGGTTCCCCTCCCCTTGTGTGACGGGACGGCCCGGTGCCGGACCCCGTGGAGCGGGGTCGCGGCACCGGGCCTTGGTGTCACGCTGATCAGTCGGTGATGCAGCCGGCGCAGGCGCTCTCGCTGGTGCTGCCGCAGTTGTCGCTGGTCTTGTTCATCAGCTCCGCGATGACCGTGCCCTTCTCGGCGAAGGTCACGTCCAGGTCGAAGTCGCTTCCGGTCGTGCTCAGTCCAACGGTGTCCACTGTTTCCTCCAGAGGTTGGTGATGGATGTGCACTTGCACCTGGCCTGCTCGGACATCAGTGTCCGGCGGGCCAGGAGATCGTGAAGCGGAAGGCGGTCCGATCCAGCACCGCCCCGGCGGACAGCTGCTGGTCACCGGTACCGGTGGGGAAGGCCCTCAGCTCGGGCTTGTGGCCGCGGTGATCGCGGTCCCACGTGCGGATCTGAGCGATCAGCGTCTCGGCGGTCTTGGCGGCCTCGAGTCCATGGCCGACGGCGCCGAACTCGAACACCTTGCGCTCGGGCGTGGTCGGGCGCATCGTCAGATAGGCGAACGAGCCCGAGGCGCGGTCGAGGAGCGTGGCCACCCCGCGGCGGGACCAGGAGGCGACCACACCGCGGTCGCGGGCCTCGCGGGTGGCGGCCAGCAGCGCGAACTCGGGCAGCGCGGAGACCAGCCACATCTCCAGGTCGTCGTACGGCAGTCCCAGTCCGAGCGTCACCGAGGACCATGCCTCGGTGCGCGGGCCGGCCAGGGCCTTGCGCATCTGGTCAGCGTCGACCTGGCCCTCGTCGAGGCGCAGGCCGACCTCTTCGTCCGTGCCGTCGTGCAGTACGACCAGGTGTTCGTCGCGGGTGCCGGTTCCGCGCATGGGGACGAACCCGCAGACCTCGAAGTCCCTCGCCGCCAGTTCGTCGTCCTCCCGCTGGAAGGCGACCGACCAGGTCAGTCCCCGCAGCCTGAGCGGAACCACGATCCGCCCGTTCTCGACGAGCTGGTCCACCCAGGCCGGGGCGAGATCGGCCGCCTCGACGGTGACCACGATCCGGTCGTACGGGGCATGGGTAGGTTCGCCGTCGGCGCCGTCGACGACGAGCGCGTGCACCCGGCCGTATCCGGCGGCGGGCAGCAGTTGGTTGGCGCGGTCGATGACGTCGGCGTCGATGTCGATCGTGATGACCTCGCCATCGTCGCCGACCAGTTCGGCGATCAGGGCGGCGTTGTAGCCGCCGCTGCCGATCTCCAGCACCCGCATGCCGGGGCGGATGTCGGCCTGTTCCAGCATGAACGCCTGGATGCGGGCGGCGCTGACGGAGCTGAGGGACCCCCCGTTCTCGTCCCTCTTGGTGATCAGGGCGTGCTCGGCGGCGTACGCCTTCTCCGGTGTCTCCTCGGGCATGAACAGGTGGCGGCCGACGGTGCGGACCGCGTTCTCGACGGCGTCGGTACGGATCGCGCCCAGCTTGCGCAGCTCGGCGATCATCGCCTCGCGCAGGGCATCGATGCGGGCGGGGTCGGGGGTCTGAGTAGTCATCGGCCGGAGTGTAGTCACGCCGCTACTCCTTGGTCGTGCGTGTGCGGTGGGGGATGGGGCCTGTCCGGACCAGCCGCGGGGAGCACCCGGCCGGACAGGCAGTTCGGGCGTCAGCCGGTCTGCGGCGGCACGGTGCCACGACGCAGGATCTAACTGACGGGGGTGGTGCTGGTCGGGTCGGACAGCGCCTTGATGGTGGCCTCCAGACTCTGCGCGTCGGCGCCCAGGTGCTTCACGGCGACCGAGGTCCGGGCTGAGACGCGCGGCGTCCACCTCTTCCGCCCCCGCTCATCGAGAACCTCCACGACCGCTGCGTACGCTGCGGTCTACGGCAGACGCTGCAACAGGGGCGATGGTGGAGCCGCCATGACGGGCGAACACCCGCACCAACGAGTCGACACCCGCCTGCTCGTCGTCATCGAGCAGCGCCATCAAGTAGGACAGCTGCAAGCCGGTGAGGGGCTCCAGGTAGTGCTCTCGGGACGTGTCCGGGTGCTTGTGACCCAACAAGATCGACATCTGAAGCCGGATATCGCCGAGCTGGTCGCGGAAGTCCTCGATCTCCTCGGCGGAGAAGCCTTCGAGGCGGCGCTCTTCCAGCAAGGACAGGATGCAGAACCATTTCAGGGCAAAGCTGTGCCGGCACATGTGGGGCGTGGCCCACAGCGGGCACTCGCCGCGGATCGCCGATCCCGTTCCTCCTCGCTGAGGCTGCCGTCCGGGTCCGCCGCCCGCACCCACGCCTCCGCGATGCGCGTGTTCGCCGCGTCGAAGGTGTCCTCCCAGCTGTAGACCTTCTTCGGCAGCCCGCTCACCGACAGCCACAGCCACAACGGCTCCAGGCCCTGGGGCGCACGACGGAGGAGGAACCGCCGCTCATCGGGGGCGAGCCCGTCCAGTGCCAGCGTCGCGGGCCCATCGAGTCCTTCGACGTACAGCTCCCTGGTCCGCGGATTGTGGCCGGTGACGATGCGCACTCCGCGCAGCCGCTCGTACCGGCCCGCCCGCTGGGCTCGGCGAATGGCCTCGACCCTCGACCCCTCCAGTGGATCCGCGTATCCCTCCACCGACTGCAGCACCCGCCGCGGAATCCAGTACGTCCGCCCCTCCCCGGCTCCCTTGACGCACTTCTCCGCCAGCCACGCTTCCCCCATCCGGTCCCTCCCCGACACCGGAAGCTCGACGTCAAGGACGCTGGCCCACTCACGGATGCGCAGCCCCGTCCCGTACAGACCGTCGACGAAGGCGCAGTCCCGGTCCTCGTTGCACCCCCGCCAGCCCGCCCGACGCATCCCATCGAACCCGTAGCCGCGCAGCCCGATGTTGCGCCACTGCTGCAAGGCCAATCGCAGCAGCCACTTCTCCTGACGCCGCGTCGATCCGCCTGGGCGCAGCGGACCCCGCCGCTTGCGCGCGTATCCGAGTCCGGGCGCCGCGTCGCTCTCGTCCACGTCGTCGGCGTGCACGGTTGGAACGGGGTGGTAGATCCCGTAGCGCTTACTCGCCCACGAGTCGAAGGAGTTGAGGCCAGTGCGATCGGTATCGAAGGACGTCGGCCTGATCCGTTCGTCGTTCCGCAGATCGGTGAGGCGTCAGTCCTTGAACGCTTCGACATCTCGCACCGTCGCGGTGTCCCATGAGCGGCCGATGGCGATCAGGAAGTCGAGCCACACGATCAGCGTGTACGCGTACCGCGTCCCTGGCTCGCACGTCGCCATCTTCCCTTCCCGGAAGAAGAGGTTGACGCGGAAGTCGGGCCGCCCGGACGGCGAGAGGATCACCGGGGTGCCGTGGCGAGCGCCGTTGCCGGCAGCTCTGGCGTGCAGGTCTCCGAACTTCAAGAGATGTGGATCATCAAAGAGTTGGTGCGGAACTGTGAAGTCGTAGAAGTCGACACTCCAGTGCTCCAGAACGTCCATGGGCCCCTCCCCAACGCGGTCTCAACCGACCACAGGGAAGAGCCTGAAGAACCGGCGGCCACCTGGAGGCCGACGACTCCAGCCTCCTCGCCGCCGCACAGCGCGAGCTGACCGAGGAGACCGGCATCGCGGCCTCAGTCGTGGTCTCAGCCGGGCACCGCCCCGTACACATCGACGCTCACGACATCCCCGCCAACCCAGCCAAGGGCGAGCCTGATCACCGGCACTTCGACTTCCGGTTCCTCTTCCGCACCTCGGCCGACGTCGGCGAGCTGCAAACCGAGGAGGTCACGGACGCCGCCTGGCGTGACGCCGACACGATCGAGGACGAGACACTGCGCAGCCGTGTGCTGGAGGCGCTGCGCTGACCACGCCTCCGGCCGAGTACGCGGCGAGCGGAGACCCGGCCGCTCCGGGGCTCGGCGTCCTCCCCAGGGGCCACCCGCAGCAATCCCGTGAGTTGATCCGCCATACCCGCCCCCCGGCATGCACGCTGGAGTCATGGCACAGCTGAGGAAAGACGCGGACAGGGGCGGTGAGGGCCAGGGGGCGGCCCGGGAGCTGGAGCACGCGCTGCGCGCTGCCGTGCGGGGGGAGGTGGCGGTCGATGCCGGGAGCCGGGCGCTCATGACCATGGACGCATCGAACTACCGGCGCGTGCCGCTGGCCGTCGTGGCGCCCCGTGACGCCGATGACATCGCGGCGGCGCTGGCCGTCAGCCGGGAGCACAGTGTGCCCGTCGTGCCGCGTGGTGCCGGTACGTCGATCGCCGGGCAGGCCACCGGCGCCGGGGTGGTGCTCGACCTCACCCGGCATCTGGACCGGATCGTCTCGCTGGACGCGGAGGCCAGTACCGCCGTGGTCCAGCCCGGCGTCATCCTCGATGACCTGCGCGCCGCCGCCCACGCGCACGGGCTGACGTTCGGCCCTGACCCGTCCACGCACAGCCGCTGCACGCTCGGCGGGATGATCGGCAACAACTCGTGCGGCTCGCACTCCGTGGCCTGGGGGACGACCGCCGACAACGTGCGTGAGCTGGACGTGCTGACGTACGGGGGTGAACGGCTGCGGCTCGGTCAGGGCAGCCTGGGTGGGCTGCCCGCGCGGTTGCGGGACGGGCTGCGGGCGCTGGTGGACGGTGACCTGGCGCTGCTGCGGACCGGGTTTCCCGAGCTGCCGCGCCGCATTTCCGGTTACGCCCTGGATGAGCTGCTGCCGGAGAAGGGCATCGACCTGGCGCGCGCGTTCACCGGCAGTGAGGGCACGCTGGGGGTGGCGCACGAGGCGACCGTACGGCTGGTGGAGGCGCCACGCGCGCGGGCGCTCGCGGTGCTGGCGTACGCCGACGAGAGCGCGGCCGCCGAGGCCGCGCACACCCTGCTGCCGCACGCGCCGCTGACCGTCGAGGGCATGGCGAACGACCTGGTGGGCCCGGTGGCGGCCGCTTCGCTGCCGCGCGGCGGGGCGTGGCTGTTCGTCGAGGTCGGCGGCGACAGCGCCGCGCAGGCGCGGGCGCGTGCCGAGGAGTTGGCGCGGGCGGCGGCCGAGGGCACCACCGATCGCGCGGTCATCACCGACCCCGCCCGGCAGCGCGCGCTGTGGCGCGTCCGCGAGGACGCCTCGGGCACGGCGACCCGGATGCCCGACGGGAGCGAGGCGTGGCCCGGCTGGGAGGACTGCGCCGTGCCGCCCGCGCGGCTCGGCCCTTATCTGCGGGACTTCCGCGCGTTGCTCGGCCAGCACGGGCTGCGCGGCACGCCGTACGGGCACTTCGGCGACGGCTGTATCCACGTACGCATCGACTTCGATCTGCTCACCGCGCCGGGCATCGCGCGCTTCCGGGACTTCTCCCGCGACCTCGCCGGGCTCGTCGTCGCCCACGGCGGCTCGCTGTCCGGTGAACACGGCGACGGGCAGGCGCGCGCCGAGCTGCTCCCGAAGATGTACGGGCCGGAACTGGTCACCCTCTTCGAACGCTTCAAGGACCTGTGGGACCCGGCGAGTGGCATGAACCCCGGCATGCTCGCCAGGCCGCACCGGATGGACGAGAACCTGCGCTTCGCGGTGCTGCCGAAGCAGCCCGTCGACGTCGAGTTCGGCTACCCGGAGGACGGCGGCGACTTCTCGGCGGCCGTACGGCGCTGCGTGGGCGTCGCCAAATGCCGTACCACCACCGCCTCCGGGGCCGGGGTGATGTGCCCCTCGTACCGCGTGACAGGCGAGGAGCGGCACTCGACGCGGGGCCGGGCCCGGCTGCTGCACGAGATGCTGGCGGGCGAGGTCATCGAGGACGGCTGGCGCTCCGAGGAGGTCCGCGAAGCACTCGACCTGTGCCTGTCCTGCAAGGGCTGCCGCACCGACTGCCCCGTCGGCGTCGACATGGCCACGTACAAGGCGGAGTTCCTGCACCACCACTACGAGGGGCGGGTGCGCCCCGCGGCGCACTACGCGATGGGCTGGCTGCCGGTGTGGCTGCGCGGCACGGCGGCGCTGCGGCTGGCCCCGGCGGCGAACCTGGCGGCCCGGCTGGCGCCGCTCGCCGCGCTGGCCAAGCGGGTTGGCGGCATCGCCCCGGAGCGCGTGATCCCTGAGCTCGCCCCCGAGCCGTTCACCCGCTGGTGGCGCGCGCGCGTGCGGGCGGACGCGCGCGCGGGGGCGGAGGGGCAGCCACTCCCACGGCGCCCGAGGCACGGCGGGGCGGACGCGCGCGCGGGGGCGGAGGAGGGGCGGCAGACCGTCGTCCTGTGGCCCGACACCTTCACGAACTATCTCGCACCCTCGGTCGGCCGGGCCGCCGTCGCCGTTCTTGAGGCGGCCGGGCTGCGCGCCGTCGTCCCGCCAGGTGGCGCACCCGGCGGCACAAGGAACGCGGTGTGCTGCGGCCTGACCTGGGTCTCCACCGGGCAGCTCGACCATGCCCGCAAGGTCATGCGGCGCACCCTGGACATCATCGAGCCCGCCCTGGACGCGGGTTTGCCCATCGTCGTCCTTGAGCCGAGCTGCGCGGCCACCCTCCAGTCCGACCTCCCGGAGCTGACCGGCGCCGACGACCCGCGCGCCGCCCGGCTCGCCGCGTCCGTACGGACCTTCGCGCAGGCTCTCGACCAGTACGCGCCCGACTGGCGGCCGCCCCGCCTGGACCGGCCCGTGGTCGGCCAGACCCACTGCCACCAGCACGCCGTCCTTGGCGAAGAGGCCGAGCGGAAACTGCGCGAACGGGCCGGGCTCAGCGGCGAACTCAGCGGTGGCTGCTGCGGCCTGGCGGGCAACTTCGGTTTCGAGGCGGGCCATTACGAGCTGTCGGTGGCGTGCGCGGAGGAGCGGCTGCTGCCTTCCGTACGGGACCGGGCGCCGGACGCCGAGGTGCTGGCCGACGGCTATTCGTGCCGTACGCAGCTGGACCAGCTCTCGGGCGTGCGCGGCCGCCACCTGGCCGAGGTGCTGGCGGAAGGGCTGCGAGCCGCGTCAGGGGGACCGGCAGGCTCCTGAGTCCGCTCCTGAGTCCGTAGGGGCCGGACCTGGCGCGAACCCGCGCCGCCGAGGCCGCTCCCGGCCGCCGCTGACCCCGCCGCCACGCGCCGCGCGGACACGACGAAGCCACCCGGTCCGTCCGGACCGGGTGGCTCCCGTCATTCATGCAGCCCCGACGTGCCGTCAGCCCCCGTCGCTCAGGCGGGCTGTTCGGCTGCGGGGCGCCTCACACGCCCGCGGGGTGCCTCACACGCCTGCCGCCGTGGAGATCCGTACCGGCACGGTGTCCTCGTCGTTGTGCCGCTCGGCCCAGTTGGTGAGGGCCGTGCTGCACGCGTGGTCGAGGTGGCGCAGGCCCGTCAGGTCCAGCTCGATGGGCCGGTCCTTGGGCAGTCCCTCCAGGGTGTCCAGCATCTTCGGCAGCCGGAGGAAGGTGGCGTTGCCGGAGAGCGCGACGTGGATGGGCCCGCTCCCGGCGTCGGTGACCTTGCTGTGGATGTGCGAGGTCTCCCACGCGGTCTTGATGATGGACAGCGCCAGGCCGATCAGGACGCCCTCGAACATGTTCACGGTGACGATCGCGACGGCGGTGACCCCGAGGATGACCGCCTCACCCCGGTGCTCGCGCCACAGCGGAACCACATGCTTGACCGGCAGCAGCTTCCACCCCGCGTGGACGAGGACTCCGGCGAGAGCGGCCACCGGGATGAGACCGAGGACGGCGGGCAGCAGGGCGGCGAACAGCAGCAGCCACACGCCGTGCAGCACACGGGACGCCTTCGTGACGGCCCCGGCCTGGACGTTGGCCGAGCTGCGGACGATGACCGCTGTCATCGGCAGGGCGCCGAGCACCCCGCAGAGGGCGTTGCCCGCGCCCTGGGCCATCAGCTCCTTGTCGTAGTCGGTGCGCGGACCGTCGTGCAGCCGGTCGACGGCCGCCGCGCTGAACAGGCTCTCGGCGGAGGCGATCAGCGTGAAGGCGAGCACGGTGCCTATCAGGCTGATCTGCCCCAGGTCCGCGAAGTCGCCCGTCCCCGGCACGTTGACCGAGTCCAGCAGCCCCTGCACCTCGACCTTGTGCACGGGCAGGTCGGCGAGGGCGGTGGCGGCGGTGGCCAGGAGCACGGCGGCCAGCGCGCCGGGCACCACGCGGACCTGCGCGGGCAGCACCGGCCACACCAGCAGCAGTACGAGCGATCCGGCGCCGATCGCGAAGGCCCACAAGGTGTCGCTGGACCCGGCGATGTCGCCGATGAGCCCGGGCAGGCCGGTGATCTTCTCGATGCCGGTCTTGGGCGCGGTCACATCCGCCATGGAGTACAGCTGCCCGGCGATGATGACCAGGCCGATCCCGGCGAGCATGCCCTCCACGACGGACACGGAGATGGCCCGGAACCAGCGGCCGCAGCGCAGCGCGCCGAGCAGCAGTTGCAGCAGCCCGGCCGCCAGCACGATGACGCCGAGTGCGGCGAGCCCGTAGGTCTCCACGGCCTCGTAGACGAGGACGGTCAGCCCGGCCGCCGGACCGCTGACCTGGAGGCTGCTGCCGGGGAGCAGGCCGGTGACGATGCCTCCGACGATGCCGGTGATCAGACCTACCTCGGCGGGGACGCCCGAGGCGACCGCCACGCCCACGCACAGCGGCAGGGCGACCAGGAAGACGACGACGGAGGCGGCGAAGTCACGCCGCAGGGTGAGGGCAGAGGGGCGCATGATGTCCTCGCGATGCGGTTCGGGTGGTGCGGGGGCTGGTGGGGTCAGCGGGCACGGGTGCGGGTGCCGTGCCGGTCACAGCGGCAGGAAGGCGTCGGCGGGCGGCTGGTGCGCGAGCACGGCGCCGGTGTGGACTTCGTAGAACCAGCCGTGCAGCCCCAGCCGCCCTTCGGCCAACCGTCTGGCGACGCAGGGGTAGTCGCGCAGCCGCTCCAACTGGGCCAGGACATGGGCCTGCA
The DNA here is from genome assembly GCF_059026195.1 of Streptomyces sp. A01. NCBI lineage: Bacteria > Bacillati > Actinomycetota > Actinomycetes > Kitasatosporales > Streptomycetaceae > Streptomyces > Streptomyces sp. A01. The sequence continues at coordinate 97,579 of NZ_JBWLKN010000006.1, read as the reverse complement.
CCGGCTGCGCGATGTCGGCGTCCAGAGTCCGCACGTCCAGCGGTCCGTCGGGGCTTATCAGGGGCGAAGAGGCGTGCGCGAGCCAGCCGGAGACGGCGGGGACGGTGGCGAGGTCCTCGTTCCGGACCAGCGCTCCGACAGCGCCGCAGTGCGAGTGGCCGCAGACGATGATGTCGGCGACGCCGAGCACCTCCACGGCGTACTCGATGGTGGCTGTCTCGCCGCTGGGCCGCTCGGGCCGGTACTCGGGGACGATGTTGCCCGCCGTACGCAGCTCGAAGAGGTTGCCCGGGCGGGCGCCGGTGATCAGGGACGGGACGACACGTGAGTCGGAACACGTGATGAACAGGGCCTCGGGCGACTGCCCGGCGGCCAGCGAGCCCAGTTGCTCGCCGCGCTGCTCGGCGCGGTGGCGGAAGGTACGGGCGTGATCGATGAGGGATTTCATGTCAGTTGCCTCCTGCGCTGTATGAGGGTGCGCATCGGTACAGCTGGACGTCAGGGATAGGGGACACCGAGCGACCCGCCCGAGCGGGAGGAGAGGGTGAGGTGACCGCGCGTGCCCGGTCGGGCGGCGCACGACGAAGGGGCCCGGCGAATCAGCCGGAGCGACGGCCGGGGTATGGCCATCGTGCGGGATCGACACCGCGCCTGTGGTGGGGCGCGCGGCGCCACTTGAGGCACGCGGTGGCGTGTCCGTGGCGCGGGGCGGTGCACAGGGTGCTCGGGAGGGGGCTCGGTGGCTCAGGGGGCGCTGGGGTCGGCCGGGCCGGTCGGAACCTGGTCCGTAGATGACGTCATGGCGGGCCGACGGTGTCGGCTCGCCAGTTGGTCGGATGGGACCGGTTCTGACAGGGAAGGCCCGGTGTGGTCGGTGCTGCCGACCAGTCCGGCGGTCGTTCGCCGGTTGAGGTCAGCAGCGCAGGACTTGCAGCATGCTGGGCAGCACCGCACTGTGCTGCCTCCGCTGGCCATGTGACGGGCAGTTCGGCCCGCCCGCCCCCGCCGAGGCGGGGCGCGTGGTGGTGACGACGAGGGGCGCCTTCGCCTGCCTCGCCTTCAGCGGCGAGGACTGGGTGACCCCATGCCGCACACAGGCCCCCGACCGGGCGGGTTTCTCCTCCGGCCGAGGCGAGTCCTCGCACAGCCGTGGGGCTTCCACGGCCACCGCGGCACCCCGCGGCTGCGCCGACGCGGGTTCGTTCGCCTGGGCGGCGTGCGCGCTGAGCAGCATGGCCAGCAGCGCGACGACCACAGTCGCCAGCACCCCTCGGACCGTCCTGTTCCGCACCACTGCTCCACCTAGTTTGAGGCCGACTTGGTCGGCATCTGAACTACGGGCCCCCACATCGGTAAGGGGCCTCCACGGCTCTCACCCAGGACGATCAGCGTATATCGCGATAGCCGCCAACGCGGCGGCGACAAGATTAACGTCTCGTTTCCGGCGAGTGGCGAACCGGCAAGTCCGGGCCTCCACAAGGCCGCACTGACCTGCGGATTTCCGTAACGAACGGCGTTAACGCGGCGTTGTGGTCGGGAAGTTGGCGTGTTTACGCGGGGTTGCGCGCTGACTGTGCGCCGTGCTCCCGGTCCCACCTGCTGTTATCCGGCTCACTATGCCGACCGGATTCTTTCGGCAAGCCCTGGTCGGGCCCCGGTCGGTCTTGGCGCGTCGTGGGGGCGCGGGCCTGTGCGTACCAGTAGGTACAAGAGCTGCGGCCCAAAAATAAATGCAATCACGCTTGCTTGTTTTGCGCCGCGCTGCCACTCTCGAACCGGCGAGCGGCTCAACGGGCCTGGCTGTCAAGTCTGTTGGCCCGTCAATGCCTTTGCCCGTACGCCCAGTCCGTACCGTACGAGCTCAACAGCCGACGAGGGGAGCCGCACCATGGCCGACAGCGCAGCCGTACGCGACGATCTGCGGGCCGAAGGGGACGAACTGGACGCACTGGTGGCCGGGCTCACGCCGGACCAGTGGGCCAGTCCGACGCCCGCCGCCGGATGGACCATCGCGCACCAGATCGCCCACCTGGCCTGGACCGACGACCGCGCGGCCGAGTCCGCCACCGACCCGGCGGCCTTCGCGCTGGAGGTGGAGAAGGCGATGCGGGCCCCCGGGCGCTTCGTCGACGAGGGGGCCGAAGCCGGTGCGGCGCTGCCGCCCGCCGAACTCCTCAGCCGCTGGCGCGCGGGCCGGGCCGCCCTGCTCCGGCTTCTCGCCGAGCAGCCGGAGGGCGCGAAGCTGCCCTGGTACGGGCCGCCGATGAGCGTCGCCTCGGTGGCGACCGGGCGGCTGATGGAGACCTGGGCGCACGGGCAGGACATCGCTGACACCCTCGGCGTACGCCGGGAGCCGACGGCCCGGCTGCGGCATGTGGCGCGGATCGGCGTACGGGCGCGGAACTACTCCTACGCGGCACGGGAGCTGCCGCCACCAGCCGAGGAGTTCCGGATCGAGCTGACCGCGCCGGACGGCGAGCTGTGGGCGTACGGGCCGCCCGACGCCGCACAGCGCGTCACTGGCCCCGCGCTTGACTTCTGCCTGCTGGTCACGCAGCGGGCCCACCGCGATGACCTGGCGGTACGCGCCGAGGGCGGCGACGCCGACCGGTGGCTCTCCCTCGCCCAGGCGTTCGCGGGCCCACCCGGCGCGGGACGCGAGGCGACGGGGCGCCCCATGGGCGCCGGAGCGCACGCGGCACCTCCGCCAGCACCGCCGACCACGGGCACAGGCGCAGCCACAGCCGCAGCCACAGCCGCAGGCGCAGCGACAGGCACAGCCGCGAGCCGGGCCGCGCTGAGGTCCGAGGAGGAGGGCGCGTGACCGTGCTGCCAGCCTCGGGCGGAAGCCCGGACGGCCCCGCACGGCGCGCCACCGCGCCGCCGCTGCGGATCGGTAACGCCTCCGGCTTCTACGGCGACCGGTTCGACGCCGTACACGACATGCTGACCGGCGGCCCGCTCGACGTGCTCACCGGCGACTACCTCGCCGAGCTGACCATGCTCATCCTCGGCCGCGACCGGCTGGGGGACCCGGGGCGCGGCTACGCCAAGACCTTCCTGCGCCAGCTGGAGGAAGGGCTCGGGCTCGCCGTCGAGCGCGGGGTGCGGATCGTGACCAACGCGGGCGGCCTCAACCCCGCCGCCCTCGCCGACGCCGTACGGGAGCTGGCCGAGCGCGTCGGGGTGCCGGTGCGGGTCGCGCACGTCGAGGGTGACGACGTGCTGGCCCGCGCCCAGCGTGAGGGATGGGGCGAGGGCGCCCTCACCGCCAACGCCTACCTCGGCGGCGCGGGCATCGCCGCCTGCCTGCGCGGCGGCGCCGACGTCGTGATCACCGGGCGGGTCACCGACGCCGCGCTGGTCACCGGACCCGCCGCCGCGCACTTCGGCTGGGCGGCCGACGACTGGGACGTCCTCGCCGGGGCCGTGGTCGCCGGGCACGTCCTGGAGTGCGGGGCGCAGGCCACCGGCGGCAACTACTCCTTCTTCACCGAGCACGACACACGCCGCCCCGGCTTCCCGCTGGCGGAGCTCCACGCCGACGGCTCGGCCGTCATCACCAAGCACCCCGGCACCGGCGGCGCCGTCACCACCGAGACCGTCACCGCCCAGCTGCTGTACGAGACGCAAGGCGCGCGCTACGCCGGGCCCGACGTCACCGCCCGGCTCGACACCGTGACGCTGGCCCAGGAGGGCCAGGACCGGGTGCGGATCGCCGGGGTGCGCGGCGAGGCACCGCCGCCCGCCCTCAAGGCGGGGCTGACCCGGCTCGGCGGCTGGCGCAACGAGGTCACCTTCGTGCTGACCGGGCTCGACATCGACGCCAAGGCCGCTCTCGTACGGCAGCAGGTCGAGGACGCGCTGGAGGGCAAGCGGCCCGCCGAGGTCCGGTGGACGCTGGCCCGTACCGACCGGGCCGACGCCGCCGTCCAGGAGGAGGCCAGCGCCCTGCTGCGGCTCGTCGTGCGCGACCCGGAGGCGGACACGGTGGGGCGCACGCTCAGCGCCGCCGCCATCGAGCTGGCCCTCGCCAGCTACCCCGGCTTCCACGTGACAGCGCCGCCCGCCAAGGGCGCCCCGTACGGCGTGTTCGAAGCGGTGTACGTGCCCGCCGACAGCGTGCCGCACACGGCCGTGCTCCCCGACGGGCAGCGGCTGCCCATCGCCCCGCCCGCGGCCACCCGCGAACTCGCCGACGTCGAACCCCCGCCCCTCCCCGAACCGCTGCCGGACAGCCTGCCCACCCGGCGCGCCCCGCTCGGCCTGATCGCCGGGGCCCGCAGCGGCGACAAGGGCGGCAGCGCCAACGTCGGCGTATGGGCGCGGACCGACGAGGCATGGCGCTGGCTCGCCCACGAGCTCACCACCGCCACATTCCGCGAACTACTGCCGGAAACCGCCCACTTGAGCGTCACCCGGCATCCGTTGCCACGGCTGCGGGCGCTCAACTTCCTCGTCGAAGGACTGCTCGGCGAGGGCGTCGCGGCGCAGGCCCGATTCGATCCGCAGGCCAAGGCCGTCGGCGAATGGCTGCGCGCCCGGCAACTGGACATACCGGAGGTGCTGTTGTGACCGTCCTCGCGTCGGCGCTCGACACGGCGAGTGCCGAGTACGCCGCCAACAGAGAGGCGATGCTCGGCAAGCTCGCCGCCGTCGAAGCCGAACACGGCAAGGCCATCGCCGGGGGCGGTGAGAAGTACGTCAAGCGCCACCGGGGCCGGGGCAAGCTCCTGGCCCGCGAGCGCGTCGAACTCCTCCTCGACCCCGACACGCCCTTCCTCGAACTGTCCCCGCTCGCCGCCTGGGGCAGCGACTACGCGGTGGGCGCGGCGCTCGTCACCGGCATCGGGGTCATCGAGGGCGTGGAGTGCCTGGTGACCGCCAACGACCCCACGGTGCGCGGCGGGGCGAGCAACCCGTGGACGCTGAAGAAGGCGCTGCGGGCCAACGAGATCGCGTACGCGAACCGGCTGCCCTGCGTCGCCCTCGTCGAGTCGGGCGGCGCGGACCTCCCCTCCCAGAAGGAGATCTTCATCCCGGGCGGGGCGCTGTTCAGGGACATCACCCGGCTGTCCGCCGCCGGAATCCCCACCCTCGCCGTCGTCTTCGGCAACTCCACCGCCGGAGGCGCGTACGTCCCCGGCATGTCCGATCACACGATCATGGTCAAGGAACGCGCGAAGGTCTTCCTCGGCGGGCCGCCGCTGGTGAAGATGGCCACCGGCGAGGAGAGCGACGACGAGTCGCTGGGCGGCGCCGAGATGCACGCCCGCACCTCCGGGCTGGCCGACTACTTCGCCGTCGACGAACTGGACGCCTTGCGCCAGGCACGCCGGGTCGTCGCCCGCCTGAACTGGACCAAGGCGCACCCCGACCCCGGCGGCGCGCATACCGCACTGGCTCCCCTCCACGACGAGGACGAACTCCTCGGCATCGTCCCCGGGGACCTGAAGGCCCCCTTCGATCCGCGCGAGGTCATCGCCCGCGTCGTCGACGGCTCCGACTTCGACGAGTTCAAACCGCTGTACGGGGCGAGCCTGGCGACCGGCTGGGCCCGGCTGCACGGCTACCCGGTCGGCATCCTCGCCAACGCCCAGGGCGTGCTGTTCAGCGCGGAGTCCCAGAAGGCCGCCCAGTTCATCCAGCTGGCCAACCAGCGCGACATCCCGCTGATCTTCCTGCACAACACCACCGGCTACATGGTCGGCAAGGAGTACGAGCAGGGAGGCATCATCAAACACGGCGCGATGATGATCAACGCCGTCTCCAACTCGAAGGTCCCGCACCTCTCGGTCCTCATGGGGGCCTCGTACGGCGCCGGTCACTACGGCATGTGCGGGCGTGCGTACGACCCCCGCTTCCTCTTCGCCTGGCCCAGCGCCAAGTCGGCCGTCATGGGCCCCCAGCAGCTCGCGGGGGTGCTGTCCATCGTCGCCCGCGCCTCCGCCGCCGCCAAGGGCCAGCCCTACGACGACGAGGCCGACGCAGGGCTGCGCGCCATGGTGGAGCAGCAGATCGAGTCCGAGTCGCTGCCGATGTTCCTGTCGGGGCGGCTGTACGACGACGGTGTCATCGACCCGCGCGACACCCGCACCGTCCTCGGCATGTGCCTGTCGGCCATCCACAACGCACCGGTCGAGGGCGCGCGCGGCGGCTTCGGCGTCTTCCGGATGTGAGGCATAGATGATCAGCTCCCTCCTCGTCGCGAACCGTGGCGAGATCGCCTGCCGCGTCTTCCGTACCTGCCGCGACCTCGGCATCGCCACCGTCGCCGTGCACTCCGACGCCGACGCGGACGCGCTGCACGTCCGCGAGGCGGACGCCGCCGTACGCCTCCCCGGCAACGCGCCCGCCGACACGTATCTGCGCGGCGACCTCATCGTGAAGGCAGCTCTCGCCGCCGGAGCGGACGCCGTACACCCCGGCTACGGCTTCCTGTCCGAGAACGCCGGATTCGCACGCGCCGTCATCGACGCCGGGCTGACCTGGATAGGGCCGCCGCCCGCGGTGATCGAGGCCATGGCCTCCAAGACCCGTGCGAAGGAGATCATGGGCGGCGCCGGGGTGCCGCTGCTGGCTCCCGTACGGCCCGAGGACGCCACAGCCGCCGATCTGCCCCTGCTGGTCAAGGCGGCGTCGGGCGGCGGCGGCCGGGGCATGCGGCTGGTCCGCGAACTCGGCGCGCTGGCCGACGAGGTGGCCGCCGCGAGCGCCGAGGCGGTCTCGGCCTTCGGTGACGGGGAGGTCTTCGTCGAGCCGTACGTGGAGGCGGGGCGGCACGTCGAGGTGCAGGTGCTCGCCGACGCGCACGGCACGGTGTGGGCACTCGGCACCCGCGACTGCTCCCTCCAGCGGCGCCACCAGAAGGTCATCGAGGAGGCGCCCGCGCCCGGCCTGGGCGACGACCTCAGGCACACCCTGCACGAGGCGGCCGCCGAGGCCGCCCGCGCCATCGGCTACCAGGGCGCGGGGACCGTCGAGTTCCTGCTCTCGCCCGAAGGGCGCGGCTACTTCCTGGAGATGAACACGCGTCTCCAGGTCGAGCACCCGGTCACGGAATGCGTCTACGGCGTGGACCTGGTCGCCCTCCAGCTCAGCGTCGCCGAGGGCGCGGCCCTGCCCGCTGATCCGCCGGAACCGAACGGTCACGCCGTAGAGGCCCGGCTGTACGCGGAGGACCCGGCCAGGGGGTGGCAGCCACAGACGGGGGTACTGCGCAGGCTTCGGGTGCGGGGGGCCGAGGCGGCTGGGTGGGTGGGTGCGTCGGGACCCGCGGGGGAGGGTCCTGGACCGCATATTCACGGCGCCCTCGGCCCCTTCCGAGAAGCGAACCCCGACACAGGCGCCACACATACACGTCAGCGTCCAGAACCCTCCCCCTCCGGCCCCGCCGCGCGTCCGTCGTCGTCTGCGGTCCGTTCTGGGGAGGGGGGCGGTAGTGCGGGACTGCGCGTTGACTCCGGGTTCGGTGACGGGGACACCATCGGTGTCCACTACGACCCGATGCTGGCCAAGGTGATCGCCTGGGCACCCACCCGCACTGAGTCCATCCGCCGCCTCGCGCACGCTCTTGAACGCGCCCAGGTCCACGGCCCGGTAACCAACCGAAGCCTGCTCGTACGGTCCCTGCGCCACCCGGACTTCGTGGCGGCCCGCCTCGACACCGGCTTCTACGACCGCCACCTCGACGCGCTCACCACCACCCCGGACGCGGACGAGGCGCCGCTGGCCGCCCTCGCCGCAGCCCTGGCCGACGCGTGCGGCCGCTCACGGTTCGGCGGCTTCCGCAACGTTCCCTCCCAGCCGCAGTCCACGACATACCGCAGCGAGCCGGACGGCACCGAGCACGACGTCCGCTACCGCCTGACCAGGGACGGCCTCACCGCCGACGGACTGCCGGACGTATGCCTGCTCAGCGCGACACGGTCCCGGGTCGTCCTCGAAACGGGCGGCGTACGGCGGACGTTCGAGGTCGCGGCGTACGACGACGGCACCACCTACGTGGACGCACCACCCCTGGGCGGTTCCATCACCCAGGCCACCGCCTCGTACGCCCTCACCCGGCTCCCACGCTTCCCGGACCCGACCGCCCGCACCGAACCGGGTTCACTGCTCGCCCCCATGCCCGGCACGGTCATCCGCGTCGCCGACATCACCGTCGGCGACCCCGTAGCGGCCGGCCAGCCGCTGCTCTGGCTGGAGGCCATGAAGATGGAACACAAGATCACCGCCCCGTCCTCAGGAACCCTCACCACGCTGGACGTCACCCCCGGCCAGCAAGTCGAAGTCGGCGCACTGCTGGCCGTTGTGAGTGTGTGAGTCACCGCAGTGACGGACGGGTCACGGTGATCGTCGGCACACCCTGACGGTCGGGTCACGGTCACGGTGACCGTCGGGACACCGTGACGGTCGGGACACCGTGACCGCGCGTGGTGGCCCCCGGACTCCGACCCGACCCGGACCCCGACCCGAATATCGACACGGACCTCGACGCGGACGAAAGGCGAGGGGGACGGAGAGAGGGGGACGGAGAAAGAGGAGGGACGGACCGGCTCGGCCGACGCGCGCGGGAGGTGTCGAGGGCGCAGAGGGGGTCGGGACGCTATCGGATATTTGTGGCCAACGAGAGGCCAACTCCTCGCATCGGGGCACCGGGCCGTAAATATCCGGTCCCGCGCCCCCTCGGAGCCCTCGGCGCCGACCCCCGACCACACCACCGCAACACCGGACGACCCCGACGTCGCGCGAAGCGCGACCGCCCCGCCCCGCCCTGCCCCGCCCCACTGAGAAGGAGCCCACACATGTCGAACCCCCTGATCGAGTCCGAGGAACACCGCGCGCTGCGCGAGGCCGTGGCGGCGCTCGGTGCGCGGTACGGCCGTGACTACATGGCCACCGTCGTCCGCGAGGGCAAGCACACCGACGAGCTGTGGGCCGAGGCGGGCAAGCTCGGCTACCTCGGGGTGAACCTCCCCGAGGAGTACGGCGGTGGCGGCGGTGGCATATCCGAACTGTCCATCGTCCTCGAAGAGCTGGGCGCCGCGGGCTGCCCGCTGCTCATGATGGTCGTGTCGCCCGCCATCTGCGGCACCGTCATCGCCCGCTTCGGTACCGAGGAGCAGAAGCGGAAGTGGCTGCCGGGTCTCGCCGACGGCACCCGCAAGATGGCGTTCGGCATCACCGAGCCCGAGGCAGGCTCGAACTCGCACCGCATCACGACAACCGCCCGCAGGGACTCGGCATCCGGAGCCGGGTCGGACGGAGCCGGGTCGGACTGGGTGCTCAGCGGCCGCAAGGTCTTCATCTCCGGCGTGGACATCGCCGACGCGACCCTCATCGTCGGCCGTACCGAGGACTCCCGCACCGGCAAGCTCAAGCCGTGCCTGTTCATCGTGGACCGGGAGACCCCCGGCTTCTCCTACCGGCAGATCCCGATGGAGGTGTCCGCCCCGGAGAAGCAGTTCGAGCTGACCATCGACGATGTGCGGTTGCCCGCGGAGGCACTGGTCGGCGACGAGGACGCCGGACTCCTCCAGCTGTTCGCCGGGCTCAACCCGGAACGCATCATGACCGCCGCCTTCGGTCTCGGCATGGGCCGCTACGCCATCGCCAGGGCCGTCGACTACGCCAACACGCGGCAGGTGTGGAAGACCCCGATCGGCGCCCACCAGGCCATCGCCCACCCACTCGCGCAGTCGCACATCGAACTGGAGTTGGCTCGGCTGATGATGCAGAAAGCCGCCTTCCTTTACGATGCGGGCGACGACATGGGGGCCGGAGAGGCGGCCAACATGGCGAAGTACGCGGCAGGGGAGGCGACCGTCAAGGCCGTCGACCAGGCCGTGCACACGTTGGGGGGCAACGGCCTCGCGACCGAGTACGGGCTCGCCTCGCTGATCACGGGCGCGCGCGTGGCCCGGATCGCCCCGGTCAGCCGGGAGATGATCCTCAACTTCGTGTCGCACACCTCGCTCGGCCTCCCGAAGTCGTACTGACCGCTCCGGGCACCGGCACAGGACGTGCGGACACAGGACGCACAGGACGGACAGGACGTTCAGGACGGACAGAGAGGAGGCCGGCGGCCCGATGACCGACGTGCCTGACGGGACGAGCGACGGAACACGTGACGGGACGAGCGACGGAACACGTGACGGGACGAGTGACGAGGCAGACAAGGCGGCGGTGGCGGCGGACGGCGGCACGAAGGCCGCCGCGCCCCTCGTACGGCGTTCCGCCGAGCGTGGCATCACGACGCTCACCCTCGATTCGCCCCACAACCGCAACGCCCTGTCGGCCCGCCTGGTGACCGAGCTGCTGGCCGGTCTGGCCGCCGCCGTCGAAGATGCCGGTACCCGTGCCGTGCTGCTGACGCACACCGGCAACACGTTCTGCGCGGGCGCCGACCTCAGCGAGGCGGCGTCGGCGGCCGCCGACGCCGCCTCGGGCACCGCGCCGGTCGCCGGTCCGCTGGGCCTCGCCCGGCTGATGCGCACCATCGTGGAGCTGCCCGTGCCCGTCGTCGCCCGGGTCACCGGGCACGTACGGGCCGGGGGCCTCGGGCTGCTGGGCGCGTGTGACATCTCAGCGGCGGGGGAGGGCGCGAGCTTCGCCTTCACCGAGGCCAGGCTCGGCTTGGCGCCCGCCGTCATCTCGATGCCGCTGCTGCCCCGTATCGACGCGCGGGCGGCGAGCCGCTACTACCTGACGGGCGAACGGTTCGACGCGGCCGAGGCGGCCCGTATCGGCCTGGTCACCCTCGCCGGGGACCCGGACGAGGCGCTGGCGCCGGTCCTCGACGGGCTGCGGCGCGGCTCCCCGCAGGGGCTCGCCGAGTCCAAGCGGCTCGTCACCGCCGAGGTGCTGCGGGCCTTCGACCGGGACACCGAGGCGCTGGCCGAGCAGTCGGCGCGGCTGTTCGGTTCCGAGGAGGCACGGGAGGGCATGACGGCCTTCCTGGAGCGGCGCGACCCGGCGTGGGCGCTGGGCGCCGGGCGCCCGGCGGGGGCGTCGCGTTGACCGCGCGCCCCGCGCTGCGCGACCCCAAGCAGGACCGCAGCCGCGCGACCAGGCAACGGCTGCTTGAGGCCGCCGTCGCCTGCCTGTGCGAACACGGCTGGGCGGGCTCGACGGTCTCCGTCGTCGCGGAGCGGGCGGGGGTCTCGCGCGGGGCGGCGCAGCACCACTTCCCCACCCGGGAGGACCTGTTCACCGCCGCCGTCGAGCAGGTGGCGGAGGAGCGTTCGGCCGCCATGCGTGGGCTGCTGAAGGATGCGGTGAACTCCCCGGACCGGGACGGTCCCGAGCGTACGCACGCGGTGGTCGACGCGCTCATCAGCCTCTACACGGGACCGTTGTTCCGGGCGGCGCTGCAACTGTGGGTCGCGGCCTCGAACGAGCCGCAGCTGGGAATCCGCGTGAAGGCCCTGGAGGCGCGCATCGGCCGGGAGAGCCACCGGATGGCGGTGGAGCTGCTCGGCGCCGACGAGAGCGTCCCGGGAGTGCGGGAGACCGTGCAGGGCCTCCTCGACATGGCGCGCGGCCTCGGCCTCGCCAACCTGCTGACCGACGACGCGCCACGCCGCGAACGGGTGGTCACCCAGTGGGCGCGGCTGGTCCACGAGGTTCTGACGTAGGGCACGAGCCCCCCGGCGCCCCACATGCGGAACGCGCACCGCGACCAGCCGCAACCGGCCACGGCGTACGCACCAGGGCGGCGCACGTGGCCGTGCGCCGCCCTGGTGTCACAAGCGGACTCTCACCGCCCGGCGTGAGCGCCAGGCGGGCGTTTCAGCGGCCGATGTCGGCGTAACCGACGATGTCGCGCGGGCTGCGCGAGCTGGGTCCGACGTACGTCGCGGACGGCCGGACCAGGCGGCCGGTGCGCTTCTGCTCCAGGATGTGCGCGCTCCACCCGGCCGTGCGGGCACAGGTGAACATCGAGGTGAACATGTGCGCGGGGACCTCGGCGAAGTCCAGCACGATGGCCGCCCAGAACTCCACGTTCGTCGCCAGCACCCGGTCGGGGCGGCGCGCGTGCAGCTCTTCGAGAGCGGCCTTCTCCAGGGCCTCGGCGACCTCGAAGCGCGGCGCGCCCAGCTCCTTGGCCGTACGGCGCAGCACACGCGCGCGCGGGTCCTCGGCGCGGTACACGCGGTGCCCGAAGCCCATCATCCGCTCGCCCCGGTCGAGGGTCTGCTTGACGTAGGCCGTCGCGTCGCCGGTGCGCTCGATCTCCTCGATCATGCCGAGGACGCGGGACGGCGCACCACCGTGCAGCGGGCCCGACATCGCGCCGACGGCACCGGACAGGGCGGCGGCGACGTCGGCGCCGGTGGAGGCGATGACGCGGGCGGTGAACGTGGAGGCGTTCATCCCGTGCTCGGCGGCCGATGTCCAGTACGCGTCGACAGCGGCGACGTGCTTGGGGTCGGGCTCGCCCCGCCAGCGCTTCATGAACCGCTCAACGACGGTCTCCGCCTTGTCGATCTCCTTCTGCGGGACCATCGGCAGGCCCTGGCCGCGAGCCGACTGCGCGACGTACGACAGCGCCATGACGGCGGCACGTGCGAGGTCTTCGCGGGCCGTGGCCTCGTCGATGTCGAGCAGCGGTTTCAGGCCCCACACGGGCGCCAGCATGGCGAGCGCGGACTGGACGTCGACGCGGATGTCACCGGAGTGCACCGGGATCGGGAACGGCTCGGCGGGCGGCAGACCGGGGTTGAACGCGCCGTCCACCAGCAGGCCCCACACGTTCCCGAACGAGACGTTGCCCACCAGCTCCTCGATATCCACACCCCGGTAGCGGAGGGCGCCGCCTTCCTTGTCGGGTTCGGCGATCTCCGTTTCGAACGCGACGACTCCTTCAAGTCCGGGTACGAAGTCGGACATCAGGCGGCTCCTCTGGATGTGGTCGACAAAACGGCTTGTGACCAAGTTGTCAAGGTCTGAAGGCCCGGGACGGTTACACGGCCGCGTGGCGCGGCTCGCGGTCCATGCCGGTTGCCCCGGTGCCGTTCCCCGCGCGGCGTGGTGGTCGTCCAGCCGCCTGCGGAGTCAGACCCGGGAAGGTGTGTGGTGCGGCTCAGTGCAGAACCGGCAACGATAGCCGTTGGTATCCGGAGCCCACAGTGGGCCCGTAGATGATTTTGGCGGGTTCACCACCTGCGGGGAAGCGTGAGAAGCGGCACACTGCCCCCTTCCACTCAAGAGGATTACGGGCGCGCGAGCCGGGGCAGGGTGAACCAGCCCCCTGGCCGATGCTGCAAGATGTGCGCGTGTCTCATGCCGACCCGCAGCCGCCGCGCGTCCACGACCCCGCCGACATGCGCGAGCAGTACCGCGACGCGGGGCTCTTCGAGGCCGACCTCGCGGCCACTCCGTACGAGCAGTTCAGCCGCTGGTTCGCCGAGGTGGCCGAAAGCGGGCTGCACGAACCCAACGCGATGGTCGTCTCGACGGTGGACGCGGCGGGGCGCCCCAGCTCCCGTACGGTCCTGCTGAAGGGCTACGACGAGCGGGGCTTCGTGTTCTACACCAACTACGGCTCCCGCAAGGGCCTGGAACTGGCCGCGAACCCGCATGTCTCGCTGCTCTTCCCCTGGCACCCGCTGGCGCGTCAGGTGATCGTCTCGGGCGTCGCGGAGCGGACCGGCCGGGAGGAGACCGCGGCGTACTTCCGGACCCGGCCGCACGGGTCCCAGCTGGGCGCGTGGGCGAGCCGGCAGTCCCAGATGATCGGCTCCCGCGCGGCGCTTGACCAGATGTACGAGGAGCTGGCCCACCGCTATCCGCCGGACGAGCAGGTTCCGGTGCCGCCGGGGTGGGGCGGTTTCCGGGTCGTGGCGCGGGAGGTCGAGTTCTGGCAGGGCCGGGCCAACCGGCTGCACGACCGGCTCCGCTACACGCGCATCACGGCGGTCACCGGCGGCGCGCCGGAGGGGGAAGCGGGAGGCTCTGGTAACGGTGACGGTGACGGCGCCGGTGCCGCCGAGGGCGACTGGATCGTCGAGAGGCTGTGTCCGTAGCCGTACGGGGGAGTGGGCGCGTGGAGCCGTACGCGCCGGACACTTCCTACGGAGAAGGGCGCGCCGGGCGGGGACGCCGCCCGTCAACGTGACGCAGGCCGGGCGTACGCGCGCCCCGGCTGCCCGCGAACGCAGGCGACCCGCGGGTCTGTTCCCCTGCGCCGTGAGGCGCGAGGGGGCCGGTCGGACGAACCGGCGACTCCGCGGGTCGGGTGACTGCTTGGGATTGGCCAGCCGCACACATCTCTCGTGTGCGCGTCCGGCGCTGCGTGGCCTCTTGTTCCGGGCACCACCAGGGGCGGAGCACGGAGCGAAGCGTTGTGCGACGGCGGACGCTAGCCCGCAATCACCTCACGCGTCCGGATTTTGTACATCGGCCGAACCACCTCCCTTCTCGTGTGCACCACACATTAGGAACCGCTCGGCGCACCCACAACCGAATTTCCGGCAAGCAACGATTTCGCCGAACACGGTGTGGCGCGCGTCACGTTCGAGTTCAATTGCTCGCTGTGTGGCATTCGACGTGCCGCACTTGCCACACCTGTCGTGCGGCACACGCAGCCACGTCCAGCAGGGGGTGTCCGGTGACTGCCTCGCAACGTTCCGACCCTGCCCGTTCCACGGATTCCGCGGACGCGTCGGCCTCGGCCGACGATCCGGACGGTGGCTCGCCGGGGGGCTCACCCGGCGAGCCGGACCCAGCCGGTACGGCCGAGCGTGACGACTCCGACCTGCTCGCCGCGCTGCTCGACGGCATGGACGCCGCGCTGTGCGCCTTCGACTCCGACGGCACGGTCACCCACTGGAACCGTGAGGCCGAGCGCATCCTCGGCTGGACGGCGCAGGAGGCGGTCGGCCGCCAGGGGCTCGTCGACTGGGCGGTGCGGGAGGCTGACGCCGAGGACGTGGAGTCCCGGCTGCTGGGCGTGATGCGGGCGGGCGGGCGGCAGGTCCACGAGTTCGCCCTGCTGACCAAGGAGGGCGGCCGGGTCCTGGTCCGTACGCAGTCCTCCGCCGTGATCGGCGCTGACGGCCGGGCCGCCGGGGTGTACTGCGCGTTCAGCGAGGTCCATACGCAGATCGACCTGGAGCGGTCGATCGCGCTGAGCGAGGCGCTGTTCGACGACGCCTCGTGGGGCGTGGTGCTGGTCGACGCCGATCTGCGCCCCGCGGTCGTCAACAGCCACGCCGCCCAGGCCCTGTGTACGGGGCGCGCCGTGCTGCTCGGGCGCCCGCTGGGCGAGCTGCTTGAGCAGGGCGTGGAAGAGGTGGAGAGCGCCTTCCAGCACGTCCTGGCGGAGGGGCCGCCGCCCGCGCCGACCGAGATCTGGGTGACGGTGCGCGGCGAGGGCTCCGACCTGGGGCAGCCGCCCATCCGCCGGTGCTGGCGCAGCGGCTTCCTGCGGCTCGCCTCCCCGCTCGCCGAGGAGCCGGTGCCGCTCGGCGTGGCATGGCTCTTCCTCGACGTCACGGAGTCCAAGCGGGCGGAGCAGGAGAGCGCCCGGATGCGGTTCCGCAGCAACCAGCTGCACCGTGCGGCGCGGGCCGCGGCCGAGTGCGAGGACCCGATCGAGGCGGCCACCGTCTATCTGGACTTCGCGCTGGCGGGCTTCGCCGACCACGCGCTGGTCGACCTGGTGCGTGAGCCGCAGCCGAAGCCCGCACAGCATGCGCCGCCCGGCACGTCCTCGTCGCCGACGCCGTCATCCACGGCCGCCTCAGTCCCGGGGCCTCCCGGACAGCGGCCCCCCGGACAGCGGACCGGCGGGCCGCTGCCGTCCGAGCCGTCGGCGTCCGCGCCCCCTTCCGGCGCCGCGCCCGGCGTCGCCTCCGGCTCCCGCTCGCGTTCCGGTACCGACTTCGAGCAGCCGTCGGGAGGCCCGCCGATCTCCTTGGTGCGGGTCGTGGCGGCGCCCGCCGGGGCGGCGGGGGTCGGCCCATGCGTCCCGGTCGCCAGGGCCGACGGCATCCCGGTGGCGTACATGGAGGGCCACCCCGCCCTCCTGGCGGCCGACCGCTGCGGATCGGTGCGCGCCAGCGCGAGCCGTACGGACCAGGAGGGCAGCGCGCAGTGGGCGGCGGCCCGCAAGTGGCCGGGCGGCACGGTGCACGGGCTGTGCGCGGTGCTGCGCAGCAGAGGCCGCACGCTGGGCGTCGCCTCTTTCCTGCGCGGCCCGAGCCGCCGGGCCTTCGACCGTACGGACGCCGCGTACGCCGAGGACGTGGCGGTACGGGTGGCCGCCGCGATCGACCTGGCCCAGCAGCTGCGCTGACGCCTGCCTGGCGCGGCTGCTGAGCCATCTGCGGCAAACAGACAGGCGCAGCAGCCGGGCAGGGCTCAGTGGCGGTAGAAGATCCGGTCGCCGTACTCGGCCATCACCCGGCCGTTCCACTCATGGCCCCCGTCGACGTTCCCGGACCGCAGCATCGGCGGGTCGATCCCGCGCGCGGCGAGTTCCCCGGCGGCCGAGGCCAGGACGGCCTGCATCAAGGCGCTCGTCACCACGGTCGAAGCGGGCGCGAACGGCGCGGCGACGCCCTCAGCGGTCAACTCGGCGTCCCCCACGGCGATCTTGCTGTCGATGACGAGGTCGCAGTGGTCCCTGAGGAAGGTGCCGGACGTGTGCCGCGACGTGGTCTCCTCCGCGTACGCCGCCGACGTCACGCCGATGACCTTCAGACCGAGAGAGCGGGCGTTCATGGCCATTTCCACGGGCAGGGAGTTGCGGCCGGAGAGAGAAATGATGAAGAGGAGGTCCCCGGGGCGTGCGGGGCTGGTGTCGAGCACGGCCCTGGCGAGTCCGTCGACCCGTTCGAGCGCGCTGCCGAGCGTGGCGGGCATGACATCGACACCGATCGCGCCGGGCACCAGAAGCAGGTTCATCAGGGCGAGGCCGCCCGCACGGTAGACGACGTCCTGCGCGGGCAGCGAGGAGTGCCCGGCTCCGAAGGCGAAGAGACGTCCGTCGGCCTGCACCGTGTCGGCGATCATCGCCGCGGCCTCGGCGATGTGCCCGGACTCCTCGTCGCGCGCCCGCTGGAGCAGCGCGATGGCGGCGTCGAAGTACTGCCCGGTCAGCTTGGCGGCGACTGGACGTGTGCTCTCGCTCATCGACGAGGTGCCCTTTCCTTTGTTTTTCCGGCGTTTTCCCGGCCTTTTCACTGCTGTCCCACTGCTGCGTCACTGCCGTCTCACTGCTGTGTCGCCGCTGTGAGCTCGCGGCAACGCGCGCGTCTCCGTGCCCGTCTCCGCGCGCGTGGCGCGGATCACGTTGCGGTCTGGACCAGTGCCCTGTCAATAGCCCGCGGAGACGCGAACGCGGTTCCGACAAGGGCGGCACGGCACGGTTGTCGGTGGGATGCGTCAGAATTGAGTTCAGGGCCACCGCACGACACACCGAGGGGCACGCATGTCCGGATTGATCGACACGACGGAGATGTATCTCCGCACCATCCTGGAGCTCGAAGAAGAAGGTGTGGTCCCGATGCGCGCCCGGATCGCGGAGCGGCTCGATCAGAGCGGCCCCACGGTCAGCCAGACGGTCGCGCGCATGGAGCGCGACGGCCTGGTGACGGTCGCCGGGGACCGGCACCTGGAGCTGACCGACGAGGGGCGTCGCCTGGCCACCCGCGTGATGCGTAAGCACCGGCTCGCCGAGTGTCTGCTCGTCGACGTGATCGGCCTGGAGTGGGAGCAGGTGCACGCTGAGGCGTGCCGCTGGGAGCACGTGATGAGTGAGGCGGTAGAGCGCCGCGTGCTTGAGCTGCTCCACCACCCGACCGAGTCGCCGTACGGAAACCCGATCCCGGGGCTGGAGGAGCTGGGCGAGCAGTCCGAGGCCGATCCGTTCCTGGAGTCGGGGATGGTGAGCCTGCTGGAGCTGGAGCCGGGCGCGGAGGGCAAGACCGTGGTCGTGCGCCGCATCGGCGAGCCCATCCAGACGGACGCCCAGCTGATGTACACGCTGCGCCGGGCCGGAGTCCAGCCCGGAGCCGTGGTCAGCGTGACGGAGTCGGCCGGCGGCGTGCTCGTCGGCAGCAGCGGCGAGGCGGCCGAGCTGCAGTCGGACATCGCCTCGCACGTCTTCGTCGCCAAGCAGTAGCGGCGACGCCGCGCAGCGGTAGCGGTGTGTCGCCGAGAGCGGCGCTGCCGCTGGGCGGGCATGCGCGCCGCCTCGCCCGTCACCTCGCGCGGTGCGCGGTGTCCGCGTGAGGTGCTGTACGGCTCGTCCGTACGGCCTGAGCGAGGTCCGTACGGGCCGGAGTCTGTACGGCCCAGGGCGGAGAGTGAGGCGGACGGCCGCCGGGGTGCCATGGAGGCTCCCGGCGGCCGTTTGACGTCTCCGGTGTCGGGCGCCGCAGCGGACTCGGTTCCTCCGCCACCCCCGCCACGCCTCATCAGCCCCACCGGCACCCAGCAGCCTCTATCGGTCCCTACCAGTCCCCACCAGCTCCCACGCCCAGCGGTTCTGCGTACGCCCCCGTCCGTACGCCCCCATCCGGCCCCCCGCAGGCGCCGTCTGGCCGCCGTCAGGCGGAGGGCGGGCCGCTGGGGCGGCAGTTGGCGGCGCGCGGAGCTGTTGCGGAAGGGGGAGGGCGGAGCCTTCGCGCGGTGCGACTGGGCCGCGACCGGGTGGTTCACATGCCTGGTCAGATGCGCCAATAGGCTTTTTGTCCCCCGGAGTTGACGGAAAGCGAGCGCTCGCGCCCGGAGCGTGCCACGCTGTCGCTGACGCATATGCGAGCGGTTGCGTCGAGGGCCGGGGGTGTGGGGCACGCGGGATCACTCCCGGTGTCTCCCGGGGCTGGGGAGGTGGGTCCGATGGGCCCGTCATGGTCGTGGGGAGCTGTCGCGGACACGTCGGGGAGTGAGCGGCCGGCGCGCGGTGAGGCAACAACCGCCGCCGCTCGGACGCGCCTCCGTGGACGCGCGCGCGGGCGCGCCCGCGCGCAGGTCTCTGCTCGCCTCCGCATCAGAGCTGCTTGGGCCCTTGCCGGGGCTGCCCGGTCCCGTACGGGAGCGCGGCGCGACGAAAGCCCCGACGGCCTGAGCCGCCGGGGTCTCGCCTCCCCGTGTCCCCCCGTGGCGACCTGGAGCCCCGAGCTCTCAAGGTCCGCCGGGACGGACTCCCTTCCCCGAGCAGTCCGCCCTCGTCTAGCTGTCTCCCCTCGGCAACGCCGGGCAATCCTTGAGGTCAGTCACTCGAACGAGGGGTGTTACCGCACGAAACGCTTTGTTCGAATAGGAGTTCGATAGTGTGGAGCTGCTCTAGGGAGGAATGGGGGTGCCAGGACACATGGTGCGGCGCATTGACGTGACCGGAGCCAGTGGCGTGCGGCTCGCTGCCTGGGAGTTCGCCGACCCACCCAAGGCGGGGAACGGCGGCCGGACGGGAGACCGTGGACCGGGGGTGTTGTTATTGCACGGCCTGATGGGCCGTGCCGCTCACTGGGCCGAGACAGCCCGCTGGCTCGCCACCCGGCACCGTGCTGTCGCCCTCGATCAGCGGGGCCACGGCCGCAGCGAGAAGCCCTCCGACGGGCCGTACACACGCGAGGCGTATGTGGCGGACGCCGAGGCCGCCGTCGAGCGGCTCGGCCTCGGCCCCGTGACCCTCATCGGGCATTCCATGGGCGCGCTGACCGCGTGGCAGCTCGCCGCCCGCCGACCCGACCTCGTGCGGGCCCTGGTCATCTGCGACATGCGCGCCTCGGCGCTGGGCGCCGCTTCGCAGCGTGAGTGGGCCGACTGGTTCAAGTCCTGGCCGGTCCCGTTCGGCACGCTCGCCGACGTTCGCAAGTGGTTCGGCGAGGACGATCCGTCGCTGGAGCGCCCCCGTCCCGCTCGTGGGGACTTCTTCGCCGAGGTGATGGCCGAGCGCGCCGACGGCTGGCGCCCCGTCTTCTCCCGCCGCCAGATGCTGATGGCCCGGGAGACCTGGGTCCACGACGCCCACTGGGAAGAGCTCGCCCTCGTCCAGTGTCCCACCCTGGTGGTGCGCGGCCTCGACGGCGAACTGGGCCGCGCCGAGGCCCAGGAAATGGTCCGCGTGCTGCCTCACGGCACCTACGCCGAAGTTCCTGACGCGGGCCATCTCGTCCATTACGACCAGCCCGAGGGCTGGCGCAGAGTGGTGGAGCCGTTCCTGGAGTCGGTGCTGCCCGCGTAGGAGGCTGCCGCTGGCGCCGCGCGCCTGAGAGGCCAGGACCGGCCGCTCGCCGACGGCCGGTCCTGAGCCGGTAGCCACGTCTGCATCCGTCGGCCAGTGGCCAGTTCGCGCATGACGGGCGCCGGCGAACGTGGCTATGCCACAGGCGCGTTATGGAGGCGCGTTATGGCCGTGGTGGGCTCCGAGCCCATGCGCGGGCCGCCTGGTAGCGCCTCTGAGTAACGAGGCGCTTGCTCCACGCGGAGTCCTTTGGCGGAACGCCTCGACCACCACACGCCTCCGCTCATGCGGCCTCTTCGGATCGACGCCCTGCCTATCCGGGTGACCGCCGAGGAAGCGATGGCCCTCCAGCCCGCTTTCACCGCGCCCCCGCTGTGGGCGCTCATCGGAGTCGGTGGCGACGAACTGGGTCCGGTGGGCATCGACCTGGAGGAGTCCGGACCCGGCTTCGTGATCGCGGGACCGCCCAAGTCCGGGCGCTCAAGCACTCTCGTCACGGCGGCACGCTCGTTGCTCCGCAACCAGGTGCCCGTCATCCTCGTCACCCCGCGCAAGTCACCGCTCCGAGAATTGGAGGGGGAGCAGGGCGTGGTGGGCATACTCAACGCTGAGAGTACCGAGGATGGCCTCGAAGAACTGATCGACACCATCGGCGGCCCCTATGTCGTGGTCGCAGATGACGCGGAGCTGTTGTACGAGACACCGCTGGACGAGGCACTCGAAGAAGTCGTCAAGAAGGGACGAGACGGTGATCACGGGCTGATCGCCGCAGGCAGCTCGGACACCCTCTCCAACCAGTACCGAGGATTCGTGGTCGAGGCCCGCCGGTCGCGGCATGGCCTGCTTTTGCGGCCGGAGGGCTCTGCGGACGGCGAGCTGTTCCGTATCCGACTCGCCGCGAACACTGGTGGCGGCCCGACCGGGAGCGGGCTGATGGTAGCCGGCGGCGCCATCATGCCGATTCAGGCCGCCCGCGACGAAGGCTGAGCGCCGAGGCAAGACAAAAGGCCAAGGACAAGGGCAAACAGGACCCGCCATGCGGCGTCAACCACCTGCGCGCCACGTCCGGTACGGGCCCGCACCAGCTCAAGGCGACCATCACCTGGGACATCTCCTGGAAGGGCTCGGGCAACTCAAGCGGTGACCTCCCGGACGGTACGTACGGCTCGACGACCGATGTGACGGTCCAGGAAGTCCAGGCGATCAACCGCTGACGCCAGGAGGGTCCCGGAACGGCGCCGTAAGACAGAAACGGGGGGCGGCCCGGCGTGCTCAGCGCACCGGGCCGCTCCCCTCGCTCCGCCGCACTCAGCCCTTGCTGACCGCTGTGAGGATCTCCGGCAGCCGCGCCACGGTGCGGGGCGCCGCCAGCCGCAGACCGGCGACCGCGATGCCGAAGCCGTACGCCCCGCCCAGCGGGAGGACGAGCCACAACCAGCCGTGGGCGCCCGCCACATGCAGCCAGATCGTCAGGGCCAGCACGGGGGCGCACAGCAGGGCGCCCACGAGCATGCCGCCGAGGATGCTGATCCAGGCGAGGCCCGCCTGGCCGGGGGCGACGTTCTTGTAGCCGCTGTCCTGCGGAATGGAGTACGGATAGAGGGCCGAGGCCACGGCACCCGTCGCGAGCAGTGCGCCGAGCAGCGCCAGCGACAGCCCCAGCGCCTCGGGGAACGCCGCCCAGTCGTCCAGCAGCGCGGCGGAGCCCAGGACCACCAGGGTGACGTAGGGGAGCGCGACCAGCGACAGGGCCAGGGCGCGGGCCCGCAGCTCCAGATAGGCGTCGCGCGAGGTGGAGATGGCCTGCGCCACCATCCAGAACGCGGAGGAGTCCTGCCCGAACTGGTTGTACATCTGGAGCCCCAGCAGCCCGGCCGCCCAGCACGCGGTGTAGACGCTGCCGCCGCCCTGCAAGGCCGAGACGACGGGAAGCAGCAGCCCGATCCCCAGCGAGGTCGCCCAGCCCGCCTTCGTCTTGGGGTCGCGCCACGCGTAGCGCAACGTGCGCAGCATGACCGTGCCCGTACGGTCGTCCGGGAGCAGCTTCGCCACTCCGCGCGCGTCGGAGCCCGACTTCCGCTCCTCGACGACCTGGAGCGTCGAGGCGTCGGGGGACGTCATCAGCTTGCCGAGGGCGTGCTGCCAGTACCAGAGCAGGGCCGCCAAGGTGGCCACGGCGACCGCAAGTTGCGCCAAGGCCATGCCGTACGAGCCCTCGCTCGCGGACCAGACCGCGTCCATCGCCGAGCCGGGGGGCACCCAGCGCAGCACGTCGGCCACGGGCTCAAGGGAGGACAACCCGCCCGCGCCGGACAGCTTCTGGGTGGCGAGGTTCACGACCTGCGCGCCCACCGCGATGATCAGCCCGCTGAGCAGGGCGAGATCGCGGCCCTTGCGGCTGGTGAGCAGCCGGACGTTGGCGGTCGCCATGGCGCGGGCGAGCGCCACGCACACGAGCAATGTGAGGAGGACGGCCGGCACGGCGAACACGGCGGCGACCGCCCCGTGCGCGAGGGCGATCACCGAACCCACGGTGAGGGTGAGGGTGAACAGCGGCCCGATGCCGATGAGCGAGGACGTCAGCAGCGCGACGACCAGCGCCCGGGGCCGCAGCGGCAGCATCACCAGCCGTGTCGGGTCCAAAGTCTCGTCGCCGGAGGGGAAGAACAGCGGCATGACGGCCCAGCCCAGCGCGACGGTGGTGGCGAGCGTGACGACGAGCGCGGCCACATGGTCGTGGCCGCGCAGGGCGATCAGGCCGAGCAGTTGCAGGGCCGCGAACAGCACGGTGATCACGATGGACGCGATGTACGCGGCGCGCCGACCGGCGGACTGCCGTAGTCCGTTCCGTAGCAGCGACAGCTTCAGCTGGACGAAGACGGCCGTGACGGCGCCGGTGGAGGCGGCGGCCGGCGCCGGGGCGGTGGCAGGGGCCGGGACGGGTGCGGGTGCGGGCGAGAAGGCGGGCGCGTTCACCGGGCGCCGCCGCCCAGCCAGTCGAGGCTCTGGCCCCGGTCCCTGTCGTTCGCGCCGACCAGCTCCAGGAACGCGTCCTGGAGGGAGGCCGCCTCGCCCCGCACCTCGGCCAGTGGGCCGTGTGCGCGAATCCGCCCGGCGACCAGCACGGCCACCCAGTCACACAACGACTCGACCAGCTCCATCACATGGCTGGAGAAGACGACGGTCGCGCCAGAAGCGGTGTAGCGCTCAAGGACGCCGCGGATCGTCTGCGCGGAGACCGGGTCCACACCCTCGAACGGCTCATCCAGGAACAGCACCTCGGGGTTGTGCAGCAGCGCGGCGGCGAGGCCGATCTTCTTCCGCATGCCCGTCGAGTAGTCGACCACCAGTTTGTGCTGCGCGCCCGCCAGATCCAGGACGTCCAGCAGCTGGGTGGCCCGCTTGTCCACCTCGTCGCCGGGCAGGCCGCGCAACCGGCCGGTGTAGACAAGAAGTTCGCGACCGGAAAGCCGTTCGAACAGGCGCAGCCCTTCCGGCAGCACCCCGATCCGGGCCTTCACCGCGACCGGGTCACGCCATACGTCGTGCCCGCCGATCTCGACCTGTCCCATGTCGGGCCGCAGCAGGCCCGTGATCATCGACAGGGTGGTGGTCTTCCCCGCCCCGTTGGGTCCGACGAGTCCGATGAACCGACCGGCGGGCAGTTCCAGGTCGATCCCGGCGACGGCGACCTGTTCCCCGAACCGCTTCCACAGACCCGACACCCGTACGGCGACCGGAGACGCTTGCGCCGCGGCCTGGGCCGCGGGAGCCGCATCCCGCGGGGTCTCGGCCCCGGTCGCCTCCGTCGCTCCACCGGGTGACTCCGCCGCCGCGCTGGCGCGCTCTGACTCCGCTGACACTGATGCCGCCCCTCTGATGTGACCGCGAGGGCCGGTCGTGCCCCCGCTGGCGGTCCAGCCTACGGGCGGTGCCGGGCACGGCTTCGCAAGCGCGTACGGGGCCCGGGAGGAGCGCGGCGGGGGACCGGGAGGCGGCCCCGCTCAGCGGAGGCGGGCCGCTGCCGCCTCCCGGCCGCAGGCGTAGGCCAGGGCGCTCATCAGCTCCTCCGCGTCGGGCAGCCAGCGGTTGGCGACGGTGGGCTGCCGTGCCCACTGGACGGAGCCGTGCGAGCCGAGGCGGGACGGCGGCGCCACCACGTAGTCGCCTTCGGCGCGCGTGACCATGTCCAGCGCCGCCGGCGGCCAGCCCAGCTTCCGTACGAGCTCGGGGGTCTTCGCGGCGCCGCCGGGCAGCACGAGGAACAGCATCCGGCGGTCGGGGGTGGAGGTGATGGGGCCCAGCGGCACGTTCATCCGCTCCATGCGGGCCAGCGCCAGGCAACCCGCCGACTCCGAGACGTCGATGGCGTCGAAGCTGCGCCCGGCGGGCAGCAGGATCGACGCCCGTGGCGTCTTGCTCCACATGCGGCGGGCGGCGACGGCGCTGCCCGTGGCCTGGTGCGCCCAGTCGGCGCGGGTCGGATGGGCTCCCGGCGATGGGCAGTCGGGCGCCTGGCACGAGCAGCGCTCGCCGCCCTCGACGGCTTCGAGCCAGGTGCCGGCGCAGATATCCCAATGGCGTTCCTCCGCGTACCGCACTGCCGCGTCGAGCAGCAGTTCACCGCGTTGCTTGGGGATCTGCGTGCTTACTGTGACGTCCAGAGTCTCTTCCACACTCAACTCAACCTTCCCCCGCCAGCAGGGGTTACGGGCCGCCGCCGGGTCCGGGGTGGAGCATCGTTACGGCACATGGGGCGCATGGGTGCATGGGCGGGGGCGCGCAGGGGACCGCCCAACTGTGAGCGGGTAGCCACCAACTGTGACGAAAGCTCGGGAAATCGGGCGTTCGCACCGCGAAGGACAGCCGTCGAGGGCACAGCGTCGTGTTCACGCAGAGTTACGTGTTTGAGGCCAGCCAGCACTGCATGTGACCAATACGGGCAAGTGCTGCATTCTCCGCATTTGCGCGGGCAATGATCACGAGGAACCGGCGTTCGTTGGGAACGCACAGCAGTAACAGGGGGTACAGCCATGGCCGCTAGGCCGCTCGCAGCGCGGCAGCCGAACGAACGACTGCAAGCGCTCATCCAGGAAGCCGCCTGCTCGAACGCCGGTTTGGCGCGCCGGGTCAACATGTGCGGAGCCGAGCACGGCCTGGATCTCCGCTACGACAAGACGTCCGTGGCCCGTTGGCTGCGCGGGCAGCAACCGCGCGGCAGGGCTCCCGCCATCATCGCCGAGGCGCTGGGCCGCAAGCTGGGGCGTACGGTCACGATCGACGAGATCGGCATGGCCAACGGCAAGAACCTCGCCTCGGGTGTGGGCCTGCAGTTCTCACCCACCGTCCTCGGCGCGATCGAGCAGGTCTGTGAGCTGTGGCGCAGCGACGTGGGGCGCCGCGATTTCCTGAGCGGCTCGACGGTCGCCGCCTCGGCGCTGGTCGAGCCCAGCCGGGACTGGCTGATCACCAGCGCCGATCCGCATGTCGCACGGGCCGCGGGCGCGCGGGTGGGCAGGGCCGATGTCGCCGCCGTCGAAGCGACCACGACCGCCCTCGTCGAACTCGACCACCGCTACGGAAGCGGCCACGTACGACCGGTCGTTGTCCACTATCTGAACAGTGTGGTCTCCGGTCTGCTCGCCGGTTCCTACCGCGAGGCCGTGGGCCGCGAGCTCTTCGCCGCCGTCGCCAGACTCACCGAACTCGCCGGGTACATGGCCGTCGACACCGGTCAGCCCGGCCTCGCCCAGCGTTACTACATCCAGGCGCTGCGGCTGGCGCAGGCCGCCGGGGACCGGGCGTACGGCGGCTACGTACTGGCGGCGAGCATGAGCCATCTCGCCGCCTCGCTCGGCAACCCGCGCGAGATCGCCCAGCTCGCACGGGCGGCTCAGGAGGGCGCGCGGGGACAGGTCACGCCGCGTGCGCGGGCGATGTTCCACGCGGCCGAGGCGCGCGGGCACGCGCTGCTCGGTGACGACAAGGCGTGCCAGACAGCGGTGGGAGAGGCCACGGCGGCGCTGGAACGCGCCGAGGCCACCCGGGAGTCCGGCGACGACCCGGTCTGGATTCAGCACTTCGACCACGCCTACCTCGCCGACGAACTCGCGCACTGCCACCGCGATCTGGGCCAGGGGCAGGCCGCCAAGGAGTCCGCCCAGGAAGCCCTCGCGGGCCATCCGGAGTCCCGCGCCAGACGCCGGGCGATCGGGCTGCTGCTGCTGGCCACGGGCCACGTGCAGCAGCGCGAGGTGGAGGAGGCGTGCCATACGGGGACGCGCGCGGTCGAGCTTCTCGGCGGGCTGCGCTCCAACCGGGGGGCGGAGTATCTGGACGATTTCCAGCAGCGGCTGGAGCCGTACAGGGACGAGCCGGTGGTCCGCGAGTTCGGCGCGCGTCTGGAGGTCGCCGCCGCGTAGCGGCTGTGCGGAGCTGCCCGGCACGGGGCGGGCGGCGGCTGCGGGGACGGTGAGGCGGCGGTGCGGAAACCGGGCCGGGCGGCGGAGTGGAGCCCAGGGGACTACGCCCTGACCTGCTGTCGTCACGCGCGGGGCGTTCACCCGGTAGCGTGACGGGCGGTTCCGTACTTTCGCATAGCTACGAGGAGTCCCCGGTGACGCAGAGCGGACAGGGAAATGAGCCGCAGCCCCCTGCGGTCCCGCCCGCCCATGAGGGTGTAGTCCTGCCCTCCGCTGGCCTCCGCCACGGTGGGGCGCAGGGTGACTCCTGGGACCCCGATCAGGCCACCCCGGCGGGCGGCCAGCCGTGGGGTGACCCCTGGGGGCCCAACGTGGCCCAGCCGCCGCAGGGTCCGCCGCCGCTGTCTCCTTCCGAGGAGACCCGGATGCTGATGCCGAGGGTGCCGGGGCACATGCTTCCCGACGCCGCGCCCGCCGGGTACCAGCCCGGCGCCGGGCAGGACTCCGAGGCGACGCAGCTCATCCCGCCGGTCGGCAGGGCGATATCCGGCATTCCGGCGTCCAGCGGGCCGATGCCGGGGCCGGGGCCGATGCCAGGTGGGCCCGGCCCGATACCTGGTGGGCCGCCGCCCACCGCCGCCCTGCCGCTGCCGCCCGAGGGCGCGCCCGCGACGAACGGACCGGAGTCCGGCCAGGGTCAGGGATACGGCCCGCAGGGCCACTCGCTGCCGCCGCAGGGCCAGCCCTTCCCGACTCCTCAGCCGCAGCAGGCGCAGCCGCACCACCAGCCGCATCAACAGCCCGAGCACCAGCAGCAGTCGGGATATCAGCAGCAGCCGGACTACCGGCAGCCTCCCGCGTCGCAGCACCAGCAGCCGCAGCACCAATGGCCGTACGAGTCACCGGCTCAACCGTCACAGCCGCTGCCGCAGCCCCCACAACACCAAGCACAGCACCAAGCGCAACACCAAGCACAACAGCAGTCGCAGCCTCAAGGGCAGCATCAGGCGCAACAGCAGGCCCACCAGCCGTACGAGCCTCAGGCGCCGCAGCCGCTACCCCAGGCTCAGCAGCCGCCTCAGCGTCAGCCGCAGCCTGAGCACCGACCGCGGCCCGAGTCGCCCTCCGAGTCGACCACGATGCTGCGCAGGCCGATCGCCGCGGACGGGCCGCCCCCGGCCGGTTACCAGCCGAGCGCCGCCGAGGAGACCCAGGTGCTCCCGGGCCCGGTCCCGGCGGGCGGGGGGCAGCCCTACGGCGGCCAGGCACCCGCGCCCCAGCCCAACGGCGCGCCCTTCGCCATCCGGCCGGGCGCGCCCGGCGAGCGCCAGCCGCCCGCGGAGTTCGACGGCTTGTTCCGTTCGGACTCGGCGGCCGAATCCCCGGAAGCCACCCAGCAGTTGCCGCTCTACGACGAGCGGGGCCCGGGCGCGCAGCCGCAGCCCCAGCCGCACCACAGCGGTGCGTACGGTCATGGAGGGCCCGCGTTCGGCCAGGGCCAGCCGCCCGGTTACGACCCGCAGGGCATGGCCTCACTGGATGGCGGTGGCGGCGGGCGTCGGCGTATGTCGCGCGGCGTCATCATCGGCATCGTCGTGGCCGTGTGTGCCGTCGCCGGTCTCGCCGCCGGTGCCGCGATGAGCCTGGGCGGTGACGACAAGAGCGACGACGAGGGCAAGAAGGACGTCACGGCCAGCGAGTCGCCGTCCGTCGAATCGAAGCCTCCGACGAAGGCGCCCGACCCGGCGGAGCCACAGGCCAAGGCGCTGGACACGCTGCTGAAGGACAGCAACAACAGCCGCTCCAGCGTGATCGCCGCGGTCAGCGACATCAGGTCCTGCAAGGCGCTGCCCAAGGCGGCGTCCGACCTGCGGGCCGCGGCGAGGCAGCGCGACGCGCTGGTGACCCGGCTGGGCCAGATCTCGGTGGACAAGCTGCCCCAGCACGAGCAGCTGACCAGCTCGCTGACCAAGGCGTGGAAGTCATCGGCGTCGGCGGACAGCCACTACGCGGCATGGGCCGACCAGGCCGGCAAGAAGAAGGGCTGCCACAAGGGCAAGGCGCGCAACACCGGGCAGACGGCTGCGGGCAACCGGGCCAGCGGCGAGGCCAGCGCGGCGAAGAAGCAGGCGGCCGCCCTGTGGAACCCGGTCGCCCAGAAGTACGGCCTGACGCAGCGCAAGGCCGACCAGCTCTGACCGCGGCTTCGGCCCCGCGGGGCTCCGGGCCCTGCGGCCAGCCCCTGGGGCAGCGAAGGGGTGCCCCGTCAGGGCCGCGGGGAACTGCGCGACCAGCCACGACGCACCCGCGGCCCGCGACGCACGGGCAGGGACTCCCCCAGCATGATCCGCCGGACGCGGATGAGCCGGACACGGCTCAACCCGACACAGCTCAGTCCCTCGCCTTGCGGTCGACCAGGGTCTTGGTGAGGTCGACGAAGCCCGGCCGTACGGCGACCAGCTCGCCGTTCGTGACCACCTGGTAGGTCACGTTCGCGTTCACGATGCGCGGGTAGTCCCGGACCGCCAGCAGGTCCTGGAACCGCCAGCTGAGCTTCGGAGTCAGGCCGCCGGTGTCCGTCTCGTGCCCGTGGTCGAGCGCGCGCCGTACCGAACCGGCACTGATGTCGTCGCTGTCCAGTGAGGTCAGGACGGAGCGGAGGACGGTGTAGGCGATCCACGTCGTCTGCGCGCCGGGGTCGGTGGCGTCGATGCGGTTGTCCTTGAACGCGTAGTCGCCGATGACCCGGTGCATGGGCTTCCAGCGGGGGTCCTCGGCGACCGGGTACCAGCCGGTGGCGTAGGTGCCCTCCAGGGCGCTGTCCTTGCCGCCGGTGCTGTCCACCAAGGACTGGCGCACGCTGCCGAGGATGGAGGCGATGCGCACCTGCGGGTTGTCCTCCTGCACGCGGCGGAAGGAGTCGAAGAAGGTGTTGGTGCGCTTACCGAGGGCCGCGGTGACACACGCGTGGTCCCGCTCACCCCCGGCCGTGCTGCTGTTCCCGGCCGTGCCGCCGCCCTCGGTCGTACTGCCGCCCTCGGTCGTACTGCCGTCCCCGACCGTGCCGCCGTCCACCGCCGTGCCGCCGGTCCCCGACGGGGTGGCGTGCACCCCGTCCAGCGCGCGCTGGGCCGCTCCGGTGTAGTCGCTGGCGTCCTCGGGCGCCCGTATGTCCACCGCCGGCTCGCGGCGGCTCTCGGTCAGCCCGGCATCGAGGAGATCGGGCAGTTCGTCGCCCGCTATCGTGTCGGGCCGTACGAGCGCGACGCGCTTGCAGACGCCCGCCAGCTGCCGTCCGTTGCCCGCGAGCAGCGACGCCTGGCCGCCGTTGACGGGGTACGAGAAGGGGCTGGTGAACTCCTCCTCGGACAGCCCGTAGCCGCCGATGAAGGGGATGCCCGCCGCTTCGAGCGGGGACATGAAGGACCGGCCGTGCTGGCTGTACGAGCCGACGACGGCGACGACCTTCTCCTCGGCGGCGCGCCGTGCGCAGTTCGCGGCCGTCACCGAGTCGTTGCGATCGTTGCAGGTCAGGACGCGCAGCTTGCGGCCGTTGATGCCGCCGTTGTCGTTGACCCAGCGGGCGTACGCCTGCGCCATGGCGGGCATGCCGGGCATATTGGTCGCCTTGGTGCCCTCGGGGGCCCAGGTCATCACGGTGATGGGCTCGCTCCGGGATTCCCCCGAGGACCCCGGGAACGAACCGCAGCCGACGAGCAGCAACGCTCCTGCCGCCGCACAAGCGGCCGCGACCGCGGTATTGGAGGGACGGGGGGAAGGACGTCGCCGACCGGTCATGGACACCGACCCTTGCGCCTTGCCAGTAACGCACGAGTGTTGTCGGGGTAACGGGCAGTGTCATGAAGGTGAATTACGGGGGGATGCGTACAGGAGTCCGTGCGGAACGTACGATCGATTACCGTGCAAGGTTCGGAGAAGTCTTCCCGTCGCGGCCGCCGCTCGACCACCATGGGCGCTATGCCGCTCAATGACATGCCGTGGTGGCGCTGGCGCACCAATGTGCGCTCGGCGCTGCACATGCTTTCCGACCCGTCCTTCCAGCAGAACTGCTGGCTGGCGGGCCATGACGGATACGGAGACGTTACCGACGCCGTGTACCGGCTGGTCGAGGACACCTGGCTGGACAACTGGTCGGCCGAGAAGTACGTCGGGACGATCTTCCGCGACTCGCAGGAGGCGGCGCTCGTCGATGTCGCCGTGCTGCGCGTACTGCGGATCATGCACCAGGTGGGTCCCGACGCCCCTGTCTCGGTGTACATGGACCACCACGGCTGGCCGGAGGCCGTCCGGGCCGCCCGCGAGGCGCATGTCCGGCTTGCCGCCAACGACGGCGAGGACCCGGACGTGCCACCGCGTTCCCTCCAGGCGCTGACCCAGCTGACGCACGCCGTGTGACGCCACGCGGCGTCGTGCCGGGCCGGATGACGTGCGCCGGATGGTGATCCGTGCTGCCCGGCGCCGCGGTCCCGAGGGCTGGTCGCAGGTCGGGCGCGGGCTGCGGGTGTGCGACGCTGTTGGGCTATGAACGACTCGCACCCCGCCGCGCCGCTCGCCGCCCCCGAGAGCTACGTCCTCACCCTGTCCTGCCCCGACAAACAGGGCATCGTGCACGCCGTGTCCAGCTTCCTCTTCATGACCGGCTGCAACATCGAGGACAGCCAGCAGTTCGGCGACCGCGACACGGGGCTGTTCTTCATGCGGGTCCACTTCACCGGTGAGTACAGGACTGGTGAGCACAGGACTGGTGAGTACCGGACGGGTGAGGACGCCGAGGGCGCGGGGGCCGAGGAGCGGCCCGCTCGGACGCCGGTCACCCTGGACAAGCTGCGCGCGAGTTTCGCCGCTGTGGGTGACTCCTTCCGGATGGACTGGCAGATCCACCGGGCCGACGAGAAGATGCGCGTCGTGCTGATGGTGAGCAAGTTCGGGCACTGCCTGAACGATCTGCTCTTCCGGTCGCGCATCGGCGCCCTGCCGGTCGAGATCGCCGCTGTCGTCTCCAACCACACGGACTTCGCCAAGCTGGTCGACTCGTACGGGGTTCCCTTCCACCACATCCCGGTGACCAGGGAGAACAAGCCCGAGGCGGAGGCGCGGCTGCGGGAACTCGTCCGGGCGGAGCAGGTCGAACTGGTGGTACTCGCGCGCTATATGCAGGTGCTGTCCGACGACCTGTGCAAGCAGCTGTCAGGGCGGATCATCAACATCCACCACTCGTTCCTGCCGAGCTTCAAGGGCGCCAAGCCGTATCACCAGGCGCACGCCCGGGGCGTGAAGCTGATCGGCGCGACCGCGCACTACGTGACCGCCGACCTCGACGAGGGCCCGATCATCGAGCAGGAGGTCGAGCGGGTCGGCCATCAGGTCACCCCCGACCAGCTGGTCGCCGTCGGCCGCGATGTGGAGTGCCAGGCGCTGGCCCGCGCGGTGAAGTGGCACAGCGAGCGCCGGGTGCTGCTGAACGGGCGCCGGACGGTCGTCTTCGCCTAGCCCCGGCTCGCCTGGCCCAGGCTCGCAGCCCCGCGCCTCACAACGCCCCGCGCCTCACAGAGCTCCGCACGGCACAGCCCCGCGCCTCGTCGTCGCGTGGCTCACGGCCGTGTGCTCACAGCCGGGACAGGGACGCCGTCGCGTACAGCACGTCGCGGATCGCCTCCGGATCGCCGAGCTGGCCCGCCGCCGCGTCCAGCGGTGGCACATGCCCGGCCACCAGCTGGTAGAACGCCTCCCGGTCCAGGGCGATATGGGCGACCTCCTCGTCCGGTGTGGCGATGGCGGCGGGCGAGTCGAGCGCGATGTACCAGTGCCCGCCGCCGTGGCCTTCGACCTCCAGATGCAGCGTCCGGCCCGGCGCCCCTGCCGCGCCCAGCCGTCGGGGCGGGCTCGCCAGCCCGGCCTGCCGGCGCTCGGCGAGCGCGCCGGGCAGCAGCCGGGCGCACAGGTCGATCATCGAGTTCAGGTGGGCGGCGGCCGGAGGGTCGTACGGGTAGTCCACGGCACCGGCGATGTCCCCGGCGTGCACCCAGCACTCGAAGGCGCGGTCCAGGAAGGAGTCGCGCAGCGGCAGGGCGAACTCGCCGTAGGGGACCGAGAGCTGGGCGAGGCCGTGGCCCGCGAACGACACGGTCCGCAGCAGCGCGTGGCCCTGGTCGCGCCAGGGAGTGCGGATCGCGCCCAGCGCGGGCCCTGCCCTGGCCCGTTCTCGTGGCTGCCGCTCGGGCGAGGGCCGCGCGGAGTGCCTCGGACGGGCGCGGTGAGTGGGGACGCCGCGCTGGGCGAGGCGCGTGACGTGGGCGTCCTCGTCGCGCCAGTACGCCGTGGTCCGCGCCTCCGGCGAGCTGGGGGCGTCCGCTCCGAGCGGGTCGGGCAGACCGATGGCGGTGGCGACGATGCCGTCGACGGCCAGCAGATGGCCGATCACTCCGGCGACGTCGGTCTCGCGCGACATGGCCTGCTTGCCGTCGAACCACTTGAGTCGCACCGGGGCACGCCACTCCGCCTCGCCCATGTCACGCAGCAGCGCGTCGAGGCGCGCGGTCTCCGCGTCGTACGGCGAGGCCCACTCGGGCACCGGGATGCGCGCCGGGCGGCGGCCGAGGCAGCCCTTGAGTACCCGGGAGCGGAGCATCGGGTCGAGATCGAGGTTCTCCTCGGCATGCAGCAGGCCGACCGCCCTGCGCAGCCGTAGCGCCTCTTCGGCGCAGGTGGGGCACTCGTTGAGGTGGCGCTCCACGGCGAGGGTTTCCTCATGCGAGCACGCGGCGAGTGCCCACGCGCCGAGCAGGGACTTGAGCACCTTGTGCGACGGGGCCAACGAGGAGGCGGGCGTGGACGCCTCACGCGGTGGCCGGTCCCGGTCGTCTTCCGGGCCTTCGGGGAGGCCGTTCACGCCGTGCGGTCCGTTCGCCTCGTTGGTGCCGTCGCCGCCGGGCGGCCTGGGTGGGCCGGGGCTGCCGTCGGGGCCGGTGGCGGGGGAGTGGTCGGTGGCGTCATCCACGGCTGCGGGCTCCTGCGGAGATGGCGCCGAGGCGGGCCAGTGGCCGCCGTCCTCGGCTGGGGCGCGTGGCGACGGTATGCGCGGCCGGCCGGCCGCGCCTGGGTCGCCGTCGTCCGGGCCGAGGCGGTCCGGCTCTCCGGGCCCGCTCACCTGGTCCGCCCGTAGCTCGGCGGCGCCACCGCGTGCGGGAGGTCGTTCGCTGTGGAGAGCAGTTGCAGTCCGAGCCGCAGCCGTCGCCTGGCCTCGTCCTCGGTGACTCCGAGGGCGGCCGCCGCTTGCCGGTAGTCGTGCCGGTCGCGGTACGCGAGCTCCAGGGCGGCGCGCAGCGGGGCGGGCATGGCGGTGACGATGTAGTCGGCGCGGGCGGCCGCCGAGGCGTTCTGGATTTTCTCCTCGACCTTCTCCGGGCTGTTCTCGGCGCCCGGGTCGCTGGAGGCGGTCTCCGACTGGCGCAGCCGGTGCACGGCCTGGCGGTGGGTGATCGAGGCGATCCAGGACCGCAGCGAGCCCTGCTTCGGGTCGTACGCGTCCGGGTTCTCCCAGACGTGCGCGAAGACTTCGCGCGTGATGCGGTCGGCGCCTTCCTCGTCGTTGAGGACGCGGTACGCGAGGTGATGCACGAGGGATGCGAAGCGGTCGTAGAGTTCGCCGAGGGCGGCGGCCTCCCCGCGGGCGAGGCGCTGTTGCATTTTGCGGTCCCAGCGGGGCGGTGCTTCGTGCGTCATACGACCCCCAGTTTCCCCGGTCCCTGTCCCCGTGCGTATGCCTACCGTCCCATCGAATGTAGTCCGGTGCGCTGACAACGGGCGTGTGTTTAGGGCAAGGTGCACTCCTTTTGTGGATGCGGATGGTATGGGGGCAGTCACTTTGGGACAGATTTCTGTGGTTGTTATCGATCGATCGTGCGCGAATACGTCTATGTGTTATCGCCGTGTGACCGGATTTATGGGGCTGACGTGCCGTAGCGGGGCATAGGGTCGGCAGAGTCGTTGGGTTCGGCTGGGTGTCCTGGGGTTTCGCGGGTTGGGGGCCGGGCAGCCGGTCCAGGAGTGAATAGTTCCGGTTAGCGGGCGAGCGAAGGGCTTCGAGCGCGTGACGTTGAAGGTGTTGGAGGTAGAGCAAGCGGGGTGGGCCGTGCTGCGGGTTTCCGGCGAGATGGACCTGGTCACCTCGCCCGCCGTAAGGCAGCACGTGCACGACGCCGTCGCGGAGGGCCGCCGAAGTCTTGTGCTCGACCTCGGCGACGTCAGATTCTGCGACTCCAGCGGTGTGGGCGTACTCATCGCCGCGCGCCGTCTGATGCGCTCCTGCTCCGGTCGGCTCCGGCTGATCCTGCCCGCCCAGGGCGCCGTGGACGGCTCCCACGTGAACCGGGTCCTGGCCGCACTGGGTGTGCGGCGTCTCTTCGAGGTCTACCCGGACCTCACCTCGGCGACCGACGAGGCCGCCGAACCGCTCTCCGCCTGACGCCGCCCGTCCGCGGCGCGCCCGTTCCCTGCTCCCCCCGTTCCCCGCTGGACGCTGCCCGGCAGCGGCCCATCCCTTCCCCGCGCCCGTTTCCCGGCCCCGTCCGCCGCGGCCGGACCTTGTCAGCCGCGCCACTCTCCGGCGAACGGGAAGTGCGCGCGTACGAGAAAGCCGCCGTCGTCCGTCCGGCCCGCGCTGAAGG
The DNA here is from genome assembly GCF_059026195.1 of Streptomyces sp. A01. NCBI lineage: Bacteria > Bacillati > Actinomycetota > Actinomycetes > Kitasatosporales > Streptomycetaceae > Streptomyces > Streptomyces sp. A01. The sequence continues at coordinate 62,273 of NZ_JBWLKN010000006.1, read as the reverse complement.
TCCCACCGAGCAACTGCGCCCGCTCCCGCAGGCCGACCAGACCATGTCCGCCACCCGGCAGCTCGGGGGCCGGTGCCGCCGCGTCGGGCGGCCCGTTGCGTATCTCCACGCGCAGCCCCGGGGCCGCGCTGCCACCCGTGTCCGCGCCCCCGCTCGCTGCGTTCGCCGAGGCGCCGCCGGCACTCTTGGTCACGCCGGCGTCCGCGGCGGCGCCGAGCAGCGCCGGCTCCTCGCTGATCCGTACCCGCACCTGGGCGCCCGGCGCGTGCTTGCGCACGTTGGTCAGCGCCTCCTGCACCGTACGGAAGGCCGCGCGCTCGACCGCCTCGGGGCGCCGTGCCGCGTCACCCGGCTCGGGCGCCGCCTCGTGGCCGGGCGGGCAGCCGACTGGCGCCCCGTAGCCGTGCGTGTCCCCGCCCGCGTACGCGCGCCGGCGGGCAATCGCGTCTCCATCCCCGTACCCGTTCGCGTACTCGTACTCCACGTCGAGGGCGCTCACCTCGATCAGCCGGGGCAGGTCGGCCAGCCGAGGCTGCGGGGTCAGCTCCTCCGTGTCGCCGCCCGCCGCGCGCAGCACACCGACCATGTGGCGCAGCTCGTCGAGGGTGCGTACGGCCAGTTCGCGAACCGTGCGCGCGCCCTCGCGCGCGCACGCGTCCTCGGTGCTGACCTGCACCGCTCCGGCCTGGAGGCTGATCAGGCTGACCTGGTGGGCGACGACGTCGTGCATCTCGCGGGCGAGCCGCGCCCGCTCGGTGCCGACGACCCGTTCGGCCAGCAGCTGGTCGGCGTGCCGGCGGCTGCGGGTCAGGTCATCTACGCGGGAGGCCAGCTCGCCGCGCATGCGGACGAGGAGGCCCAGCGCGATCGGGGCGGTGGAGGTGACGAAGGAGTCGATGAGGGTGAGGGCGTTCTCCCGGTGGTCACTCAGGTCGAGGTCGGAGACCGGGTACGGCACGAAGTGCGCGGCGGCCAGCAGCAGCACCGCCACCGTGAGGACGGCACGGCCCGGGCGCCGCACAGCGACGGTGTAGATCGCGATCATGGGCGCGAACCAGATGTAGCCGATGAAGATCCCCGGCAGGGTGACCAGGAAGACCAGCAGCGGGAACCGGCGCCGCAGCGGCAGCGCGGCCGCCGCGACCAGCGAGACGTTCAGTTCCAGGCCGCGGGTGTCCCAGTTGACCAGCAGCGCGTCGGCGACCGCGAGGAGGACGGGCACGAAGAGTGTGACCCAGCGCGGCAGCCGGGAGACGCGCGAGGGGCGGGAGAACAGCGGGTAGCTCGCGTACGTCCCGCCGCCACCCGCGCTGGACGCCCCGTCCGCGCCCGCACCACCGCCCGCGCGGGGTGCGTCAGCCGTTGTCGCCGCGGGCACCGCCGTCTCGGCCGTCGCGGTCGCTGAGCCGTCCTCGGTGGCCCTGTCCTTGGCGGCCCCCATGACGGTCCAGCGCCCCGCGCGCGGGGAGCGCCCCGTCACGGCGAGCCGCCGGGTGGCGTGGACAGCGGGCGGGCGGAGCGGGAGCGGGGCGACCGGGAGCGGTCGGCGAGCAGGCCCGCCCGGTCGGCGAGGATCGCCGCCTGGACGCGGTTGAGACCGCCCAGCTTCACGAGTACCGCTCGCACATGGTCCTTGACGGTGCTCGGCGCCAGCCCCATCCGCTCGGCGATCTGCGGGTTGGCCAGGCCCTCGCCGAGCAGGGCCAGCACTTCGCGCTCGCGCGGCGTCAGGCCCTGCACGGCGGTGGACGCGGTGACCTCGGCCTCAGCGGCCAGGTAGCCGCCGATGACGGCGCCGGTGACGGCGGGGTCGAGCAGGCGCCCGCCGTCGGCGAGCGTGTGGACGGCCCGTACGAGCTGCTCCGGGTCGGTGTCCTTGAGCAGGAACCCGGCGGCGCCCTCGCGGAGCGCGGCCGTCAGGTACTCCTGCGCGTCGAAGGTCGTCAGCATGGCGACGGCCGGGGGGCGCGGCGCGGCGCGCAGCCGCCGCAGGACGGTCAGGCCGTCCAGGTCCGGCATCCGGATGTCGAGCAGGACGACGTCGGGGGCGGCGGCGCGCAGGGTCTCCACAGCGGCGGCGCCCGAACAGTCGGCGACGACCTCGATGTCGGGGGCGGTGCCAAGGATCATGCGGAGCCCCGACCGGACGAGTTGCTCGTCGTCCACCACCGCTACACGGATCACCGACCGGTTCCTCTTCTCTGCCCTGTGCGTCGTCTCGTCTGCCCTGCGCGTCGTCTCAGCCATGCGCGTCGTTTCTCTCATGGGCGCGCACCCGCCACCGTCGTGTGCGTCGCCCTGCTGTGCCGTGCACCAGCCTGCCGCATCGCAGGCCGAAATGGAGTGGTCAATTCCACCCGACCGGCGGGTATACCCCCGCCGGTCGGAGGGGGTAAGGAGGGACCACTGAAGGATTCCCCTGGCGGCCGCTGACCGGCACAGTTTCCCTCATGCTGCACCACCCCGCAGGGGTCCGCCCGGGCCTCGACCGCCGGCCTCGCCGCCGTGCCCTCGTGCGCACAGCGAGCGCCGTGGCCGCGTCCGGCGTCTGCGCCGGGCTGCTGACGGGGTGCAGCTCTGAGTCTCAGGCCGCCGCGCCCCCCACACGCGGCGGCCTGACAGTGACCCATGAGCCCGCCCGGAAGGCGGACGCGGACGAGCGCGCCTTCCTCACGCGGCAGCGGCTCGGCGAGAAGGTCGCCACGCGTCTCAACGCCCGTGTTCAGGTCCCCTCCTCCCTCAAGATCGTCGGCAGGTCGTGCGGCTCGCCGGACGCCACGTACGACGAGGGCACCGGCCGGGTGGAGCTGTGCTACGAGTTCGTGGACGAGGTGCGCGGCCTCTTCGAGGACGACGGTGCGGACGCCGAAGAGGCGGAAGCGAGGACGGCAGGGGTCGTGACCGAGACCCTGTACCACGAGGTCGCCCACGCGCTGATCGACAAGTTCGGTCTGCCGATCGTGGGTCGCGAGGAGGACGTGGCGGATCAGTTCGCCGCGTATTTCCTCATCCCCCAAGGCGTGGCTGGACACGAAGCGGTGCTCGCCGCCGCTGACAGCTACGCCCTCTATGCGGAGCAGACGGACGCGGAGGATCTCGACTTCTCCGACGAACATCTGCCCGACGCTGCGCGCTCGGCCAACTATCGCTGCTACGTCTACGGCTCGGACCCTGACCGGTTTGAGACCCTCGTCGATGGCGAGCAGCTCAGCGAGGAACGCGCTGAGCTGTGCGAGGACGAGTACGCAGACCTGCGGCGTGGCTGGTCCAGCCTGCTCGCGCCGCACCGGACCGGCCGCTGACCGGCCCCTGGCGGGGGGAGGGGCTGGTCCGCGGCGGGACACGCTGCGGGGCCCCGCGCTGGAACCGTGAGGCACGCGCTGACCACGCACCTCAGACCGACGGTTCCGCCGGCGCGGGCCCCAGCGTGGTGGTCCCGGGCGCCGCCCGGTGGCCGAGACCCGTCCGGTAGGCGTCCAGGGCCGCTTCGACGCGGCCTGTGCGCCGCAGCAGATCGCCCAGCAGGCGGCACAGGTCGGCGAGGTCTCCGGCCGCCCCCGTCCGCTCCAGCAGCGACAGGGCGGCACAGTAGTGCTCCTCCGCGGTCTCGGTGTCCCCGCGCTCCTCAGCGATCAGCCCGAGCAGCCGGTGCGCGCCGCCCGCGTGCACGGCGCCCCGCTCGGCGCTGAGCCCACCGGTGTGCGCGCCGGTGCGTGCGGCGGCGGGTGCGCCAGCAGGCGCGACAGTGGGCGTGCCAGTGGGTGCGGCAGGGCGTACGGGCTCGCTGTCCTGGGCGCGGGGGCCCGGTACGGGGGCCGTGGCCGCGTCAGCGGGTGGCGCGCCGAGCGGCGTGAGCAGGGGACGCAGCAGTTCCTCGGCTTCGGCGGCCTTGCCGCGTCTGCGCAGCACGTCGGCCAGCTCCACCTCCACCTGCACCGTGAACAGCGCGGCGCGCTTGGAGGCCAGCATGTCCCGCGCGGTGCGCAGTTCCTTCTCGGCGCGGTCCAGGTCGCCGTCCTGCGCGTGGACGTAGCCGCGCATCCAGTGGCAGTGCGCGAGGTCGGTGTGGATGCGCAGCTGCTGGTACAGCTCCTGCGCCTTGGCCAGCGACGCGTCGGCTTCGGCGGTGCGTCCCTCGGCGATGAGGGTGCGGGCGACGCCGCGGTGCATTCCGGCGACCAGGGCCGGGTCGCGCACGCGCGGGGCCAGCGCGAGCGCCAGCTCGGCGGCGTGGGCCGCCCGCGCGTGGGCGCCCATGTCCATGTACGGGGCGATGGAGGCGGTGTACAGCAGCAGCAGGGCGTCGGGGTCGGGCAGCCCGGTGGCGTTCAGTTCGTCGAGGGCGCTTTCCAGCAGGTAGCAGGCGTAGCGCAGTTCTCCGGCGAGGAGATGTGCGGTGGCACGGCCCCGGATGGCCGGGACCCGGCGCGGCAGCGGGTCCGTGGCGAGCAGCCGTTCGGCTTCTTCGAAGTGGTCGAGCGCGCACGGCAGTTCGCCGGTTTCGAGGGCGCAGTCGCCGAGCCCGAGCCGGGCGGTGGCCTGTTCGGCGGTGAGGTCGAGCTCGGCGGCCTGGCCGAGGAGGGCGGTGAAGGTGCGGGCGGCGTCGTCGGCGGCGCCGGTCTCCAGGGCCTGCCGGGCGTCGGTGAGGCGCATCCGCAGTTCGGTGGCGGCGTGCGGCGGGCGCCCCGTGGTCAGCTCCTCCGGGCTGGTGCCCAGCCGCTGGGCGAGGTGCCGCAGGGCGGTTTCCGAGGGCCTGACCTTGCCCGATTCCAGGGTGGAGACGTAGGCGGGGCTGTAAGCGGGCTCGGCCAGCTGCCGTTGGGTGAGGCCGCGCGCTGTCCGCAGCCGCAGCACGCGCCGCCCGATCGCTCTCGGGTCGCCCGGGTGACCCGCGTCGCCCGCGCTCTTGTCCGCCACCGTGCCCTCTTCTCCCCGCGGGTAGGTTTATCGCGGAGCTAAATACATTTATCTAGTTCATTTACGTGAGGATGGAAAGATGCCGAACGCGATCGATCCGGACACGATGGTCCGCCAGCCAGGACTCGTCCTCACCGATCATGTCTTCGACGTTCCGCTCGACCATACGGCCCCCGGCGGGGAACAGATCCAGCTGTACGCCCGAGAGGTCGTCGCCGCCGACAAGTACGGCGCCCGCGACGGGCTGCCGTGGCTGCTGTACCTCCAGGGCGGGCCCGGCTGCGCCGCCGACCGGCCCGTCGGCCGCGGCGGCTGGCTCGACGGGGCGCTCGACGAGTTCCGGGTGCTCCTCCTCGACCAGCGCGGCACCGGCCGTTCCACCCCCGCCAACCGGCAGACCCTGCCCCTGCGCGGCACCCCGGCCGAGCAGGCCGGATACCTGGCGCACTTCCGTGCTGTGGAGATCGTCAAGGACTGCGAGCTGGTACGCGGGCGGCTGCTCGGCGACCGGCCCTGGACCGTTCTCGGGCAGAGCTTCGGCGGCTTCTGCGCGGTCAGCTACCTCTCGTACGCGCCCGAAGGGCTCGCCACCGTCCTCATCACCGGCGGGCTCCCCTCGCTCGACGCGGACGCCGACACGGTCTACCGCGCCGCCTATCCGCGCATGGAACACAAGTCGCTGCGGCACTACGCCCGTTACCCCGGCGACCTGGCCAACGCCGCCCGGATCGCCGATCACCTCGCCACCCATGAAGAGGTGCTGCCCGACGGGACGACGCTGACACCTGAGGCGTTCCAGCAGCTCGGCATCCTGCTCGGCACCGGCGACGGCTCGCACCGGCTGCACTACCTGCTGGAGAGCGCCTTCGTGCCGACCGCCCAGGGGCCCCGGCTCAGCGACGAGTTCGGCGAGCGCGCCGCCGCCGTTTTCAGCCGTGCCGCCAACCCGCTCTACGCCCTGCTGCACGAGTCCATCTACGCGCGGGGCGGCCGCGCCACCGACTGGGCCGCCCACCGCGTGCGTGCCGAGTTCCCGCAGTTCGACGCGGGGAAGGCGGTCGCCGACGGGGGCCCGGTGCTGTTCACAGGGGAGACCGTGCACCCGTGGATGCTGGACACCCATCCCGCGCTGCGCCCCCTGCGCGAGACGGCGCACCTGCTCGCCGAACGCACCGGGTGGGGCCCGCTCTACGACACCGGCCAGCTCGCCCGCAACACCGTGCCCGTGGCGGCCATGGTCTACCACGACGACCTGTACGTGGAGACCTCCCACTCGCTGCGCACGGCGCGCTCCATCCGGGGCCTGCGGACCTGGGTGACCGACGAGTACGAGCACGACGGGGTGCGGGCCGGCGGCCGGGTGGTGTTCGACCGGCTGCTGCGGCTCGTACGCGACGAGGCGGCGTAGGCGCGGCGGGGGCGTGGCGGGAGCAGACGCGGAAGCGGAAGCGGAACGATGGGGAGGGGGCGGCGGGAAGGGGCGCTGCGGGCCGGAGGGGCAGGCGGCGCGTGGGGCGTACAAGAGGCGGGCAAGGGCGGGCGCGAGGGGCGCGGGGAAAGCGGCGGGCGCCGGGAAAACCGGACACATGGCGGACATCGCTCAACTCCTTTGTAAACAAAGGGAGTCAGGGATCTGACATCTCGGATGTGTGCCGGATGAGCCACAACCGCCACCCCGGTGCGGCTGTCAACTGCGGTGACGGGACTCACCCGCGATCCCCCCGCACGGAGGAACCATGCAGCTTTCGAAGCGCGCCACGAACGCGTTCGCTGTCGTCGTCACGGGCGCCTGTGTCGCCCTCACCGCACCGCAGGCGTCGGCTACCGTCACCCGGCCCGTTCCCGCCTCCGGCTACACCTCCACATCCGCTTCGCCCTCCACCTCCGTCACGACCTCAATGACCCCCACGACCCCCGCGTCCCCCACCACCTCTTCCGCCGCATCCCCCTCCCCGTCCCCCGCTTCTTCCCCCTCCGTCTCTCCCGCCGCCGATCGCCCGGCCAAGGAGCCGGCCGCCGCCCCGGCGAGGGCCGCGTACAACGGCGTCTGCGGCGGCGGCTACAAGGTCGTCAACTCCGCCCGGGTGGGCGACTCGGGCACGGCCTTCCTCACGTACAACAGCGGCACCGCAAAGAACTGTGTGGTCACCATCCGCGACACCCCCGGTGAGCCGGTCCTCGTGGAGGCCGATCTGCGGGAGGTCGCCGGGGACGGCAGCCCGTCCTTCGACTCCGGGCACTACCGCGCGTACGCCGGGCCGGTGTACCGCTACGGCAAGGGGCTGTGCGTGAACTGGGGCGGTCGGATCGCCGGTGAACACGGCGGGAAGCACGGCACGAACTGCGGCACGCTCCGCTAGCCCGCTCTTCCCGCCAACTGCCCACTCCCGCCACGCCGGGGTCCGTCGGCCGCCGCCACGGGCCCCGGCGTCGCGTGGTCTCGCGACGGTGCGTACAACACCGCCGCTACTTCCGTCACTTCCTCTCGAACCATTGTCTGATGTCTCTCCCGCCTCTACGTTGAGCGGCAACTTAATCCGGCTTAACTCGCCGCTTACACATCCGGCTTCGGGAGACCAGCCATGTCCAGACGTGTCCGTATACGTATCCGTACCGCCGCGATAGCCGGCGGCGTAGCCGTCGCCGCGGTGCTCACCGGCACCGCGACGGCGGTGGGCGGTGACGCCGACGAGCCCCGCTCCGCATCCGCCGCCCCGGCCGCCGACGGTACGGAACGCGTCCACGAGGTCGAGTACTTCACCGGCCCGAACGGCCACCCCCGGCACACCACCGTCCCCGTCTCCACCCCCGACCACATCGCCCGCGCCGCCCGCCCGCTCTCCCCCGCCGAGGTGGCCGGGGACGGGGACGTGACACCGCTGGTCGAGAACGGCTCGACGGCCGACAAGCTCGACGTCGTCGTGATCGGCGACGGCTACACCGCCGCCCAGCAGGAGGACTTCCACGCCGACGCGCGCTCGAAGTGGAAGCAGATCGCCGCGGTCGAGCCGTACACGTCCTACCCCGGCCTCTTCAACGTCTGGGCGGTGGACGCCGTCTCCAACCAGTCCGGCGTCTCCGGCGATCCGGCGCAGTCCACCGTCAAGGACACCGCGCTGAAGTCGTACTTCTGGTGTGGCGGTATGGAGCGGCTGCTGTGTGTAGACACCGGCAAGGTCGAGTCGTACGCGGCCAAGGCGCCCGCCGCCGACCTGGTCATCGTGCTCAGCAACTCGGCGAAGTACGGCGGCGCCGGTTACAACGACGTCACCTCGAAGCCCGGCTACGACGGCATCGCCACCGCCTCGTCCGACCACGCCGACTCCGACCAGGTCGCCGTCCACGAGACGGGACACTCGCTCGGCAAGCTCGCCGACGAGTACACCTACGGCGAGGAGGGCACGTACACCGGCCCCGAGCCCACCGCGGTGAACATCAGCAAGCTGAGCGCGAAGGACATGGCCGCCCAGCGGAAGAAGTGGCACCGCTGGCTCGGCCAGGCGTCGCCGGACGGCGGCACGGTCGGGGCGTACGAGGGGGGCGGGTACTACGAGCGCGGTCTCAACCGGCCCACCGAGAACTCGATCATGCGGAAGCTCGGCCGCGAGTTCAATCTCCCCGGCCGGGAGGCGATGATCGCGGGCTTCTACCGGCACGCGCGCGTGCTCGCCAGTACGACCCCCACGGACAAGTCCCTGTCGAGGACGGCCCGGGTGAGCGTCGATGTGCCGGATTCGGCGTCGATCCGCTGGTACGCGGACGGGCGCGAGGTGAAGGCGGCCAGGGACCGGGCGTCGGTCACCCCCAAGTCGCTTGGCATCAGGGCCGATGGGCGCAAGCACACGGTCACCGCGCGGGCGAGTGACGGCACCACCGCGGTGCTGGACCCCGCACTGCGCAAGTTCCTCAAGGGCAGCCGCACTTGGCGGGTCGCCGGCTGACCGGCTGCCTGGCTCTCACGCGCCGGGGCTCCGGCGCGTGAGCAAGGTGCGCCCAACAGGGCGCCCAGCGGGGCCGGCAACAGGGCGGGAGCTGATCCGGGATTCAATTGAATCCTCAGATGCTCACCCGGGCAGGTCCGTTGCCGTCCGGAGCGGGATTTCTGTCGAGGGGCATATCGCCACGAAGGGGTGTAAATTCGGATCTTAGTGAGCATCTCCGGCAACGGCGATGAGTCTATTTGAGGAGGCAAACACATGCTTGCTCAGAACACAGAACCGCTCCTCGTGTCGCGCACCGACGAGGAGGCCGTCGGCTACCTGATGGTGGAACCGGAAGCGCCACTCAGCGACGCCCCGCTGTACGCCCCGCAGGCAGCGGGCAAGCTGCTTCTCGGCCTCCTGCTGTCGCCGAAGGAGCCGAAGGACAAGTGAGCCCTGATCGGCCGCAGACGGCCTATGCCGCCTCGGCGGCCGACCTGGCAAGCCGTGTCCTCGACGCCCTACGGGGTGTCGGGGGCACGGCCCTGGTCGCCGAGCACGTCGAGGACGCCGACGACCCCAAGGCGGCCCTTGCCGCCATCCGGGTCGTAGGAGCCGACCTCTTCGCCCCGTACCTTCTCACCGGTACCCCCTTCTCCCCGCAGGACGCGGCGGCCATCGCCATGTCCTTCACCGTCTTCCCACCCGCCGTCGGCCCGCCGCAGCCGCCACCCGCCGGCCCCGCGGAGCCCTGGGTCGTCGCCTGGCGCGACTGGGCCTTGGCGGACCTGCTCGGCCGGTTCGCACCGGAGGAAGCCGCGCAGGTCAGCGCGGAGCAACCTATCGGGGCGCCGGTGCTGTCCGATGAGCGGCTGCGCGCCGCGTACCCGGCGGACGGCGCCTCAGTGACCGAAGGCGTACGCGTCACCGAAGGCTCGTCCGCCGCCGACCGGCTGCACGCCACCGACAGTTCCTACGTCGCCGACGCCCCGGCGGACGGCGCCGAGGCCGCCGGTCTGGACTGGCAGCGCTGGTCGGTCCGCATGGGGCAGCTCTCGCCGCTGGCCCTGCCGGGACTCCAAGGTCCCGTGCACGCGGCGGCACGCGAGGAACCGCTGGCCCTGGCGCGCGGCGCGACCCGCGCCATGCTGCGCCGCGACTACCCGACCGCCACCCGCATCGTGCGCTGGCTGGCGCTGTTGCAGGCCGAGGGCGTACGGACCTTCCTGGAGCTTCCGCCGCTGGTGGAACACCTGGGGCTGCTCGGCAGCAGCGGCCCACGGCTCGCCCTGGATCTCGCCATCACCCGCCACCTGACCGGACTGGAGGCCGCATGACAGCAACAGCGACCCAGACCGCCCACCGCGTCACGTCCAAGGCGCTCGCATGGCTGCACACCCACCACGAGCGTGGCGGCCTGCCAGAGGGCACGACGGCCGAGCTCGGCGACCCGGACAGCGTGTACAAGCCGCTGGGCGAGACGGCGCTGGCCGCGACGCTCGTGCTGCGCGAGTCGGCCGCGGGCACCGCCGAGTTGCGCATCGCCCGCGAGCTGCTCGACTACTGCTGGCGGCAGTTCAGCCAGGGCGACATGCTCTACGAGCGGCTGCTGCGGTACCCGATGATGAGCGACCCGCTGGAGACGTACTCGCACTTCACGCTCAACGGGTACCGGCACGAGCCGCTGGAGCGGCTCATACGGCACACCACAGGGCTGCGGTCGGTCCGCGGCATCGAGCAGCACCCCAACCGCAAGCTCGGCGTCGCCAACGCCGCCCGCATCGCCGGTCTCGACGAGGAGGGACTCGCCTACGACTGGGAGAGGCTGACCAGCACCACCTGGCTGTCCGGCATCCCGGAGCCCTGGTGCATCGACTGGATGACCGGTTACTGCATGACCCATACGGTTTTCCACCTCACCGACTGGGCCGCCCAGCCGACCGGCCTGCCGACCGAGCTGACCGAGTACATCAGTACCTGGCTGCCGGTATGGATAGACATCTGGGCCGAGGTCGAACAGTGGGATCTGGTAGCCGAGTTGATGATCGTCGGCTCCTGCCTCGAACGCCCGTACTGCGACGTGGCGGACTGGGAACTCCTCGCCCGCGTCCAGCACGACGACGGTCTGCTGCCGCGCGACGGCGAGCCGGTCGCCGAAGACCTCGACCAGCGCTTCCACGACCACCAGCACACGGCGGTGGTCGCGGCGGTGGCGGGCACCCTCGCGGTCTCCCGCACGCTGGGCGGAGCGGCCCCGGCGGCCCAGCGGTGAGGCGCGCGGGCCGCGGCGGACCGGCGCCGGGCCCCGAGGGGGCGGGCGGGACCGGGCCGGGCCCCGCCGGCACCCACGCCGAGCGGGCCGAGCCCGGTCGGCGGACCGGGCGCGGCGGGCAGGCCGGGCGGCAGCGCCGGGACGCACCGGGCACAGCGACCGCACGGGGCGCGCGGGGCAGGCCACGGCAGCCGCCCGCGCCCGTAGGGGCCGAACCCGCCTGGGCGACGCAGGCGCTGGTACCGCTGCTGCGGGCCTCCCCGGGGGCCAGCGGTGTCGCGGTGGCCGCACGCCGCAGGGAGGACCGGGTCTTCCTCGCGGACGGGCGCACCGCCCGGGACGGCGGGCACCCGGTGGACGCCGACACCCGCTTCGAGATCGGCTCGCTGACCAAGACCTTCACCGCGCTGCTGCTCGCCGAGATGGTGGCGCGCGGCGAGGTGCACTACGAGGACCCTGTCACCCGCTTCCTGCCGCGCGTCGCCTCCCCGTACACCCGCGGCGGCCCGGTGACCCTGCTGCATCTGGCCACGCACACCTCCGGGCTGCCCCGGCTCCCGCCGGGCTTCGCGCTACGGTCGATGCCGGGGTGGCTGGCCAACCCGTACGCCGCCTTCCACACCGAGGACCTGCTGGCCGCCCTCGGGCGCACCCACACCCGGGTCCGCCCCGGCACCCGGTTCCACTACTCCAACTTCGGCGTCGGACTGCTCGGCCACCTGCTGGCGCGGGCCGCCGGGCCCGGCCACGGCCTCTACGGTGACTACGGCCAGCTCCTCGCCACCCGCGTGCTCCGCCCGCTGGGCCTGCGCCGCACCAGCTGCGCGCCCGACCTCCCGCAGGCCACCGGCTACTGGCACGGCCGGGCCAGGCCCAGCTGGGAGATCCCCGGCCTGCCCGGAGCGGGAGCGGTGCGGTCCTCCACCCGCGACATGCTGACCCTGCTCGACCTGCTGGCCGACCCGGAATCGGCCCCGGTCGCCGTCCCGGCCCGGTTGCGTGCGGCGCTCGCCGACGTCACCCGGCCCCGCCTGGTCGTGCCCCGCGGTACGAGCCGCCTCGCGCTGGTCTGGAACATCCGTCCCCGCCCCGGCCACGACCTCTACCACCACTCGGGCGGCACCCGGGGGTTCACCGCCTTCGCCGGGTTCAGCCCGCAGGCGGACGTCTCCCTGGTCGCGCTGGCCAACCGGTCGCCGGCGCTGAGCGGGGCGTTCATCCAGGCCGCGTACAGCGCTCTGCGGGCGCTGGCGGCGGAGTCGGTGGCGGACCGCACGGCCGGGCCGTGACCGGGAGGCCCCCGTGTCCGGGTACGAGCGGGCGCGCGATCGGCCACCGGGACCGCGCGCTGACCTGGAGCTGTGGTGACGTGGCGCTGCTGTGACGTGGCGCCGCCACGTACGGCGCCATCGACTGTGGCGGCCTCCGTCGGCTTCGGCCGGGTCAGGGCCTGATGCGTGTTAACCGCCTTATGCGACAACAACCGCCATATACAGCCGTGCGATTGATGGGCCAGGGCGCACCGGAGGCGCCCGGCCCGGGGACCCGGTGGTCCGCGGGGTCCGGGGCGGTCCGGCCTGGTGACGGTGAGGCAAGATGGGCCCATGGGTAGCTTCGGGGGCGACGGCCGGCTGATCGCCGGCCGTTATCGGCTGGTGTCACGTCTCGGCCGGGGCGGCATGGGCATGGTGTGGCGTGCCGATGACGAACTGCTGGGCAGACAGGTGGCGGTCAAGGAGCTGCACCTGGGCGAGGGGCTTTCCGCGCTCGACGCCCAGCTCCAGCGCGACCGCACGCTGCGCGAGGCCCGTACCGTCGCCCAGATCAAGCATCCCAACGTGATCGTCCTGCACGACGTCGTGGAGCAGGACCAACGCCCGTGCATCGTCATGGAGTTGGTCGACGGGCGCTCCGTCGCCGACCAGCTTGTCCAGGACGGCCCGGTCGGGCCGCGCGAGGCGGCGCGGATCATCGCGGCGGTGCTGGACGCGCTGCGTTCGGCACACGCGCGCGGCGTGCTGCACCGCGACATCAAACCCGCCAACGTCCTGATGGAGTCGGGCACCGGGCGGGTCGTGCTCACCGACTTCGGCATCGCCCAGGTGCACGGGGTCACGACGATCACCGAGACCGGCACCTTCGTCGGCTCGCCCGAGTACACCGCGCCCGAGCGGATGTCGGGCCGCAGGACGGGCCCCGAGTCGGACCTGTGGTCGCTCGGCGTCTTGCTGTGCGCGCTGGTCAGCGGGGAGTCACCGTTCCGGCGGGACTCGCTGGGCGGTGTGCTGCACGCCGTCGTCTTCGACGAGATACACCCGCCCGACGCCGCCGGGCCCCTGGCCCCCGTCGTGCGCGGGCTGCTCGACCGGGACCCGGAGCAGCGGCTGGACGCGGACACGGCCGACCGGCTGCTCCGGGCGTACCTGGACACCGGGCAGCAGCCGGTGATCCAGCCGGGAGCCCGCGCGGCGAGCTCCGCGGCGCCGCGCGGCGGGAACGCCCGGACCGGCCGCTCCCGGGATGTGAGCGCCGCCCCCGCCCCGCCCTCGCACGCCGCGCCGGACATACCCGGCCGGCCCGACGCGCCGGGGCAGCCCGCGCGGCAGACGCACCACGCCCAGTACGCACAGCAGGCACCACCGCCCGCGCGGGTCCGGCCCACTCCGTACGGACAGCCCGACGCGTACGCGCAGCCGGACCCGTACGCACAGCCCGCCGCGCACGGCGGGCCCGCCTCGTACGGCTACCCCGGCCCGGTCGGCTCCCCGTACGGGGAGGGGGCCGCCCCCGTGGGGCAGGGCGGCGCACCGCCGACCGGCCCGGCCGACGGGCGCGGCGGTCCCGGTGGCCAAGGGGGCCAGGGCGAACAGGGGCAGCGCGGCCGGGCGCGTGCCGGGCGCCCGGCACGTGGTCGTATGGCGGTGATGGTGGCCGCCGCCGTGGTGGCGCTGGCGGGTGTGGCCGGGGGAGCCCTGACACTGCTCGACCGGACCGGCGATGGAGACGGCGGCTCCGCGGCCGGAGCCAGGGAGCCCGGGGACGGTCAGAAGGACGGGAAGCAGACGGGTAAGGGCGGCGGGAGGGGAGAGTCGGCGGGCTCGCCGCCCCCCGCCGGTGAGGCGCCGACCGGGTCAGGCTCCGTTCCGCAGGGGTATGAGCTGTTCGACGACCCGGCGGGGTTCAAGGTCGCCCTGCCCAAGGGCTATACCCGCGACTACGAGGCGCCCCGCGTCTACTACTACTCACCCGGCAAGGCGTTCAGGATCGGTGTCCATCCGCAGTCGCTGGACCCCCGGGGGCCGGTGCGGGTGATGCGGGACGCGCACGCGGAGGGCCCGCAGCGGTACGAGGGCTACCGGGACGGCAAGGTCACCGAGACGACGCACGCGGGGCGTCCGGCGGGCTTGTGGGAGTTCACCTGGGACGGGACGGCGGGGGACGGCGGGACGCGCGTCACCTATGACCTCAGCTGGGACGAGGGGGGCCAGATGTACGACGTGTGGGTATCAGGCCCTATCGGCAAAAAGGCCGAAGCAAAGCGACATTTTGATGCCGTCGTCGCGAGCTTCGACCGGCCGGGCGCTAACTGACCTCCGTGGCAACGGCTTTGTCACCATCGTGTGCACGAGCCAGGGCCCGCTGGCCACCCGGCGGCGGCGCGAGGTAATGATTAGGCCATGACGAACGATGGGGGACGGGCGAACGAGCCCACGAGCTATGGGCTGCGACCGCCGCAAGGAGCACAGCCCCCGGCCGCTCCGGGCCCGGCGCCGGTGCCAGGGCAGGGCGCTGGGTACCAGGAGGACCAGAGCGCGCGGCGTGACCACGTCCCGTACGCGGCGCACGGCGCCCCGGGCCCCGACCCGCGCGCCTACGACCCGAACGCCGGCGGCGGCCCCCAGGCGTACGAGCCGACACAGCTCGCCGGGCTGCCCGGCCCCGGCGGCGCCGCCGCGGGGACCGTCGCCGCCGACCCGGACGCGGGGCGGCTGATCGGCGGCCGCTACCGGCTGACGGCGCGGCTCGGGCACGGCGGCATGGGCACCGTGTGGAAGGCGCACGACCAGGTGGTCGACCGGGACGTCGCGGTCAAGGAGCCGCGGCTGCCGGACAGCCTGCCCGAGCGTGAGCGGCAGACGGTCTACCAGCGCATGCAGCGCGAGGCGCGCGCCGCCGCCCGTATCAACCACCCCGCCGTGGTCACCGTGCACGACGTGGCCGTCGAGGACGGCCGCCCGTGGATCGTCATGGAGCTGGTGCGCGGCCGCTCGCTCGGCGACGTGCTGGCGGAGGGCACGCTCGACCCGCGCGAGGCGGCGCGGATCGGCCTGGAGGTGCTCGGCGCGCTCTCAGCGGCGCACGAGGCGGGCGTCCTGCACCGCGATGTGAAGCCGGACAACGTGCTGCTCGGCCAGTACGACCGGGTGGTGCTGACGGACTTCGGCATCGCGCAGGTCGAGGGCGAGCAGGGGCTGACGGAGACCGGCGCGTTCGTCGGCTCCCCCGAGTTCATCGCGCCCGAGCGGGTGCTGGGGCAGCGCCCCGGCCCGGAGTCGGACCTGTGGTCGCTGGGTGTCGTGCTGTACGCGGCGGTCGAGGGCATGTCCCCGTACCGACGCTCCAACCACCCCGCCACCCTCCAGGCGGTGCTCTCGGCCGAGCCGCAGATGCCCGCGCGCGGCTCCGGCGCGCTGGGGACGCTGATCATGCAGCTGCTGCGCAAGGAGCCGTCGGCGCGCCCGACGGCCGCCGAGGCACGGCAGACGCTGGAACAGGTGGCACGCCCGGCCCCGCAGCCCGCGACGCTGTTCGCCGCGGGCGGCACGGCGCCCGGCCAGGGGCAGCGCGGCGGCGGCTCCCGGGTCCTCCCCGGCTGGCTGAGGTCCAGCCGCAAGGCCCAGTTCGGTCTGGGAGGCGGTGTGCTGGCGGCCGCGGTGGCGCTGGTGCTCGTCATCGCCAACCCGTTCGGCGGCGGGGACGAGGCGCCGGACGGCTGGAAGACGGTGGACGCGGAGGAGCGGGTCAGGGCCACCGTCGCGGCGCCGAAGGACTACGCGCTCAGCGAGAACGAGAACGAGATCAAGCTCCTCGACCCGGGCAAGGTCTTCACCATCACCCTGCGCAGGGACGCCGTCACCGAGGAGGGCGACAGCGACACCGCGCTCGGCGAGGCCAACGCGCACCTCGCGAACTACAAAGAGGACTACTACGAGCACGGCATGGCGAGCGGGACGATCAACGGCACGGTGCGGGCGACGACGTACAAGGGCGCGAAGGCAGCCGAGCTGACCACCACGTTCACCACCAGCGACTCCACCAACCCGCGGAACCTCCGCCGCCGCGAGCTGCACTACATGAACGGCAACGACGTGCAGTGGCAGCTCGTCGTCGAGATGCCCGCCAAGGGCAAGCCGAGCGACGAGGGCGAGAAGCTGTTCAAGGACGTCGTGAAGAACCTGGAGATCAAGGATCTGTGACGTCGGCCGGGAGGGGCGGACCCCGCCCCTCCCGGCCGGAGGCGGCCGGTGAAGGCGGCGGCGAATATGCGGCTGGCAGCTGCCGAAACGACGTGCCGGACCCTGCCCGCTACCCGGAAAGCGCGCTGACCAGGGCTACTGGGCCAGTGATTGCTGGCGCGATCGTGGCGGGTTGGTGAAAAGGAGTTACCGCCGGGTACCCAAACGGGCCGAGCGGGCATACGCTCACCCGCATGACGGACTCGAAGGGCACCACGCAGGTCACAGCGAGCACCACATCCACCGCCTCCGGAAACCCGGTCTTCACCGCCCCGTCGGGGACGCGCACGGCGGCCGATGTGGTGACCCCCGAGCTGGTGTCCCGGCTCACCCGCGACGTCGTCGGCGACGGCCGGACGCTGAGCCACACGCCCCTCACCGGCGAGAAGCTCGCCGACCTGCCCGAGTCCACGCCCGAGGACGTCGCCACCGCGTTCGCGCGCGCCCGCGAGGCGCAGAAGCTGTGGGCGGCCCTGCCGCTGCGGCAGCGCGCCGCCGTACTGCTGCGCTTCCACGATCTCGTCCTGAAGCGGCAGTCCGAGGTCCTCGACCTCATCCAGCTGGAGACCGGCAAGGCCAGGCTGCACGCCCACGAAGAGGTCCAGGCGGTCGCCATCTCCGCCCGCCACTACGGGCGCAAGGCAGCCGCCTACCTGAGCCCCAAGGGCCGGGTAGGTGTCATGCCGACCCTCACCAAGGTCACCGAACTGCGCCAGCCGCGCGGCGTCGTCGGCCAGATCGCCCCCTGGAACTACCCCTTCGAGCTGTCCGCCGGTGACGCGCTCCCCGCCTTCGTCGCCGGTAACGCCGTCGTCATGAAGCCGGACACCGAGACCGCGCTGACCGCCCTGTGGGCGCGCGAGCTGCTGATCGAGGCCGGGCTTCCGGCCGGGGTCTGGCAGATCGTCCTCGGCGAAGGGCCCGTGATCGGCCCGGCCATCGTCTCCCACGCCGACTACGTCTCGTTCACCGGCTCCACCCGCACCGGCCGCGAGGTCGCCCAGGGCGCCGCGGCCCGGCTCGTGGGCTGCTCCCTCGAACTCGGCGGCAAGAACGCCATGATCGTCCTTGCGGACGCCGACCTGGACAAGGCGGCGGCGGGCGCGGTGCGCGGCGCCTTCTCCTCCGCGGGCCAACTCTGCGTCTCCATCGAGCGGTTGTACGTCCACGAGTCGGTCGCCGACGAGTTCCTCACCCGCTTCGCCGCCCGTACGAAGGCGATGCGGCTCGGCGCCGACCTCGCGTACGGCGCCGACATGGGCTCCCTGGTCTCCGACCGGCAGCTCAGCACCGTGACCCGGCACGTGGACGAGGCCGTCGCCAAGGGCGCCACCGTCGTCGCGGGCGGCCGCGCCCGCCCCGACATCGGCCCCCTCTTCTACGAGCCGACCATCCTCGACGGCGTCGAGTCGCCGATGGCCGTCTGCACCGAGGAGACCTTCGGGCCCGTCGTCTCGATCTACCGCTTCTCCGCCGAGGAGGAGGCCATCGATCTGGCCAACGCCACCTCCTACGGGCTCAACGCCAGCGTCTGGACAAAGAACGGCGGCCGGGGCCGCGCGGTGGCCGCCACGCTGCGCGCGGGAACGGTCAACGTCAACGAGAGCTACGCCGCCGCGTACGGCAGCGCCCAGGCCCCGATGGGCGGCATGGGCGACTCGGGCCTCGGCCGCAGGCACGGCAGCGAGGGCGTCCTGAGGTTCACCGAAGCGCAGACCGTCGCCCAGCAGCGGCTGCTGCCGCTGGCCCCCGCGTTCGGTCTGACCGATGAGAAGTACGCGCAGCTGATGACTCGTGGCCTGCGCGCCATGAAGGCATTCCGGCTCCGCTGAGCCGCACGTTCCTACGGAGGTACCTCAGTGTCACGGGACGACTCTGCCGACAACTCCGCCCCGGCGGCCCCCGCCGACCCAGCCGAGCTTGACGACGCCGCGTACGACTACGACGTCATCGTCATCGGCTCCGGCTTCGGCGGGTCCGTCACGGCGCTGCGCCTGAGCGAGAAGGGCTACCGCGTCGGCGTGCTGGAGGCGGGCCGCCGCTTCACCCGCGAGACCCTGCCGAAGAACTCCTGGGACCTGCGCAACTACCTGTGGGCCCCGGCACTCGGCCTCTACGGAATCCAGCGCATCCACATCCTCGGCAAGGTGATGGTGCTCGCGGGCGCCGGTGTCGGCGGCGGCTCACTCAACTACGCCAACACCCTGTACGTGCCGCCGCCCGCGTTCTTCCAGGACGCGCAGTGGGGCCACATCACGGACTGGCAGGAGGAGTTGAAGCCGTACTACGACCAGGCCCAGCGGATGCTCGGCGTACGGCTCAACAAGACCCTCACCCCCTCCGACGTCCATCTCAAGGACGCCGCAGAGAAGATGGGCGTCGGCGACTCCTTCCACATGGCGCCGGTCGGGGTCTTCTTCGGCGACGGCGACGACGCGAAGGCGGACGGCGCCAAGGACGGCGTGCGGGCCAGGCCGGGGGAGACCGTCGCCGACCCGTACTTCGGCGGCGTGGGGCCCGACCGCAAGGCGTGCACCGAGTGCGGCGAGTGCATGACGGGCTGCCGCCACGGGGCGAAGAACACCCTCAACGAGAACTACCTGTACCTCGCCGAGCGCGCCGGGGCCGTCATCCACCCGATGACCACGGTCGTGGGCCTCGCGGACCACCCGGAGGGCGGCTACCGCGTCGCCACGGTCCCCACCGAGACGAAGCGCAAGGCCAAGGCCAAGGCCAAGGACCAGCCGCGGACGCTGCGCGCCCGCCAGGTCGTCGTCGCCGCCGGTACGTACGGGACGCAGACCCTGCTGCACACGATGCGCGACCGGGGCGAGCTGCCCCGGCTGTCCGAGCGCCTCGGCTCGCTGACCCGCACCAACTCCGAGGCCATCCTCGGATCGCAGACCACCGACCGGCGCTACCGGAAGATCAGCGGCGAACGCCGCGTCGACTTCACCAAGGGCGTCGCGATCACCTCGTCGATCCACCCCAACGCGACGACCCACATCGAGCCCGTCCGCTACGGCAAGGGCTCCAACGCGATGGGCTCGCTGTCGATCCTCCAGTTCCCGCACCGCGAGCGGGTGCCGAACTGGGTGAGCTTCCTCGCCGCCAACCTCAGGCACCCCACGCTCGCCGTACGCGCTCTGTCCAACCGCCGCTGGTCCGAACGCACCATCATCGGCCTGGTCATGCAGACACACGACAACTCGCTGACCACCTACCGCAAGGAAAAGGGCCTCGGCAAGGGCCTGCTCACCGCCCGGCAGGGGCACGGCGCGCCCAACCCCGACTTCATACCCGAGGGTGCCGAGGCGGCGCAGCTCGTCGCCGAGTCCATCAACGGCTTCGCGGGCACGAACGTCGGCGAGCTGATGGGCACCCCGCTGACCGCGCACTTCTTGGGCGGCTGCCCGATCGGCACGACCCCGGAGAACGGCGTCATCGACCCGTACCACCGCCTGTTCGGCCACCCGGGCATCCATGTCGTGGACGGCGCGGCGATCACCGCCAACCTGGGCGTCAACCCGTCCCTGACCATCACCGCCCAGGCAGAGCGAGCCATGTCCCTCTGGCCCAACAAGGGCGAACCCGACGCCCGCCCCGCCCAGGACCGCCCCTACCAGCGCCTGTCCCCTGTGGAACCCCACACCCCAGCCGTCCCCAAGGACGCCTTCGGCGCCCTTGACCTGCCGTTCGTCCCCCTGCCGAAGCTCCCACCGAAGGCCCAGGTGTAGGAGACCGCACCGCCCTGCGGTCGACGCCCCGCCCTGCGGTCGACGTCGCGGCCGGAGCGGTGGGGGCTTCGTCGCGCGGCGGCGGGCTACTCGGACGCGGAGGGGCCGGTGTCAGCGCGCTGGCGGACGCAGACCGGACAGATCCAGGCACGGCCGAGGACCCGTACCAGCCTGGTCGTCGGGTGGTCAGGACAGGTCCGTTCGCTCGTGGCGTGGGCTGGCGCGGGGCGTGCGAGGTAGCCCGCGAACCAGCGACGTCCGGTGTCATCCCTCTCCATCGTCCTCATCCTGCTGTTCCGGCTCAGGCTCAGCGGCGGTGATGATCTCCTCGTTGAGAAGGTCGTACCCGTTGAGGTGGTTCTCGTCGCCCATGGCGGCCCCCGGTGGTCGGCTATGCCCAGCGTCCAGCGGCGTCCCGTCGCCATCAAGGGCGGCGCGGGGGCGCGTTGGGGTGACCCGGGACCACGCGCCGGCCGAGGCGCTCGGGGCGCGGCGCCCCGCCCCCCAGGTTGCCTCCTTCAAGCCCGTCCGGCGTTTGAGGACGAATCCCTGAGCGCGGCCCGGCCGCTCGCCAAGCTGGGGAAACAGCCGCGGGCAGCCGCCGGGGGGCACGGCGCCCCGCCCCGCCCCGCGCGGGCCGGGGCAGCCGGGGAAAAGCAGTGGTCGCGTGGTCCTCGTCCGGGGACGAGGACCACGCGACCACACACCACCACGGCTGCGCCGCGGCAGCGAACCGCTTAGGCCGTCGCGCCGGCCTTACGGCGCCGGACGACGACGATCGCGCCCGCGCCCGCGACCATGGCTACGCCGCCGATCATGGCGATCGTCGGCAGGCTGGACGACGAGCCGGTCTCGGCCAGCTCGCCCTCCGGGTGGATCTCCTTGTCACCCTGCGGCTTGGCAGGCAGCGACTTCTTGCCGCCCTGCGGCTTGGCGTCGGGGACCTCGCCCGGCACCTGCGCGGAGGACTTCAGGACCTCGAAGTCGTAGTACTCGCCGGTCGAGAAGACGCAGTTGCCCTCGTCATCCGCGTACACACCGATGGACACGGCGTAGCCGAAGCCCACGGGCGCGCTCTTGGCGACGCTGAGCCGCAGGTCGAGGTTCAGCGTCTCCTTCGGGCGCACCTGGGTGTACCCGATGTAGCCCTGGCCCTCGTCGTCCTCGCTGGTGGAGATGGTCGCCCACGCGCCGGTCTTCGGGTCCTGGTACTGGAGGGTCAGGTACCTGCCGGTGCCGTCCTGGTCGCTCGCGTGCGAGGTGCCCGCGATGATCCCCAGGTCGACGCGCTGGTAGGAGCGGTCGGAGTTGTTCTTCACGGTGAACTTGAACCCGTGGTACCCGCTGCCGGCGACGACCTTCGACGGCAGACCGGTGAGGGTGGTGGTGAGCTCCGGGTCCTCGCTGTAGTCGCCGTCCGTGCACGGGGCGGGCTCCTCCGACGGGTCGGAGGTGGAGGTGGGCTTGCCCGTGGGAGTCTCGGTCGCCGGCGGCGTGTCCGTCGGGGTCGGCGGAGCCGTGGTGGTCTCCGTGTCCGTGGGGGTCGCCGTGGTGGGCTTGCCCGTGGGAGTGTCGGTCGTCGGCGGAGCGTCGGTCGGCGTGGAGGTGTCCGTCGGCGTGGGCGCGGTTGTCGTGGCCTCCGTGGCCGTGACAGAGGGGTCACCCGTAGGGCTGTCGGCGTAGGCGACGGGCGCGGCCAGCAGGGCGGCGGGGACAATGGCCGCCGTGACCGCAGCGGACGCAAGGACGCGGCGAAGCTTCATGAGACCTCTTCTGGGTCCAAAGGTGCGGCTGGGGACAGCGGCACCCGTGTGGAAGGCCGTCGCGGTGGGGGCGCGTGATGGCCGTGCGTTTGCACGTACATGACCAGTGGTCGCCGTCAAAGGTTGCTCACAGAAAGGTCACAACCGGCAGTGACCTGGCTCACTTGGCGGCACATCGGCACCGCGCCCACCAGCCGACGCGGCCTGCGGGGCGGGCGGTGAGAGCCGCGCGCACGCGTGTGCGCACCCGCACGTGTGCGCGCACGCGTGCAGAAAGCGCGGCCATGCCGCCCCGCGCGCCCACACCCGCGCGCGGGCGCATGGCAAGGGCCCCGTGGTCGCCTGCGGGGGGTGCTGGCAACCACGGGGCCCTCGGGGTTCAGCATCGGCGACAGGGCAGCGCCGGTGCTGAGGGGCGGCGCCGGGGGGTGCGCCGCTGGTTCTGAGGTCCTTGATGAAGAGGACGCTGAGGGGTAGAGCTGTCCGCTGTACGAGGTGCGCTGGCGCGTACCGTCCGGGGGCTGGTCAGGCCGTCGAAGGTAGGAGAAAGCACGCGAAACAGGACGCTGCGCGGTACGGAAGTCTCGCCTTGCATCGTGGTGGATACGTCTCATCCGGCGCAACAGTTTCGACCGGATGTGGTGCGAACCGGGTGCGGTCGGTTCCAGGCGTCCCCGGAACCGACCGTCCTTGGTGACGACCGGGCTGCTGTCCCCTGCTGACCGGTCGCCCTGACCGAAGCGAGGTCCCACGACGCGCACCGCCTGAGTCACCACAGGGAGCACGTCTCATCGCTTCGGTGATCCGTCCTGCCGCTGCTGGGCGCCCAATGAACAGGAACGGAAGCCACGCGTGGTGTGAAGCCGCTCCTGGCTGGCGCGGACACCCAGCCCAACGAATACCCGCGCGCGCCGGTCACGCGCCGTACGGGTGACGGCGCGCGGAACACGGCGACTAAACGATTCCGCACGTACCCCGTCCGCGCCACGTCCGAGCCGCGCGCGTCCGCCGTGCGTAGTCCGTCCGCGCCCGCCGGTGGACGGGTGGGACCCGCGCCCGCCGGGGGCAGGTCGGCCCCGCGCCCGCCGGTGCGCGGGTCAGGTCCGTACCCGCCGGTGAACGGGTCAGACGCGTCCACGGGACAGCTCAAGCAGCGTCATGGCGAGCGTGGTGCCCGGCTTGCCCAACTGGTCGCGGTAGTGGCTGAGGATCTCCAGCTCGCGCGCGAGGTTCACGCGCCGCCCACCGGAGGCGATCCTTTCGCGCTGGATGACGGCCGAAACGGCGATCCGCTCCTGGACGAGTCCGATGATCCGCCCGTCCAGGTCGTCGATCCGCTCCCGGGCGCCGGTGATCACACCCGCCGCCGCTTCGGTGCGCGCGCCGGTGTCCCGTGCGCCGCCGGGCTGAGCGGCCGTGGCTGCGGTGGTGCCTGTGGCTGTGCCTGTGGCCGTGGTTGTCGCGGAGCCTGGGGCTGTCGGGGTCGCTGTGGCCGCTGTCACTGTCCGCGTGCTCATATCCGTGTCTCCTGGGTCCTTGATTGAGGCCCCTGAGCCGATGGCCAGACCCGGAAGACAGCAAGCGCCCCGGGCCTGTTCGGCCCGGGGCGCCTGGGAAGTCGTTTGTCAGTTGATCAAGCAGCACGACCATGGCAGCCGGACGGGCCGGTGCCATAGGTAAAGCGGAAGGTGAGCTGCTTGGACATGGGGCAGAGTATGCGCCCGTTAGAATCGAAAGTCCAACCCCCTGTACCACCGCCGGAAGGCCGCCCCAGTGCCATCAGCGACTCCAGCTGCCGCCCACGCCGACGCCCCGGACCCCGTCCTCGTCGTCGACTTCGGCGCGCAGTACGCACAGCTCATCGCCCGCCGCGTGCGCGAGGCACAGGTGTACAGCGAGGTCGTCCCGTCCACCATGCCGGTGGCCGAGATGCTCGCCAAGAAGCCGAGGGCGATCATCCTCTCCGGTGGGCCCTCATCGGTGTACGAGGAGGGCGCGCCGACCGTCGAGCGCGACCTGTTCGAGGCCGGGGTCCCGGTCCTCGGCATGTGCTACGGCTTCCAGCTGATGGCCACCTCGCTCGGCGGCACCGTCGACGACAACGGTGCCCGTGAGTACGGCCGTACGCCGCTGACCGTCGCCAAGACCGGCTCCACCCTCTTCGAGGGGACGCCCGGCGAGCAGTCCGTCTGGATGTCGCACGGTGACGCCTGTTCGGCCGCGCCCGAGGGCTTCACCGTGACCGCGTCGACGGACGTCGTGCCGGTCGCCGCGTTCGAGAACGACGAGCGCAAGCTGTACGGCGTCCAGTTCCACCCCGAGGTCATGCACACCACGCACGGCCAGCAGCTCCTTGAGCACTTCCTCTACCGGGGCGCGGGCATCGAGCCGACGTGGACCCCCCGTAGCGTCGTCGAGGAGTCGGTCGCCGCCATCCGCGAGCAGGTCGGCACCAAGCGCGCGATCTGCGGGCTGTCCGGTGGGGTGGATTCCGCCGTCGCCGCCGCCCTCGTCCAGAAGGCCATCGGCTCCCAGCTGACCTGCGTCTACGTGGACCACGGCCTGATGCGCAAGGGCGAGTCCGAGCAGGTCGAGAAGGACTTCGTCGCCGCGACCGGCGTACAGCTGAAGGTCGTCGACGCCGAGGAGCGGTTCCTCACCGCGCTCGCCGGGGTGTCCGACCCCGAGCAGAAGCGGAAGATCATCGGCCGGGAGTTCATCCGGGTCTTCGAGCAGGCCCAGGCCGAGCTGGTCGCCGAGGCGGGCGACGCGGGCGAGGACGTCGCGTTCCTGGTGCAGGGCACCCTGTACCCGGACGTGGTCGAGTCCGGCGGCGGCACCGGCACCGCCAACATCAAGTCCCACCACAACGTCGGCGGTCTTCCCGAGGACCTGGAGTTCGAGCTGGTCGAGCCGCTGCGCAGGCTCTTCAAGGACGAGGTCCGGATGGTCGGCCAGGAGCTCGGCCTGCCCGCCGAGATCGTCCAGCGCCAGCCGTTCCCCGGCCCGGGGCTCGGCATCCGCATCGTCGGCGAGGTCACCAAGGAGCGCCTGGACCTGCTGCGCGACGCCGACGCCATCGCCCGCGAGGAGCTGACGGCCGCCGGGCTCGACCGCGACATCTGGCAGTGCCCGGTCGTCCTGCTCGCTGACGTGCGGTCGGTCGGCGTCCAGGGTGACGGCCGCACCTACGGCCACCCGGTCGTGCTGCGCCCGGTCTCCTCCGAGGACGCGATGACGGCCGACTGGTCGCGCCTGCCGTACGACGTCCTGGCGAAGATCTCGACGCGCATCACCAACGAGGTGGACGAGGTCAACCGCGTGGTGCTGGACATCACCAGCAAGCCCCCGGGCACCATCGAGTGGGAGTAGCCCCCTCAGCGGAGTGACAGTGATCCGCTCCCCCCGCAGCACACCGGCCGCGCCGCCCCCGTCCCCACGGAGGCGGCGCGGCCGTGTCTCCGGGGACGAGTGGGGCGCCGCCTCGGGCTTGACCTGCCGTTCAGTTCAACTTCTACGTTGGTCCCGTCAAGGCGAGCCTCGACCGGCGACGGCGGCGGCCGCAGCGACCTCGACTGACCGTCCGATGGCGCCCCACGCCGCTCCACGCCCGCTGCCCCGGCCGCCGAGGACCGGGGCGGCGCGCGGATGAGCACGACGCCGTTTCCGTACGTATGTGTGCCACGTAGGCCCGAGCGAAGCGCATGCTCGACGACACGAGGACACTGGATGACGCGCGGCGACGGAGAGGCACGTGTCATGGCACACGCGGATCGGACACTCGGCGGAGGAGCCAGCGGCGGGCTGGGAGGCGGGCTGGGCGGCGGACCGCCCGGAGGCGGGTGGGGCGGCGTGATGTCGCGGTACGCGCTGCTGCCGCTACGGCTGTTCCTCGGTGTCACCTTCATCTACGCCGGGCTCGACAAGCTCACCGACCCGGCTTTCATGTCCGACCGCGGCGCGGGATCGATTGGCGAGACCATGCGCTACGCGCGCGACTCGGCGGCCATTCCCGACCTGGTCGACCTCGCACTCAAGGACCCGACGGGCTTCGGCTACGCCATAGCGTGCGGGGAGATCGCTGTCGGCCTCGGCACGCTCTTCGGTCTGCTGGCCCGGCTGGCGGCGCTCGGCGGCGCGCTGATCTCGCTGAGCCTGTGGCTGACGGTCACCTGGTCGACGGAGCCGTACTACTACGGCAACGACCTGGCCTACCTGATGGCCTGGATTCCTCTGGTACTCGCGGGAGCGCCGAGGCTGTCCCTGGACGGGGTTCTCGCCAACCGCCGCCGACGCCAAGGCTCCCACCTCTTCGGCTGACTCCGCCGCCTCCTCGGGCGCGCCTCAGCGAGGCCCGGCTCCCTCGGACTCCGGCCCTTGCCGGGACTCCGGTTCGTCATCCGGTTCGTCACCGGGCTCTCCATCCGGCTCTCCCTGGCGTCGCGCCCGCAACGCCTCATGTTCGCGCCGTAGCTCCTCCATCGGCAGACCAGGCAGACCAGGCAGGTCAGGAGGCGCGGACGTGGGCGGGGGCGAGGAGACGGGGACCTGGTGGCGGCCGCGCCGCCTGCGCCGTCCCGCGTACGTCACGGCGGCCACCAGCCCCGCCAGGCACAACCCCCCACCCAGCACCGGCAGGAGCACGAACGGCTGCGGGTCCCACCGCCCGGCCGCGTCCAGTGCGTAGCCGAGGCTGACCGCGAGGACGGTCACCCCGGCCAGCAACTTGCCCGGTTCGAACGCGTGCCGGTTCATGGCTGCACCACCGCGACCTGGCCCATGCCGACGTGCAGGTCGAGCACCAGCGTGCCGCGCGTCTTCGACGCCGGGAGCGGCTTGCCGCCCGGCCCGCTCGGCGGGATTGTCAGCACGCGTTCGCGGCTGGGCGAGACATCCACGTCCTCCTCCGGTTCGCCGGGCAACTGGACGTCGCCGAGGCCGACCTTGACCGTCAGCCGCAGCGTCACATCGTCGGGCACGGTCACCTTCAGTTTTCCCGCGCCGACCGACGCGTAGGTGGCCGCTGTGCGGTCGCGTCCCGGCCGCGCGCCGGTGAGGTCGAGTGCGGCGTAGCCCGTGCCCAGTTCGTACCGGTCGAGTACCGCCGTAGCCGACTGGGGCCGCCAGGTCCGCTCCTGCCAGTCGGCGGTGACGGATTTCGGCAGCGCGGCCGCCCCCGCCAGCAGGGCACCGGTCAGCACGACCGAGACGATGGTCCCGCCCCTCGTCCGCCCGTACAGGCTGCTGACCACGAGCCCGAGGCCGAAGACGGCCAGCGCGGCGGCGAGACCGATCTCCAGGCTGGTGCCCAGGGGCTGCGTCTCCCATGCGGCGGCCGTGCCGGCCGCCGCCGCGCAGAGGGCGAGCAGGAACGTACGGCCGCCGACCGACTCGCCCCTGGTCACGTCGCGGGCGGGCGCGGCACCGGCCGTCCGCTCGTCGTACGGGCCGTCGTCCGGGCCCCACAGGTAACCGGTGCCCGACGCCTGCCCGCTGCCGGGCAGCCCCGTCGTGCCGTCCTTGACGATCGGGTCGCGCCACCACGACGGGGCACCGGGCACGGGCGGTGCCAGTGTCTCCGGGGGCGCGTCGGCGACCGTCTGAGCGGTCGCCGGGTCCACGGCGCCGTCGCTCTCCGCGTGCCGCCGGTGCCGCGACCAGTACCCCGCTCCCACGGCGGCGAGCGACAGCATCATCGAGAACGCGACCACGCTGCCGTTGTTGAGCATGGACAGGAACAGCCCGCAGCCCACGAGCGCGGTCAGCACGGCCGTCAGCGCCGAGCCCTCCACCCGCCCCGACAGCAGCCGCCTGCCCTCGTTCTCGTCCTCCCCGTACTGCGGGATGAGCAGCCACGCGAAGCCGTAGGCGACGAGCCCGACGCCACCGGCGACGCCGAGGACGGCCAGCACCACCCGGAAGATCACCGGGTCCAGGTCGCAGTACCGGCCGAGCCCGCCGCACACCCCCGAGACCACCTTGTGCTCGCGGCTGCGCCGCAACGGCTGCCGGTCGCGGGGCTCGGCTTCCACGGCCGTCGCGCCGCAGGCCGCCGCCGGGGGACTCGCGGCGCCAGCCTCGACGGGGGGCGGGGGTGCATCGGTCATACGTACATGGTGTCAACCCGGCGGGCCCACCGGCATCCGCCATGACCCTGGACGTTCCCTGAAATCGCCCCTGAGACGAGCGGCCCCGGGAGGGGGCCGTCCCGGCGCCGGAAAGATCGATCCCGACGGCGAGAGCGTCCAGATCCTGACGGCGAGAGCGTCCATGGGACGCGCGCGTGCCCGCGCGGGTGTCGACCCCCGGCCTTCGGACGTTCCGGTCAGAACCCCATCAGAGCGGACGCCTGGCCCGGCGTCGCGCGCCGCCCGCGGCGTACGCCGGGCGCCACATGGTCTTAAGAGGCGGTTCGGCGCCGGTAACCGGCAACGGGGCGGCTATCGTGGCGGGTCGAACGCGACCGGGGGAAGCAGAGGGGTGTGCGGTGTCGGACGAGGGGCGGTTGGTCGCCGGGCGCTACCGGCTGGCGGAGCGGATCGGCCGCGGCGGCATGGGCACCGTCTGGCGGGCCGTCGATGAACTGCTCGGACGTCAGGTCGCCCTGAAGCAGCTGCACATCTCGCCGTATCTCGCGGAAGACGAGCTGGCGACGCTGTACGAACGCACGCGCCGCGAGGCGCGCAGCGCGGCCCGCATCACCCATCCCAATGTGGTCGTGGTGCACGACGTCGTGGATGACCGCGGGATGCCGTGCATCGTCATGGAGTACGTGCCGTCGCAGACCCTCGGTGATGTGCTCAAGCGCGAGGGCCCGCTGCCGCCCGAGGAGGCCGCCCGCGTGGGGCGCGGGATGATCGCGGCGCTGCGGGCGGCGCACGCGGCGGGAGTGCTGCACCGCGATGTGAAGCCCGGGAACGTGCTGCTCGGAGCGGAGGGCCGGGTGGTGCTCACCGACTTCGGCATAGCGATGGCTTCCGGCACGTCCACCCTGACGAAGACCGGCGAACTGGTCGGCTCCATCGACTACGTGGCGCCCGAGCGGGTCAGGGGCGGCAAGCCGGGCCCCGCCTCCGACCTGTGGGCGCTGGGCGCGACGCTCTACCAGGCGATGGAGGGGCGGCCGCCGTTCCGTAAGGACACCGCGTTCGAGGCGGCGTACGCGATAGCCACCGACGAGCTGCCGCCGCCGCTGGCCGCCGGTACGCTCGCGCCGCTCGTACGGGCCCTGCTGGCCAAGGACCCGGAGGCGCGTCCCGACGCCCAGGACGTGGAACGGGCGCTGCGGGCCGCCGCGGCCGAGGCCGAGACGGAGCTGCTGCGCCCGCCCCTGCTGGCGGACGACGCGGGCACCGGCGACCCCCGGTCACGTACGGGCACGAGAGCGGGCACGAGCGCGACTACGGGCACGGGCACGAACGCCGAAACAAACGTTTCCGCGAGCCCGCCCACAGGCCCGGCCGCGAGCCCGCCCACAGGGCCGGGCTCCCCGGGCAGCGGCCCCGTGAGCTGGCCGTCGGCGAACAGGCCCGCCGGGCCGCCGCCTCACAGGGCGGGGGAGACAGCCCCCACCCACCGGCAGAGCGGCACCCGCGTCCCGGACCCCCGTACGCCCGCACCCGCGCCCGCCGGTCCCGCCCCCCAGGGCGGGCGGCGGCGCGGCAAGGCGGTGCTGTGGAGTGCGGTGGCCGTGACACTGCTGGTCGCCGGTGTGGGCGCGGTGCTCGTCTATCTGGCGGGTGACAGCGACGGGGGTGGTACGGAGCGGGCCGACGCGACCAGGTCCCCGTCGAGCCGACCCGAGGACGACGGCAGGACGAAGCCGGAGCAGTCACCGCTTCCCCCGGCGCCGGACGGCTTCCACCTCGTGCACGAGAAGGAGCTGGGCGTCGCCTTCCCCGTCCCCGACGGTTGGACCAGGAAGTCGGGGACAGGCGAGCAGGTCGATTACGTGGACCCCACGAAGCGCGTCAACATCAAGATCAACGCCTTGGACTTCGCGAGCCCGGACCACCTGGAACACTTCGAAGACGTCGAGGCGGACCTCAAGGCCAAGGAACCGACGTACGAGCGGCTGCGCATGCAGCGCACGACGTTCCGGGGCGAGCCCGCGGCGGTGTGGGAGTTCTCCTTGAAGGGAGAGGTGCGGCCGTATCGCGCCATCGACCTCGGCTTCGGCAAGGAGGGCGAGGAGGAGTACGCGATCTACGTGTCGGCTCCGAGCGCGGAGTGGGCCCAGTACCGGCCGCTCTTCGACACGCTCAAGGACGGCTTCCGTACCGCCGACGACCTCAAGAACGAGGACAAGCCCGAGTAGTCCGGCACGGGCCTGAGCAGACCAGTCACGCACGGTCGGTTGTTGTCGGTGTGGTCGGTCGGTGCGGTGGGTGTGGTCGGTCCGCTGGGTCCGCTGGGCGGGCCTGGCTCGGACCGGGCGAGACGGGGAGAGCCTCCGTCCGTGGTGAGCCACGGTGATCCGCGATGGTCATCCGGGTTCCCGTCAGGGGGCTGATCAGGGTCAGCCCTGATGCCCGGCGCCTGTCAGCCGTGTGACGATCGGGGCATGACCGCCGCAGCGACCACGACCGAGCCGCCCCCGCGCAAGCTGTACCGCAGCGCTGAGGGCCGGATGCTGGGCGGCGTCGCGCGCGGCTTGGCCGGACACCTGGGGCTGCCGGTCTCGTGGGTGCGGATCGTGTTCGTCGTGCTGCTGATGGCCGAGGGGTTCGGCGTGCTCGTGTACGCCCTCTTCTGGTTCGTGGTGCCGCTCGGCGTCGGCGGGGTCGACGGGGCCCGGCTTCCCCCTGCCCCGCCTGCCGGAGGCAAGCGGCGGCTGGCCCGCAGGCCGGAGAAGGGGCAGATCCTCGCCCTGATCGCGGTCGTGATCGGGATGTCCTTCTTCGTCACCAACTTCGAGCTGGGCCGCGCCAACACCTACATCTGGCCGCTGATGCTCATCGGCGCGGGCGTCACCCTGGTGTGGCGGCAGGCGGACAACTCCCGCCGCGCGCAGTGGGTCGAGCTGAGCCGCCGCAAGCAGGTGCTGCCCATCGCGCGCGGCGCGGCGGGGGTCGCGCTGGTCTGCGTGGGAGTCACCGGCATCGTCGTGATGCAGGGCTCAGCCCGGCACTTGGGCGCTGTGCTGCAAGCGGCGCTCGCCGTGCTCGTCGGCATCGCGCTGCTCGCGGGCCCCTACCTGGTACGGATGGCGCGGGACCTGTCCGACGAGCGGCTGATGCGCATCCGCGCCCAGGAGCGCGCCGAAGTCGCCGCCCACGTCCACGATTCCGTCCTCCACACGCTCACCCTGATCCAGCGCAACGCGGAGGACCCGCGCGAGGTCGCCCGGCTGGCCCGGGCGCAGGAGCGCGAGCTGCGCGCCTGGCTGCACAAGCCGGAGGGCAGGGGCAAGGAGGAGGCCGACGAACCGACGACCCTCGCCGACGCGGTCAAGCGTGCGGCGGCGGATGTGGAGGACTATCACGGGGTGCCGGTCGAAGTGGTGTGCGTGGGCGACTGCCCGCTGGACGACCGGCTCGTGGCACAGATACAGGCCGCGCGCGAGGCAATGGTGAACGCGGCCAAGTACGGTGGCGAGGGCGGCGCCGTCCAGGTCTACGCCGAAGTGGAGGGGCGCACGGTCTTCGTCTCCGTACGGGACAGGGGCCCTGGCTTCGATCTGGACTCGGTGCCGGACGACCGGATGGGCGTACGCGAGTCGATCATCGGCAGAATGCAGCGCAACGGCGGCACGGCGCGGCTTCGCTCCGCGCCGGACGGGGGCACCGAAGTGGAACTTGAGATGGAGAGGGTCGCGACATGACCGAAGGCGTCACGGAGACCGGCAGCGCGGCCGAGGGCCGCCACGTCAGGGTCGTCCTGGTCGACGACCACCGGATGTTCCGCACCGGTGTGCAGGCGGAGATCGGCCAGACGGACCAGACGGGCGTGGAGGTGGTCGGTGAGGCCGCCGACGTCGACCAGGCCGTCACGGTGATCACCGCGACCCGCCCCGAGGTCGTCCTCCTCGATGTGCACCTGCCCGGCGGCGGAGGCGTCGAGGTCCTGCGCCGCAGCGCGGCGATGATGGGGGACGCCACGCGCCCGGTGCGCTTCCTGGCGCTGTCCGTCTCCGATGCGGCGGAGGACGTCATCGGCGTCATCAGGGGCGGCGCGCGCGGCTACGTCACGAAGACCATCACCGGCACCGACCTGGTCAACGCCATCTTCCGGGTCAGGGACGGTGACGCGGTCTTCTCCCCCCGGCTGGCGGGCTTCGTCCTCGACGCCTTCGCCTCCACGGACGCGCCCCCGGTGGACGAGGACCTGGACCGCCTCACCCAGCGCGAGCGCGAGGTGCTTCGTCTGATCGCGCGCGGCTACGCGTACAAGGAGATCGCGAAGCAGCTGTTCATCTCGGTGAAGACGGTCGAGTCCCACGTCTCGGCCGTGCTGCGCAAGCTCCAGCTCTCCAACCGCCACGAGCTGACGCGCTGGGCGACCGCGCGACGGCTGGTCTGACGCCGCAGTTCTGACGCGGCAGCTTCATCTGATGCGGAGGTGGCACCGGCTCAGCCGCTGAGCCGGTGCCGTACGCCACGCAGAAAAAGACGTACAGCCCGCAGCGCGCCGGTAAACGCCCAGGTCACAGCGGTGCGCGCGGAAATCGCAGGCGTTTCCCGGGCGGTTGCGGTTACGGTGGTCGCATGTCTACGCCCCGAGTTTCCTAGCTCAAGGACCCGCTTTCACGCCAGAAGTGTGTCCTTTTGCTTTCTCGGAGCGTCATTCCATGATTACCGTTCGCGGTGCCGACGTGCGCGTCGGCGCCCGTCTGCTGTTGTCCGACATCTCCTTCACCGTCGCCCCCGGCGACCGGATCGGTCTGGTCGGCCGTAACGGCGCGGGCAAGACCACCCTGCTGAACATCCTGGCCGGGCAGGCCCGCCCCGCCGCCGGGACCGTGGCCAGGACCGGCGACGTCGGCTATCTGCCGCAGGACTCGCGCGCCGCCGACCCCGCCGTCACGGTCACCGACCGGATTCTCTCCGCCCGGCACCTCGACCAGGCGGTCCGTTCGTTGCGTACGGCCGAGACCGCGATGGCCGACGCGGCGACGCCCGCCGCGCAGGAGCGGGCGATGAACGCGTATGCCCGTGCGGAGGCCGCCTTCCAGGCCGGTGGCGGGTACGCGGCCGAGGCCGAGGCGGCCCGGGTCGCCGCCGGGCTCGGGCTGCCGCTGCGGGTCATGGAGCAGCCGGTCGGCGAGCTGTCCGGCGGGCAGCGGCGCCGAGTCGAGCTGGCCCGCATCCTGTTCGCCGGCGGCGACGGCACACTGCTGCTGGACGAGCCGACCAACCACCTGGACGCCGACTCGGTCGCCTGGCTGCGCACGTTCCTGCTGGGCCACCAGGGCGGCCTGGTGCTCATCAGCCACGACACCTCACTGCTGGCCGACAGCGTCAACCGGGTCTTCCATCTCGATCCGCAGCGCATGACGGTCGACGTGCACAACACCGGCTGGGCCGCCTACCTCGCCCAGCGCGAGGCGGACGAGCGCCGCCGCACGCGTGAGCGGGCGAACGCCGAACGCAAGGCGGCTTCCCTGCATGCCCAGGCGGACAAGATGCGTGCCCGGGTGGCGACGGCCGTGGTCGCGAAGAACATGGCGCGCCGGGCCGACCGGATGCTCGCCGACCTGGAGCCCGCGCGGCGTACGGACAAGACGGCCAAGATCCGGCTGCCGGAGCCCGCGCCGTGCGGGCGGACGCCGCTCGGAGCGGTCAGCCTGGCCAAGTCGTACGGCGGGCGCCAGGTTCTCAGCGGGGTCGATCTGGCCGTGGACCGGGGGGCCCGACTGGTGGTCCTCGGCCTCAACGGCGCGGGCAAGACCACCCTGCTCCGGCTGCTCGCCGGGCGGGAAACCCCCGACAGCGGCAGGGTCGTCCACGGGCACGGGCACGGGCTGCGGCTGGGCTACTTCGCCCAGGAGCACGAGACCGTGGACGCCTCCCGTACGGTCCGGGAGAACCTGGCGGCCGCCGCGCCCCACCTCACGGACGGCGAGGTGCGCCGCGTGCTGGGCGCCTTCCTGTTCACCGGGGACGACGCGGACAAGCGCGCCGGGGTGCTCTCCGGCGGCGAGAAGACCCGTCTCGCGCTGGCCGGACTGGTCCACTCCGGGGCGAACGTCCTGCTGCTGGACGAGCCGACCAACAACCTCGACCCCGCCTCCCGCGCCGAGGTCCTGGGCGCTGTGGGCACGTACCCCGGCGCGATGGTGATGGTCACTCACGACGAGGGAGCCATCGCGGCCCTGCGCCCCGACCGGGTCCTGCTGCTGCCGGACGCGGACGAGGACCTGTGGAGCGAGGAGTATCTGGATCTGGTGTCCCTGGCGTGACGCGCGGCGGGTGGCGCGTGAGGCGGAGGGGAGTCACGCGCGGCGCGCCTACTGCGGCCGCCGGGCGGCGGCCCGCCACCGGCGGCAGGAGCGCGCCGCCCACGGCAGCGGTCCGGCACTCGATGTGCCGGGCCGCAGGCCGGTGCGGTGTGCCGGTTCAGGCGTGACCGGGCTTGCGGAGCTCGATGAGGGTCCGGGACGAGTGGGCGACGAACGGGCCCTCGGCCTCGATCTTCGCGTGCAGCGCCCGCAGCCGGTCGCGGTACGCCTCCACGGTGAAGCCGGGCACGGTCCAGAGCACCTTGCGCAGGAAGTACACGACCGCGCCGACGTCGGAGAACTCCATCCGCAGCCGCTCCACGCGTACGTCCACGACCTCAAGACCGGCCTCCTCCGCCTCGGCGGTCTCCACGTCCGGGTGGCGTTTGCGGCGCAGCTCAGGGCCGAGCGGGCCGAGGAAGAACTCGATGAGTTCGAAGACGGTCTCGGGCCCGACGTGCTGCGCGAAGTACGTGCCGCCGGGCTTGAGCACCCGGGCGATCTCCGACCACCACACGGTCGCCGGGTGGCGGCTGGTGACCAGGTCGAACGCCCCGTCCGCGAAGGGCAGCGGCGGCTCGTCCGGGACCGCGACGACGACCACGCCGCGCGGCTGGAGCAGCGTGGTGGCCTTGGCGGCGTTCGGCGGCCACGACTCCGTGGCAGCCATCGCGGGCGGGAACGCCGCCGCCCCGGCCAGCACCTCCCCGCCGCCGGTCTGGATGTCCAGGGCGGCCGACACGGAAGCGGCGGCGAGGCGCCCGCTCAGCAGCCGCTGATACCCCCAGGAGGGCCGCTCCTCGGTCGCCCGCCCGTCCAGCCAGGAGAAGTCCCAGCCGTCCACGGACACCGAACCGGCCTCGGCTACAAGATCTTCGAAGGTGCGTGACATAACAGCACTTTTACCCGCGAAATTGGTGAAAGACAAAGAGGTCCTCTGGCTTGACTCGCAGGCCAGAGGCAGGATTTGGGCTGCGCCCGTACGTCCGGCAGCGACGGCTGCCGGAGGCCCGGCGAGCGGATCTACCGGCCGGCTCACGGCGACGGCGTGTGCGGGGGGCCCGGGGAGCTCTCGGCGGGGATGAAGGTGCCCGCTCGGGCGGCTTGGTACGTGGCTTCGGCGCTCGCGTGCACGAGGCGGGCGTCGATGGGGCGGCGCATGATCAGGAGGCGGTAGTAGAACGGGGCGCTCAGGGAGGCGATGACTTCCGCCGCGTCCGTGCCCGGCGGCAGGTCTCCGCGGTCGACGGCGCGCCGCACGAGTCCGGTGACCTGCTGGGTGCGGCCGGTGAAGGCGTCGTGGACGACCTCCTGGACGTGCGGGTGGTGGACGGCCGCCGCGATGATTCCCTCGATGAGGTTCCGGTCGCGCGGCGTCGCGTGGAAGTCGGCGATCGCCTGGGCCAGCTCGTGCAGGTCCTGCCGGAAGTCGCCGGAGTCGGGGGTGTGGATGGTCGTGCTGTGCTGAGCCAGCAGGTCGAGGACGACTCCTTCGACCGAGCGCCACCGCCGGCGGATGGTCGACACATGTACGCCTGAGCGCTTGGCGAGCTTTTCCAGGGTCAGGTCCGCGAAGGCGTGGCTGTCCAGCTCTTCGGCGGCCGCCGCGAGTACGGCCGCGCGTGTACGGGCCGTCCGTCCGCCGGGCCGGGCCGATCCGTGAGGCTGTCGCTCTGTCATGGTCCTGGTTCCGTGGCTACGGGCGTGGCTGTGCCGCGTGGTGGGCTCGTTGCGGGCCCCAACCTACGTGGCGGCTCGCTTCACGCGCACGCGGCCGTGGGCCCGGTGGGCACGCGGAAGTGCCGGGTCGCACCGCTGGTGAGGCCCGGCACGTTCGTACGTCTCGGCGGCTGTTCCGCTCCACTGACGGCGGCGTGCCGACGGTCGCGGTCAGGGGCGGTAGACCTCGCCTGGCTCGGGGACGGCCGGGGCCATGAGCTGGGGGACCGTGACGAAGGTGTAGCCGCGCTTGTGCAGTTCGTCGATGATGCCCGGGACGGCGGGCACGGTCCCGTCGTAGATGTCGTGGAGCAGGATGATGCCGTCACGGTCGGCCTGCTTGAGCACACGGCTCTTGATGAGGTCGGAGTCGGTCGTGGAGTAGTCCTTGGCGGTGACGCTCCACAGGACCTGGGAGAGGCCGAGTTTGCGGCTGATCTCGGTGACGTCCTTGTTGGTGCGGCCCTGCGGCGGGCGCATCAGGGTCGGCTGGCGGCCGGTTATCTCGGCTATCGCGTCCTGCGTGCGGGAGAGTTCCTCGCGTATTTCCTCGGGCTTGAGGTCGGTCAATATGCCGTGCGACCACGTGTGATTGGCGACCTCGTGTCCCTCTTCCGCGATACGGCGCACGACCTCGGGGTGCTTTTTCACGTGGTTCTTGCCCAGCAGGAAGAAGGTGGCCGGCACCTTCTTTTCCTTCAGCGTGTCCAGCAGTCGCGGGGTGTCCTTGCCGGGCCCCGCGTCGAAGGTCAGCGCGATGCACTTGGCCTCATCGCAGTCGACCGAGCCGAACTTGCCCTGGGCCTTGCTGTCCGCCTGTGATCGGGCCGACTTCGGGGATGTGGTGTCGCTCTGGTCCGAGCAGCCGCTCAGCGCGAGCGCCAGGGACACGGCTCCGGCTACGGCGACAGCCGTGCCCGACCGTATCGACCGCTTGGTTTTCGGCATGGCGAACCCTCTCTCATGCGGGAAAGAACTGAAGAAAGCCGGGAACGCGGGCGCAGCCGGGCTCCGCGTGTGAATCGGGTGAAGTCCGGCTGCCGAAGGCGTCCGCTTATCCGCCGGGCGGTTGCTCGGCGCGGAATCGCCGGTCAATAAGGTGAATTACCGAGAAGTGCCGCATCGGCGCGATCCGCGCCGCGATCGGCTACCGGCCGCCGCCCCGGCGGCCGGACCCATCAGCCCTGTCCGCCCCGGTGGCCCTGTCCGTACCGGCGGTGTGGGGGTGCGGCGCGGGCGCGCCGGAACCGGGGGGTGTGGGACGCGCGACGCCGCCCGTGCGGCGTGCGGCGCGGCCCCGGGCGGTGCCCAGGGCATGTTCGATGAGCATGCGGAGCACTGTACATGGCGTGTATACACGGCATGCATACCGCCCCCCGACTACGCGATGCGGGGGGCGGATGCGGGCGTGGCCTCGCAGCCTCAGCTCGCCGGTCCGGTCATGGTCTTCTTCGCCAGTTCGTAGGCGGGCAGCATCGCCCTGTGCTCGGCCGTGTCGAAGCCGCCGAGGTGGAGCAACGCGCTGCCGTTGCCGGTCACCACCGCCAGCGCCCGCTCCTGCTTCGGCTCAAGGTCAGGGACCTTCTTCAGATACGTGACCTCGGTCGCGGCCAGCTTCCCGGCCTCCACCTCGCGGTAGCGCACATCACTGATGTCCCGCTCCTCGGCCATGAACGCCTTGAGCATCTGCCGGGGCTTACGGTCGCCGGTCGCCTGCTGGTCGGCGGTCCAGACGCGGATGTACCCGATGTGCCCGGCGGGCTTCGCGTCGATCTCGCATACGAGGGTGCTGAGGCCCTGCGTGACCGGGCCGCCCAGCGTGTCCGCCGCCGTCGAGACGGCCTCCGGCTCCCAGGACTTCGCGACCCGGAATTCCACAGGCAGCGCGCACGCGGTGCCCTTGGCGCCGAGCTTCTTCCCCTCCGGCTCGGCCTTGCCGTCACCGTTCGACGAGTCCGACGAGTCCGACGAGTCCGACGAGGAAGAACAGCCGGTCGTCACGCTCAGCACGCACACCGCACCCAGCGCGACCGCGACCCCCACCGCCGAACGGGACCGTCTCAATTTCCGCATTCCGTGCTCTCCCACCCCTGTGTGACGAAAATTCGCCGCAGCTTACCCAATGGTGCGCACCGGCTATTCCGGGGGAAGCCCCCGTGCCCACCCGTCGGCACGACGGAACGCCTGCGGCGGCTTCGTGCCCTTCCTGCCTGCTCAGCGGAAGACATCACGTGCGTACTCGTCGGCGCTTCCCCATTCCCTTATGGAGGCGGGTATGTGGAGAAATGGACCGAGATTGCCGATGCGTCAGAGATGCGCATGGCGGGCGCGCCATTGGCGGCCATACCGTCAGCGGGTTGCTCAGGGCCGGACTCCGAAGCGGGCCGGGCAAGGCCAGGGCCAGGGTGGAGTGCGTGGGCGGCTCGCGCCCTGGTCCGGCTCGCTGCCCGGTGGCCGGACGTGCCACGCGGCGGGGTGACCGCCGGCTTCAGAACGCCTTCATCGCCGCCCTGTTGCGGCGGACATCGGCGTACTCCGGATGGCGGTCAAGGGTGAATTCGCCCCCGAAGACGCGTCGTGCCATGGCGTCCTTCTTGAGCGTGAAGAGGAGCCACGCGGTCGTCAGGCCGCGGAACCCCCCGCCGTCCTCGGCGGTGACCGTACGGAAGTGGTCCGCGTCGCGGAGGGACGCGTACACGGTGGGGACGCGTGCGGAGTCGTAGAAGTGCGGGATGATCCACAGCGGCGGAGGGACGACGGCGTCCCGCGACCCGGTCAGCAGCAACAAGGGTGAGTGGAGCTTGTCCACGGTGGCCAAGGGGCCCGGCTCGATCGGAAGGATCGACGTGATCCGTTTGTCCGCCGCCGCGTTGAGCGCTCCGGCGCCGCCCTGGGAGTGCCCGGACGTGGCGATGTTCCGGAGGTCGACCGCGTTGTGGAAGACGCTGCCCGGCTTGGCGTTCTGCCGGGTGAGCGCGTCGAGGCAGTTGAGCACGGCGACGCCGGAGTTCGAGTACAGCGCGCTGGAGGCCGCCACGATGAACCCGTGGCTTGCCCAGTGCGTGAGCAGCCCCCGGTAGTGGGCGATCTTCCTGGAGGTCCCGTTCCCCCACAGCACGACCGGATACCTCCGCCCTCCGCGCCCGAGCCCTTCGGGGTGGAAATACGTCGTGGCGGCGGTGGGCCTGACCCCTACGCGATGGGGGCCGGCGGCGTCCCAGCGGCTGGTCGGCGTCGCGGCCCGGGCGAGCTCAGGACCGGGCGGGGTGGCGGTGGCCCGGGAAGCGGTCGAGATGCCCAGGGCGACCGCTCCCGAAGCCGCCAGGAAGTACCGGCGGTCCATCGGGTGATTGTCCATTCTTGCGGCCTCCTGGATGTGTCCGGTACGCGGGGATCGGTGAACGCCGCCGATCGGAGCGTGGCGGTAATAGCTCTTATCACCCGCGGAACCTCCGTCGGCCTGGTTCCCGGGCCGGGCGGCTCAGCGCCACGCGAAGGGGTGACGCAGGCGAGTGACCAGTCAAGTGACGCGGCCGAGTGACGCAGTTGGGTGAGACGTGGCGCCGCTCTACCCGGGCCGTCGGCGGGCCGGTGCGGGTGTGCCGCACGAGGGCGGTGGTGCCGAGTGGACTCGCGGCGTGGGCTGTGCCGCGGACTGGGGGCTGGGGCGCGGACTGGGGCGCGGGCTGGGGGCGTTCAAGGACCCGTCCTCCCGCACGGGCCGCCCGTGCGTATGCTCGAACCCTCGCATGGGTGTGAAGGTCGCGGGGGTAGGGCGACGCCCGGCACGGGCCACGGAAACGGCAAGGGGAGAGGTACGTATGCGTATCGGAGAGCTGTCGGAGCGCACCGGCACGGCCCGTCGCCTGCTGCGCTATTACGAGGAGCAGGGGCTGATCGCCGCCGAGCGCTCTCCGAACGGCTACCGCGAGTACGACGAGCGCTTCGTGGACCGGGTCCTCCAGATCAGAGGGCTGCTCGACGCCGGGCTGCCGACCCGGATCATCAAGCAGATCCTGCCGTGCCTCGACAAGCCCCGGATCATCCATTTCCCCGACGCGACACCGGAGATGCTGGCCACGCTCGAACTCGAACGCGACCGTATGAACGAACGCATCGAATGCCTTGTGCGCAACAGGGATGCCATGGCGGAGTACCTGGACGCGGTACGCGGCAACAAGCGCCCGGACGCTGCCGACGCCACCGACGCCACCGACGCCACCGACGCCACCGGCGCCACCGACGCCGTCGAGGCACCGGCGCCCGCCCTGTCATGACCCTCGCCCTGTCATGACCCCGGCTGGGGAGTGGGCTGCGGAAGGCCGGCCCGGCGCGGGTACGGGTCATCCGGCGTCCCCGTCCCCGTCCCCGTCCGAGGTGGCCGCAGGCCCGGTGCGAGGGCCAGGGTGACGGCGACGGAGGCCCCGGCCATGACGGCCATCGCCGTCGCCGGTGAGGTGAACTGGGCGACGGCCCCGGCCAGCGCGGCGCCCACGCCCTGCATGGTGAGCATCCCGGCGGAGTGCAACCCGAGCGCGTGCCCGGTCAACTCCTCCGGCGTCAGGGCCATCAGACGCTCCTGGAGCAGCAGGCCGGCCGCGTAGCCGACCGTCGCGAGCACGACAGCCACCATGGCGAGGGGCAGCGGCGGGTGCAGGGCGAAGACCAGATACGGGGCGGCGAGCAGCAGGCGCAGCGGGGCGTCGAGCCGCTCCCGCCACCGCTTGGGGACGAACCGCCCGATCAGCGTGTCCCCGGCCAGCATGCCCACGGCACCGCATGCGAAGAGAAGCCCCGCGTGCGCGGGCGCGTAGGGGATGTACAGGGACTCGCAGCCGACGATCAGCCCGTTGGGCACCCAGAGGGCGAGGTACACGTAGCGGCGCGGCCTGGAGGACCACAGGCGGGAGTTGTTCCGCCAGGTGCTGGTGACCGAAGGCCGCCCCGTGGCACGCGGTGGCCGTTGGCTGAGGCCGAACCAGGCGCAGGCCGCCGCGGCGAGATACAGGGCGGCGCCGACGAGCAGCGTGCCGCGCGGCGACAGGACGGTCACGAGGACGCCGCCGACGGCGAAGCCGCAGATCTGCAGGATACCGACGGACATGTTCAGCACGGAGCGGCCGAGCAGGTAACCGTCTTTCGTGAGCACCTCGTTGAGCAGCCCGTAGCGCACCCCACCGCCCACCGACGCGACCATGCCGAGGCACAGCAGGATGGCGAAGGCGGCCCACACGGGCAGGCCGGGAAAGGTCTGGGCGGCGGTGCCGAGGGCGAAGAGCAGTGC
Source organism: Streptomyces sp. A01 (assembly GCF_059026195.1). NCBI lineage: Bacteria > Bacillati > Actinomycetota > Actinomycetes > Kitasatosporales > Streptomycetaceae > Streptomyces > Streptomyces sp. A01. The sequence goes on along the minus strand of NZ_JBWLKN010000006.1, from coordinate 20,706 downwards.
CATGGCGGTCAGCGTGGCGCGCGGTGGGAGCCGGTCGGCCGCCGACAGCAGCGTGGTCGCGCCGATGACGTGGGCGAGGGACGGGCCGAACATGGCGAGGGCTGACAGCAGCGGTGAGCCGGTCGCCGCGTAGATCAGCGTGCCCATGGCCAGCCCGCTCACGGTCTGGGCAGCCACCTGCCCGGCAGAGGTCAGGAAGAGCGGGGTGAACTCCGGAGTGCGGAAGAGTTCGCGATAGGTGCGCATGGCGGGAGTCTCAGCAGCCCACTTCCTGGGTAGTTACAGTTTCGCGAGGAGGCGAAACAATGAGCTGGTGGCAGGTCAACGCCGATACGCTCGCGGGAAGCCGGTTCGTCCTCTCCCCGCTGGCGGAAGCGACGGCGACGCTGAAGACCCTGGAGCGGGGGACGGCCGCGCATCCAGGTGAGCGCTCGTGGCTCGACGCCCACCTGCCCGCGTACCGCAAGCGGCTGGCCGACGACCCGGTCACCGCCCTGCTCATACGGGCCGCGCTCGGCCGTCGCTGGAACGCCGACTTCCTTACGCCCACGCCCGAACCCGCCGCCGGTGACCGGCCGACCTTCGCGCAGGAGGTGGCGTGCGTCCGCGACACACCACCCGAGGCCGCCCGCGCCGACCTGGTCGTGTCGTACGGCGGCCCCATCCCCGCTCAGCTGCACCGCTCCGATCTGCCGCGGCGCACCGCCGACTTGCTGGAGTGGGTGTGGACGGAAACGGTGCTTCCGTACTGGCCTCGGCGCCGCCGGATCATCGAGGCCGACGTCATCGCGCGCACGGCGCAGCTGAGCCAGGGCGGCTGGGCGGCCGCGCTGGACGACATGCGCCCCGGGATGCGCTGGCTTGGCGAGAACCGGCTCCAGACCAACACCTACGACTTCCCGCCGCGTGAACTCGCCGGAGCGCAGTTGATGTTCGTCCCTGTCACGCCGCGCCATGGCTGGCTCACGTGGGACGCGCCCCCGGCCCCCGGCTGGCCGGAAGGCCCGGAGCAGGGGACGGAACGGCGGCGGAGGCAGGGGGAGCGGTCCCGGCACCGCTATGCCGTGGTGTACCCGTGCTCGGGCGCCCTGGTCGAAGCGGGCCGGGCGTCGGTGCCCGAGGCGCTGGGCACGCTGCTGGGTCCCGCCAGAGCGGGCGTCCTCGTCCTCCTCGACACTCCCATGAGCACGACCCAACTGGTCGCCCTGACCGGTCAGGGCCTCGGCTCGGTGGGCCGCCACCTCAGGGTGCTGCTCGACGCCCACCTGATCCGGCGGCGCCGCGCCGGGCGCTCCGTCCTCTACTACCGGACGGCCGCGGGCGACATCCTGCTGGAGGCCCAGCGCGACGGATGAACGCCGCGCCGGAACCGTCCGTATGGAGCCGTGCGTACGACGGCCTGCACGAAGCGGCCTGCACGACGGCCTGCACGAAGGCGCCTGCACGCAGCGGCCCGCACGGCGGTCTACGGGCATAGGTCTACGGGCATAGTGAGACACATTCCGGCTTGGCGACCTGGAGGTCTGATGTTGCTACCCGTCTCGCCCGTCCGGCTGACCGGTGACGGCCTGGTGCTTCGGGAGTGGGAGGAAGCGGACCTGCCCGACCTCGTGGAGCTGTTCGATGACCCTGGCATAGCGGACCGGGCGCCGCTCCGTTCGCCCCTCGACCCCTTCGACCTGCCCGCGGCCCGCGCGTACCTGGAGATGATCCGGCGCGGCCGGGCGGAAGGTCAGCGACTTCACCTGGCCATCACCACGGACGGCAGGCAGCCGCTGGGGGAGGTGTCGGTCAACCTTGAGCGGGGGACCGTGGGGTACGCCGTCGGCTCAGCCCACCGCGGCGGCCGCCTGGCCCTGCGCGCCACGCGGCTCCTGACCGACCACGCGCACCAGGTCCTGGGACTGGCACGCCTGCTGCTGGAGATCGAGGCGGACAACGGCCCCAGCATCTCCATCGCCCGCGCCCTGGGTTACCGCCCCACCGGGGATCAGCCACAACGAGTCGAAGGCAGGCACAGGGACTTCATCCTGTACCTCTGGGCCCACGACAGGGATACATGACCAGGACGGCTGGGTGGCTCGTGGCCGCGAGTCAGCCAGCCGTGAGGTCGCGCGTGTAGCGCAGCGCCGGGCGGCCGTCCAGCACGGTCTCGCCGACGGGAACGAATCCCGTACGGGCCAGGACGGCGCGCGACCCGGCGTTGTCCAGCGTCACCATCGCGTGCAGCGTGGTCAGTCCGTACTCGGTGGCGGACAGGGCGCACACCTGCCGGACAGCGGAGGTGGCCAGCCCCCGCCCGGCGGCGCGCTCGGCGATCCGGTACCCCAGCTCGGCCGAACCGTCCGCCACATCGATCACATTGATCCGCCCCAACACCGCCCCGCCACGAGAACTGCCACCAGAACTGTCACCAGGACTGCCACCAGGGCTGTCACCTTCACCGGCACCGCCGGTGTCCACGAGGAGGTGGAGGTGGTGCAGCCCGGCTGCCTGCTCGGCGAGCAGCGCGTCGTGCCGGGCGTCGAACTGGGCGAAGTAGTCGTCACCACGGTCGGGGATCGAAGCGGCGAAGTACGCCCGGTTCTCCCGCTCGAACGCGAGCAGGGCCGGTGCGTGATCAAGTCGGAGACGCTGGAGCTCAGGCATGGGCGGACGCTACCCGGCCCGTTGATCGTTTCTCCAGACAATTACCGCCGTGACCAGGCTGGTTGTACGGGAGCAGTCCCTCGGCGAAGCAGCCTTGGCACAGCCCAGGGGCGTGCCCCGTCAGGGGCGCGGGGAACTGCGCGACCAGCTACAACGCACCCGCACTCGGCGACGCACGAACGGCGGTACCCCCTCCCAGCGCGAGCCGCCGGACACAGCCTTCTAGGGACAGTCGGCGGCATCCCACAGGCTGGTGCTGTGGGCGTCGACGAGAGCGCCGATGCTGGAAAGGACGTCCTCGGTGGGCCGCGGGTCGAGACGGCGTCCGTCGCGCAGGCGCAGGGCGACGTGGCCCTCGGCGGCCTCCCTGGCCCCGATGACGGCCTGGTAGGGAACAAGGCGGGCCTGCCGGACGCGGGCGCCCAGGGTGCCGTGTTCCGGCCCGGCGATCTCCGCCCGCAGCCCGAGCTCGGCGCACCGCCGGTCGAGAGCTGCGGCGTCGGGCATTTCGGCTTCGGAGATCGGAAGGATGACGAGCTGGGTGGGGGCGAGCCAGCCGGGGAAGGCACCGCCGTGCTGTTCGATGAGGTGGGCGACGGCTCGCTCCACGCTGCCGATGATGCTGCGGTGGACCATGACCGGCCGGTGTTTCGCGCCGTCCGCGCCGATGTAGTGCAGGTCGAACCGTTCGGGCTGGTGGAAGTCGATCTGGACGGTGGACAGGGTGGACTCCCGCCCGGCGCTGTCGGTGACCTGGACATCGATCTTGGGCCCGTAGAAAGCGGCCTCGCCTTCGGCTGACTCGTACGGCAGGCCGGAGCGGTCGAGGACGCCGGCCAGCAGGGCCGAGGACCGCTGCCACATCTCGGGGGCGGCGACGTATTTCCCGCCGGGGCCCGGGAGGGAGAGCCGGTAGCGGGCCGGGCGGATGCCGAGTGCCTCGTACGCCCGGCGGATCATCTCCAGGGCGGCCTGCGCCTCGGCGGCGACCTGGTCCAGAGTGCAGAAGATGTGGGCGTCGTTGAGCTGGATCGCCCGGACCCGGGTCAGCCCGCCGAGCACCCCGGAGAGTTCGGAGCGGTACATGCCGCCCAACTCGGCCATACGCAGCGGAAGCTCGCGGTAACTGTGGGACCGGGAGCGGTAGATCACCGCGTGGTGGGGGCACAGGCTCGGCCGCAGAACGACCTGCTCGCCACCGAGATCCAGCGGAGGGAACATGTCGTCGCTGTAGTGCGACCAGTGCCCTGAGATCTCGTACAGCTCCCGCTTGCCGAGCACCGGCGAGTACACGTGCCGGTAGCCCGCCCGCCGCTCGGCGGCGCGGATGTACTCCTCCAGGGTGTGCCGTACGGTCGCGCCGTCGGGCAGCCAGTACGGCAGTCCCGCGCCGATCAGCGGGTCGGTGTCGAACAGGTCCAGCTCGCGGCCGAGCTTGCGGTGGTCATGCATGGCGGCGGTCTCCTCGCGGTCGTCGGGCGAGTGACGTCCCCGGCTCTGCGGCCGGGGTACCCCCATGCCGAAGCCCCGGGGCACTCGCCCCGGGGCTTCGGACAAAGACATCTGTCAGCGCGCCGGGACACTCTCCGGCGTCGTCGTCATGGCAGCGCGCTTCATGCCGAGCACGCTAGCAGGGGCGCGGCGCTGTCCACGAGGTCATTTCTCCGGCCGTGACGCGCAGCCGGAACCCGGGGGCGGCTGGCGCTACAGCACCGCGAGCGCCGCCGCCGCCGAGATGAACACGGCCTGGAGCGCCGTACGGGGCCCGAGCGGGTCACCCTGGGCCACCCGCCGTCGGGCGGCGGACACATTGGCCGGGTACATGGCGATCATCAGCAGGGCGAGGCCGCCCGCCGCCCACGGCGCGGTCAGCGGGACCAGCAGCAGGCCCGCGCCCGCCAGCTCCAGGACGCCGGTAGCGGTGACGAGCAGATCCGGCCGGGGCAGGGCGGGCGGAACCATGCCGATGAGGTCGGCCCGGAACCTGCGGTGAAAGTGGGCGAACCCGGTGACCAGGAACATCAGCGCCAGCCCGGCGCGCAGCGCCGGATGCCAGCTGTCGAGTGCTTCGACACCGGCCAGCCCGGCCAGGCGGGCGCCCAGAAACCCGGCGACAAGTGCGACAAGGGGTTCCACGAGAGCCTCCAGTGTTCAATCTAGACAGGATCAAGTTACCCCCGCTCGACCTCATCTTGTCAATGGAAAGATAAACTGGACCCATGACCGACCGGCCGTACCACCACGGAAACCTGCGCCGCACCCTGCTCACGGCGGCCGCCGACGCGATCGAGCAGCAGGGGCCCGCCGCGCTGAGCCTGCGCGACCTGGCCCGCCGTGCGGGCGTGTCGCACGCCGCCCCCGCCCATCACTTCGGCGACAAGACGGGCCTGCTCACCGCGCTCGCCGCGCAGGGCTACGAGATGCTCGCGGACGCCCTCGACGCGGCGGGTGACGAACTGATCGAAACGGGTATCGCGTACATCGGGTTCGCCATCGAGCACCGGGCCCACTTCGAGGTGATGTTCCAGCCCGGCCTCTACGACCGCGACGACCCCCATGTCACCGCAGCCCGCCAACGCGCCGACCGGGCCCTGAAGAACGCCCTGGCGGCGCTGCCCGCCCACAAGGCCGCCGAGGACCCGGACGCCGCCCAACTCGCCGCCTGGTCCATGGTCCACGGCTTCGCCGCCCTCTGGCTCAGCGGCGCCCTGCCCACCCCGCCGGACGCCGACCCGGCAACCATGGCCCGCACCGTGATCAGCCACCTCTTCGGCCCGCCGCGCTAGGCGGCTCCACCGGACCTCCGCCGCTCGCTCCGCGTTCCCCGAGTGGCCCTCCTACGCGCCCGCGCGAGACAGCGGGGGCACGGGAAGGGGCACGGCGGCACGTCGGCCCCCTGCGGAACGAACACGACCCCGGAGCGCACATCCAGCGCCCCGCCGTACCCCGTCCACCACCCCTCGGGCGATCCCTCGTACGGAGTGCCCGCGTACGGGTCGGCCCCGGGCTCCCTCACGGACACGCCCCGGTCCCCGCGCCCGTGGTGACCTTGAGTTCGCACCACACCGTCTTGCCGACCCCGCAGGGACGCGGATACGCGTCCCACGCGTCCGCGAGCGCCGCGACGATCACGAGCCCCCGCCCCGACTCCTCCCCGGCGGCGGCCAGCCGAGGGCGGGGCCACGTGTCACCGGCGTCGGACACCTCGATGCGCAGCGCCGCCTCGCTGAGCACACAGCGCACCCTGATCTCCCGCCCCGGCGACGCGTACGCGTGCACGCACGCGTTCGTCACCAGCTCGGACAGTAGAAGCACGGCGGTGTCGACCGCCTCGTCGTGAATGAGCCACCGCCGCGCCTGGTCGCGCAGCAGCTGACGGGCACGGCCGACGCTGCGGCGGTGGCGGGTGAGCCGCCATTCAACGACATGCGGTGGTGGGGGAGTTCCGTCGTTCATGGCGCAAACTCTGCTGGCGCGAACCTACTCTTGCAGAGTAACGGTGTGGGTACGCAGCGTAGACGTACCCACCGGGTACCGAAGGGTGGGCGCGGTGACGGACGGAACTGCTCAGCCGCCGATGACGTGGCGCTACTGCGGCAATCAGATCAAACTCTGGCGCACACAGGCGGGCGTGAGCCGCGAAGAGCTGGGCAAGCAGGCGGGCTACGAGTGCGAGACCGTCAAGTCGATGGAACAGGGCCGGCGCCGCCCGACCCTGCGGTTGCTGGAGATCGCGGACGAGGTGTGCGGGGCCCGGGGGATGCTGCTCGCGGCTCGCGAGTACTTGCAGCCGCAGAAGTTCGCTTCGTACTCGCAGGATTACATGCGGTACGAGGCTGAGGCTATGGTCTTCAACTCGTATCAGGCCCAGCTCGTTCCAGGATTGCTTCAGACGGAGGAGACGGCGCGGGCACTGCTCAACGCGCACTGCCCCGTACTGGACGACGAGACCATCGAGGAGCGAGTCGCGGGAAGGCTGACGCGACAGTCCCTCCTGGACAAGCAGACCAAGGCGTTCCACTTCGTGATCGGTGAGGCTGCACTGCGGTACCCGGTTGGCAGTCAAGAGGTGCATCGACGGCAGCTATTCCACCTGCTGGCCATGGGAGAGCGGCGCAACGTGACCATTCAGGTATTGCTGAGCGGGGGCGCACACCCGGGACTCAACGGACCATTCGTCTTGCTGGAGACACCCGAACACGACCATCTCGCTTACTTGGAGGCGCAAGAGACGGGGGTGCTGTACTCGGACCCGGAGAAGGTCAGCATCATCACGCAGCGCCATGCCATGATCCTCCGGAAGGCTTTCAGTCCCGAGGAGTCCACGCGGTTCATCGGCAAGTCGGCGGAGGAACTATGAGCACCGAGCTGGCGTGGTTCAAGTCCAGCTACAGCGACACTGGCGGCGGCGAGTGCGTCGAGGTTGCCGCCACCTGGCACAAGTCCAGCCACAGCGACGACGGGGGCGGCAACTGCGTCGAGGTAGCCGCCCGTCCCCACACCGTCCACGTCCGGGACTCCAAGGACAAGTCCGGCCCGCAGCTCGCGTTCTCGGCTGACGCGTGGGCGGATTTCCTCACGTACGCACGGGAGCTCACGCCCGACGCTTGAGCGTCGGGCGGCGCGACCGTGAGTAGGGGCCCGCCCGCGCGTGGGGAACGTAACGCTTCAGCGAGCCTGCGGGTATCGGCGGAAGGGCGCCGTGTCGAGCGTCCAGTCCCCGATGGTGACCGTGTCGCCGAAGACGTAGTCGCTCCGCGTGCGGTAGCGAGGTCCGTCGGGGCCCTGGCCGGGGTCGGACAGGGAGGCGACGGTGCCCTTGCGGGGGTCTACGAGGAGATACAGCGGGATACCCATCGCCGGGTATTCAGTCATCTTGCCGAGGTAATCGTTGGTGTGGTTGGAGGGGGAGACGATCTCGGCGACGAGCGCGATGTCGCGGGGCTCGAACGGGCTCATGGTCTGCTCGGCGAAGACGTCATACGGGACGACGATCACGTCAGGACGGCGGAGACGGCCGATGGCCGGATCTTCCACCTCGCCCCCCGTGTGAGCCACCAGAAGCGGCACTGTCTCCTTCAGCTGGGCCGAGAGCTGTTCGCGGAGGGTCCAGGCGATGAGCGCACGCGGGCGGCTCGGGGGCAGCATCATCGTGATCTGGTCGCCGACGATCTCGTATCCGACGAAGGCGTCCGGAGCATTCCTGGCGAGTTCTTCGCCGATCACCCGCATGCGTGCGTAATCCATTGCACCGCCTGTTCACCGTGGAGCCCGGCCCCGTCGCGCGCGGGGGCCAGCGTACTCATCCTGACCCGGGCCAGTGACGGCCCGTAAGGTGACGCCTGGCGACACGCGAAGGGACCGACGGCCACGCCATCCCGCCCCCACCGCCCCGCCGCAGGCATGAGCGTCGGGCTTCGGGACCCGAGCGGCCTATGCAAGGAATGGGCGGGTTGGCACAACCCGGCCACCCTCCCCACGCGAGCCACCGGCGAGATCGCGTACGGGCGACGAACTCCCGCTTATACCAGTACAGATGACGTGGCGTGACCGGTTCGCGACATAGCGCACCCGCCGTGTAGCGTGCGCCACAACGAACAACCCCCGCCGGTGTTAGCGCACCGAGCGGGGGTTTAACCATCGAGATCGCCGACTAAGGAATCGATCCCCCATGGCTGGTCCCCATTCTAGCGTCGCCACCCGCCCCTACGCGCCCCCGATGGCCTCTCCCGGCTACGGCAAGCGCTCAGCGCCAGGTCAACGGCCGCGCAAGTCGCATGACTTCGCCCACCTCCCGCCGCGCGAGGCGTCGGTCGCCGCGCACCTCGACCGGTTACCGGACGGCGCGGCCATCGACACCAAGACGCTCGCACCCTAGTGGGAATCACGGAGCGATCGTCATGTGGTTGCTCAAGCAGTGCATGCGCCAGAGTCCTGATCTGGCGCTGTACCCCGAGCAGGGGCTGAAGGTCGAGGCGTACCGCAAGGGCAGGGCGCGGCCGGGCGGGGCGCTCGCACCCGAGGACCACTTCGTCGGGCACGGCGAGTGGTCCGACCCCGATGGCGTTCTCATGACCGTCGAAGTGGCCTCGCATGACGCGGACACCGACCGCCGCGACCGCACGGAGAAGCGCGACGGCTACGCGGCGGCGGAGATCCCGGTCTACCTCCTCATCGACCGCGACGCCTGCACTCTCTCCGTCTACAGCGAGCCCAAGAGCGGCCAATACCTGAGCCGGAAGTCTTATCCGTACGGTGCCGTCGTCGCGCTTCCCGAGCCGGTCGGGGTCACCTTGGAGACGGAAAAGCTGAAGGACTACGCCGCGTGAGACGCGCCGCATCTCACGCGGGGGCGTCTCAGGCCGGGCGGCTCGCGCCCGAGAACGGCATCTCGTCGATCGGCGCGACGCGCACAGGCGCGCCGGGGCGCGGGGCGTGGATCATCTGGCCGTTGCCGATGTACAGGCCGACGTGGCTGACGCTGGAGTAGAAGAACACCAGGTCACCTGGGGCGAGCTGGTCGCGGGAGACGCGTCGGCCCGCGTTGATCTGGGTGTAGGTGGTACGGGGCAGCGAGACCCCGGCGGCCCGCCAGGCGGCCTGGGTCAGGCCGGAGCAGTCGTACGCGGCCGGGCCGGTCGCGCCCCAGCCGTACGGCTTGCCGAGGGCGCCGTGGGCGTAGGAGACGGCGCGCTCGGCGCGTGCGGTCGGGGCGGTCGGGTTGGCCGGTGTGGTCGGTGCCTGCGGGGCTGTCGGTGCGTCCGTCGCGCGGGGCGCGCGTGGGGCGTCGGACCGGGCGGCGCGTGCCCGTGTGGGCTGGACCCGGTCCGGGCTGGCTGAGCTGCGGGATTCCTCGACGCGCTCGCGTTGCTCGGCCGTCAGCCGGGACATCAGCTGCTTCGCTGCGGCGAGCTTCTTCTCGATCGCGGTCTTGTGGGCGCGCAACGCCTCTTGCGAGCGGCCGAGTTCGGTGAGCCGGGCGGCGGCCTGCTCCCGCACCTGGCTGATCTCTCGCGACTGCCGGGCGAACCGCGCGAGGGTGGCGGCATGGCGGTCGCCCGCCCGGCGGGAGAGGGAGGCACGCTCCAGGTAGTCGTCCGGGCGGGAGGAGAGGGCGAGCTGGAGCGCGGGGGCGATGACGCCGCTGCGGTACTGGGCGGTGGCGGTGGCGCCGAGGGCGTTACGGGAGCGGTTGAGCCGTTCGGCCTGCCGGGCGGCCTGGTCGCGCAGGTTGTTGAGGGCGCGCTGGGCGGCGCCGACCCGCTCCTTCGCCCCGTTGTACTTCTCGGTGCTCACCTCGGCCTCGCGGTAATAACGGTCGACCGTGGCCTTCATCTGGGCGAGGGAGGGCGGCGCCGACGGTGTGCGGGGCTGGAGGCGGGGAGCCGCCTGCCCGGCCGTGTTGAAGACGGTGGCGGTGGCGGCGCCCGCGATGGCGAGGGTCAGGGCGGCACGGGAGGTGCTGCCGCTGAGGGGGGACTGCTTGGGCTTGCGGTGCGAGCTCCGGTGTGCGCCGGAGGAGGTTCGCGCTCTGTGTGACGCCACGTGGGCCGTCAGCTCCCTTCCACTTGGTCCGGCGGCGGCCCGAAGCGAGGGGAGAGCCGCCGCCGGATCTCTCGGCGTTGGTGGCCGACAGTCGCCGAAACGTGCCTTCGGTAACAGCGGGGAGTCGTCCACCCGCTGGGGACGCTAATCCGGGGTGGTAGGCCGGAGCGCGAACTGGAGGGAATTTCCCAGGAGATAGGCGCTTGCTGTCGTCAAGTGACCGCTTTTTGAACGGCTTTCGCGAACTTTCAGCCATCTGGCACCGATCGCCGGGATAGGCTCGCGGCCATGGATGCAACGATCAACGCTGTGGTCGGACTGCACGTCTTAGGAATCGCCGCCTTGCTCGGCGGCTTCTTCACCCAGATGAAAGTGATCGGGTCGGGGCAGGCTCGTATCTCCCCAGGAATGCTCCTCGGCGCCCTGACCATGCTGGTGACCGGCATCGGCCTGATAGCCCTCAACAACGCGGACGACAACTCGATCAACCACACCAAACTCACGATCAAGCTGGCCCTGCTGCTCGTGATCATCGGACTGGTCTACGTGAAGCGCGACAAGGAAAAGCTGTCGGCCACCGTCTTCGGCACGATCGGGTTGCTCACGGTCGCCAATACGTTCATCGCCGTGCTGTGGGTGTGACCTGCGGCGGCACGGGCGCGTCACGCACGGCTGTCGAGACACAGGGCTGTCGAGCCGCAGCCCTGGCGGACGGCTCACCGAGCAGCAGGGCACCAGCAGGGCACGGCGTGAGCGGCACCAGCTGAGCGCGGCGGCAGGCCCGCCCTCATCAGGAGACCGCGGGGGTCTCCGGAGAAGAGGACGAGCCTGCGCCCTGCGTCCCGCTCCGCGTCGGCGCTTGTCAGTGCTCCGCGTCAGTGCTCCGCGTCAGGCCGGGCGGACGTTCCCGTAGATCGGCATGTAGTAGATCGACTCGACCCGCACGTTCGCACCGGGCTTCGGCGCGTGGATCATCTTGCCGCCGCCGATGTACAGGCCGACGTGGCTGATGTCGTCGTAGAAGAAGACGAGGTCGCCCGGCTTGAGGCTGGATGTGGACACGCGCTTGCCGACCTTCACCTGGTCCCAGGTGGTACGCGGCAGGGTCACCCCGGCCGACTTCCACGCGCCCTGGGTCAGGCCGGAGCAGTCGTACGAATTGGGGCCGGTGGCGCCCCACACGTACGGCTTGCCTATCTGCGCCCGGGCGAAGCTGATCGCCTTCTTCGCCTTCGCGTCGTAGGACGAGTCGGCGGGATCGGAGGGGTCGGTCGTGTCGCCCGAGCCGGGGCTGGTGCTGCCACCGGGGTCGTCGCCGGTTCCTTCCCCTGTCCCGTTGCCCGTTCCGCTGCCTGTTCCGTCGCCCGAGCCGCCGTTGTTCTCGCGCTCTTCCTGGCGCTTGCGTTCCGCGGCCTCCGCGCGCTCCTTCTCGGCCTGCTTACGGGCCAGCTCCTCGGCCTTCCGCTTGGCCTCGGCTTCCTTCTCGCGCTCCAGCTCGGCCAGTCGCGCCTTCTCCGCCGCGGTCAGCTTCGACAGCAGCTGTCTGGCCTCGGTCAGCTTGGTCTGGACGGACCGCTTCTTGGCCTTCAGCTCGTTCTGCGACCGGGTGAGCGAGTCGAGGCTTCGCGCGGCCTTGCCCCGCTTGGCCGCGGCGTCGGCCTGCTGGGTCTGGTAGTCCTTGATGGCCTGCTGCTGCCGCCCGGTCATCCGGTCCATCAGGTGTGACTGGTCGAAGAGGCTCTTCGCGTCGGAGGCCAGCAGCAGGGTCGCGGTCGAGCTCATTCCGCCGGTCCGGTACTGGGCTGTGGCGAGGGCGCCGAGCTTGCGGCGGGCCTCGTTGACCTTCTCGGTGCGCTCGGCCACGTCATCCAGCAGTTTGTCCGCCTTGACCCGCTGGCCGTCGGTGCGCTCCTTGGCCGCGTTGTACTCCTGCGTGGCCGTGCCCGCCTGCTGGTAGAGCTTGTCGACCTTCTTCTTCACCTCCTCGACCGAGGGCTTCGGCTCGCCGGGAGCGGCGTTCGCCGACGTCTGCGAGAGGAGGGTGAGAGAGGCGAGAGCGGCCGTGGTCAGGCCGATAGCGGTACGGCGACTGGAACTGGCTTCCAGCCCCCGTGCCCGGGGTTTGCGGTGCGACGCCAAGGGAGGCGACTCCTTCCGTGGACCGCCTACCGGGTTAGCTGTCGGGTTCGGGCTGCCCCCGTCAAGGATGCCGCTGACGCGATCGGTGTCGGCGGCGTACATGACAGGGGAGGAAGGCTGCCCTACGGTCCGCACGTGGGGGTACGGGCCGATTCACCCCGGTGATGCTGGCCTCTCCTCCCGGAGGAGGTGAGGAAGGTGGGTCCCCGGCTCCGGCCGCCTGCTGACGGACCAGACTCGGCGCGGGCCACCCGTTGCCGACGCTGTCGCCGACGGGGATACGGGCCGCCATGAGCGAGCACGGTAGCCAATGTGTGGGGCGGCTGTGAAGGCTGATGTTCGATTTGCCCGAAAGGGTTGTGCGGGTTGTCAGTGCGGCGGCCTAGACTCGGTTGGCGATGAGCAGCCTCTTTGATGACAGCTTCCTGGCGGATCTTGAGAAGCCGGGCCAGGAGCCCCCGCCCGAGGACCATGAGATCCCCGAGGACGATCCCGGCGGCCCCGCCGGCCAGGCCCCGGAGCAGATCCCGCACGACCTCTTCGAGGGCTGGGACCTCTCCGGGCCCGGGGGCGGTTCCGGCGCGCCCGCCGACCGCGACGCGTACTACCGCAACGGTGCGCCCCGGCCCGCCATCGACCCGGCCGCGCTGCTGGAAGGGCTCAATGACCAGCAGCGGGCCGCCGTCGCGCATGCCGGCTCGCCGCTGCTGATCGTCGCCGGGGCCGGCTCGGGCAAGACCCGCGTGCTCACGCACCGCATCGCGCACCTGCTGGGCACCCAGCGGGCGCACGCGGGAGAGATCCTGGCGATCACCTTCACGAACAAGGCCGCGGGCGAGATGAAGGAGCGCGTCGCCGAGCTGGTCGGCCCCCGGGCGAACGCCATGTGGGTGTCCACCTTCCACAGCGCGTGTGTGCGCATCCTGCGCCGCGAGTCGAAGCGGCTCGGCTTCACGTCGTCCTTCTCGATCTACGACGCGGCCGACTCGAAGCGGCTGATGGCGCTGGTCTGCCGGGATCTCGATCTCGACCCGAAGCGCTTCCCGCCGAAGTCCTTCAGCGCGAAGATCTCCAACCTCAAGAACGAGCTCATCGACGAGGAGACCTTCGCCGGGCAGGTTGGCGGGGGCAGCTCCCAGACGGAGTCCGCGGGAGGGTTCGAGAAGACCCTGGCCGAGGCGTACGCGATGTACCAGGCGCGGCTCCGCGAGGCCAACGCGCTGGACTTCGACGACATCATCATGACGACGGTGCACCTGCTCCAGGCGTTCCCGGACGTCGCCGAGCACTACCGCCGCCGCTTCCGGCACGTGCTGGTCGACGAGTACCAGGACACGAACCACGCGCAGTACACGCTTGTGCGCGAGCTGGTCGGCCCGCCCGAGTCCGCCGCCGAGCTCTGCGTGGTCGGCGACGCCGACCAGTCGATCTACGCGTTCCGGGGTGCGACGATCCGCAACATCCTCCAGTTCGAGGAGGATTACCCCAACGCGACGACCATCCTGCTTGAGCAGAACTACCGCTCGTCGCAGACGATCCTGAGCGCCGCCAACGCCGTCATCGAGCGCAACGAGAACCGCCGCCCTAAGAACCTGTGGACGGACGCCGGAGCCGGAGCCACGATCACCGGCTACGTCGCGGACACCGAGCACGACGAGGCGCAGTTCATCGCCGACGAGATCGACCGGCTCTCGGACGCGGGCGAAGCCAAGGCGGGCGACGTCGCCGTCTTCTACCGGACGAACGCGCAGTCCCGTGTCTTCGAGGAAGTCTTCATCCGGGTCGGCCTGCCGTACAAGGTCGTCGGCGGTGTCCGCTTCTACGAGCGCAAGGAGGTCCGCGACATCCTCGCGTACCTGCGCGTCCTGGCGAACCCGGAAGACACGGTGCCCCTGCGGCGCATTCTCAACGTTCCCAAGCGCGGCATCGGCGACCGCGCCGAAGCCATGATCGACGCGCTCGCCCAGCGCGAGAAGATCTCGTTCGCGCAGGCGCTGCGGCGCGTGGACGAGGCGTACGGGATGGCGGCGCGCTCCGTCAACGCCGTCCGCCGGTTCAATGTCCTGCTGGAGGACCTGCGAACCATCGTCGAATCGGGCGCGGGCCCCGCGACGGTCCTCGAAGCCGTGCTGGAGCGCACGGGCTACCTCGCGGAGCTCCAGGCCTCCACCGACCCGCAGGACGAGACCCGCGTGGAGAACCTCCAGGAGCTGGCGGCAGTGGCCCTGGAGTTCGAGCAGGAGCGGGGCGTGTCGGCGGCTCCGGCCGGCCCGAGCGCGGGCGGACCTGGCGGTCCTTCCGGCCCGGCTGCTGTTGTGAATGCTGGGTCTGGGTCTGGGTCTGGTGCTGAGGCGACAGAGGTGGCTGACCCGACTGACGTCGCGGGGGCGGCTGCCGCTGTGGCGGCGGCTGCGGACGCGGCGGGCGCCAGTGCGTCTGACGCCGCGGAGCTGGCCGACGCTGGTGCCCCTGCTGCCGCTGACACCGACACCGACGATCTTGATGGCGTGGACGAGACCGGTGCCGCGGACGGGACCGTTGAGGACGAGACCGATGAGGACGAGGCCGGTGGTGCGGTAACCGGCACGCTGGCCGACTTCCTGGAGAAGGTGGCGCTGGTCGCCGACTCCGACCAGATCCCCGACGAGGACACCGAGGGCTCCGGCGTCATCACGCTGATGACCCTGCACACCGCGAAGGGTCTCGAATTCCCCGTCGTCTTCCTGACCGGCTTGGAAGACGGAGTCTTCCCGCACATGCGCGCGCTCGGCCAGACGAAGGAGCTGGAGGAGGAGCGGCGGCTCGCCTACGTGGGCATCACGCGCGCCCGCGAGCGGCTGTATCTGACGCGCTCGACCATGCGCAGCGCCTGGGGCCAGCCCGCGTACAACCCGCCTTCCCGCTTCCTGGAGGAGATCCCCGACCAGTATCTCCACTGGAAGCGCACGGGCCCCGCAACCCCGTCCGCCTCGATGGGCGGCGTCGGCGGCGGATCGATCGCGTCCTCGCTGTCGTCGTCCTTCTCCTCCTCGACCCGCTCCGGCGGCCGGGGTGGCGGAAGCAACGCCTTCGCGACCCGCCGGGTCAAGGACCGCCCGGTGGTCTCCCTCGCCGTGGGGGACCGGGTCACGCACGACTCGTTCGGCCTCGGCACGGTGGTCGGAGTAAAGGGTAGCGGCGACGCGGCTGAGGCAACGATCGATTTCGGCGAGGAAAAGCCGAAGAGGTTGCTGCTGCGCTACGCCCCGGTCCAAAAGCTGTAGCCGCAACGGGCCAACCGTCGGCCTCAGACGCCGGTCAGGCTGCGTATGTCCTCAAACGCCGGACGGGCTTGAATTTCAAGCCCGTCCGGCGTTTGAGGACAACTTTCAGCCAGGCGGGCGCTGGAAGGATGGTGCAACCAGTCTTGGCTTGTGGTCCGACGGATGTAGCCCGTCCGGCGCTTGAGGGCAAGAACAAGCCTGTCCGGCGCTTGAGGACAAAAACGGGAAAGGGCGGGTAGGGGAAAGAACCGCTTGGGCCCACACCGCCACGCGCCGGCGGACACCGCTACGTCGGGTCGAGCCCATGCCCCCGCAACCAAGGCAGCGGATCGACCGCAGACCCACCACCGGGCCGCACCTCAAAATGCAGGTGAGGCCCGGTGGAATTCCCGGAGTTCCCCGAGTACGCGATGGTGTCCCCCGCCTGAACCAAGCCGGACCGGATCTTGGTGCCGCTCAGGTGGCAGTACCAGGTCTCGGTGCCATCGGGGGAGGTCACTATCGCCATGTTGCCGTACGCCGAGTTGAACTGCGTGCGTACGGTGCCGTCGGTCGCGGCCATCACCGGCGTGCCGTAGCTGACGGGGAAGTCGATGCCCGTGTGCACCGACATCCAGTTGATCCCGGCCTGGCCGTACTGGGCGCTCAGCCCATGCTGCGCGACCGGAAGCGCGAACTTCGGGCGCTGCGCCTCCTTGCGCGCCGCCTCCTGCGCCTTGCGCTTCTTCTCGGTCGCCTGCCGTTGCTTGAGGTCGAGGCGCTCCTGCGTACGGCTGGCGCGGTCGGCGAAGTCGTCGGCGTCCTCGGTCAGCCCGGCGAGCTGGGTGTCCAGCTTGCTGTTGGCGACCGTCGGCTTCACGGACGCGGTGTCGGGCGCCGCCTGCGTAGTCGTGTTCTTCTTCTTGTCACCGCTGCCCCCGCCACCGACACCGCTGACCGAGGCGGCGGCCACGGCCGCGACACCCATCACGGCAACGGACGGTACGGCGACGGTGAGCAGCGCCGAACGCTTGGACCTGGTGCTCGGGCGACGCCGACTGCGGCTGCCGTCCCTGCGGGCGGGCGGCGCGGTCGCGGTGTCGGTCGCGGTACGGGACCCGGCCGCTGGTTCGTCATGGTTCTGGCGCCGCCGCGAGGGCCGGGCAACGGGCTCAGCCGCGGATCGGGAGTCGGAACCGGAACCCGAGTCGGCACCGTCCACGTCAGAGGCGCCGTCGAATGCGGGCGTGCGGTCAGGAACGGAGGGGGCATCAGGAGCGAGGCCCTGCTCGTCGACTGTGATTGCGGGGAAAGTGGCCGTACGTTCAGGCTCGGCTTCGGGGGCAGGGCTGTACGCCTGCTCGGGAGCCTGCTCCTGCGACTGCGCGTGCTCACTCTGCGGCTGCTGCTGGTACTGCTGCTGTTCGTACCCGGCTTCAGGAGCGATGGCGTACGAACCGGTGTCCCACTGGCCGGCGTCGTACTGGCCACTGTCCAACTGCCCCGTATCGAACTGCCCTGAGTCGAGCTGACCCGTATCGAACTGAGTGGCCCCGTACGGGCCCGGCGCCCACTGCCCGGTGTCGAACTGCCCGGAATCAAACTGCCCGGGATTGAACTGCTCTGTACCGAACTGACCCGTATCGAACTGACCAGTGCCGAACTGGCACGCTTCAGGCTGGCTCACATCCGGCTGGCCGGGACGGAACTGTCCAGCGCCTGCCTCAAGCTGACCGCCGTTGTCGTCGAACGGGCCCATCTCCGGGTTCCCCGCTGCGAACTGGCCAGTGTTCCACTGCCCGGCGTCGTGCTGGCCGGTGTCGTGCTGCCCCGCGCCGTACTGATGGGCGTCGTACTGCCCGGTGTCGTATTGGCCGGTGGAGTACTGCCCGCTGTCGAACTGCCCCGCGTCGGACTGTCCGGACGCCATCTGCTGATAACCAGTGGCGCTGCCCCAGGTGCCGGTGGTGTCATAGCTGCCGGTGTCACCCGTGTCGTACCCGCCGGACTGGTCGCCGTACGAGCCCTGATCGCCGTGAGCGTCGCCCTGAGCACCGGAGTCAACCGTGGGCTGACTGCCCGTGTTCCACTGCGAGGCGTCGTACTGCCCAGAGCCGTACTGACCGCCGTTGCCGTACGGGTCGGCGTCGGGGCCACCCGACAGAGTGCCGAACAACGGATCGCCTAGCGCGTCGCCTTCACCGTAGGCGGCGCCAGGATTGTTGAAGGTGCCCGTGGCGTAACCGTCGTACCCGGTGTTGCCGTGCTGTGCGCTCTGCTGATCGTAAGACGCGTACGAGGCATCCGGAGCGGGGGCCGCCGGGTCTGAGCTTCCCGACGGATGACGGTTGTTCACCACCAACTTCTCTTTCGCCTCGACAGCAGGAGAATTAGCGGCGACTGTACCCGGCGGTACGTGACGCCGACAATCGTCCACTGGTTTCGAGCACGCCGAGAACGGGCATTTGGTCGCCTTTCGGCGCTTCGATCGGCATTACTTGGCCGCGTGTTCGACTTCTGTTCGATGAAAAACGCGGGGATCAAGCAACCGAAGCGGGCTCTGAAGCGTCTACGACCTCTTCGTCGACCTCTTCCGCCACGGCTTTCTCCACGGTTTCCTCCACGGTCAGTGCCTGCCGGATGCCCGTCGCGACGGCACAGTGCACGGGCAGGGCGAGATGTCCGATTCCGTGGATGCGCGTGTTGCGCGCGATGAGGTCCGGGTGATCAATACGCGCGCACTCGGCGGGACTCATCACTTGGTCCATGTCGCTCCAGAAGCCGACGAAGCGCGTACGGCAACCCGGCGCGGGCTCTGCCAACTCCGCGATCACGTCGGACGAGGGGAGCATCTGCCGCACGATCGGATGCGCGGACAGCCAGGCGGCCGACCGGGTACCGCTGTGCGGAGTGCCGAGGGTGACCAACGTACGCACGCGGTCGTCGCCGCCGAGGCGTTGGACGTAGTAGCGCGCGAGGAGTCCGCCCAGGCTGTGCCCGACGATGTCGACCTGCCGGTGCCCCGTGCGCTCACAGATCTGCTCCACGTGCCGGTCGAGCAGCGCGGCGGCGGCGCGGATGTCGCAGGTGAGAGGGGAGTAGTTGAGCGCTTCCACATGGTGCCAGCCGTGGCCGCGCAGAGAGCGGCGCAGCAGCACGAAGACCGAGCGGTTGTCGATGAAGCCGTGCAGGAGGAGCACGGGCGGGTGGGCCCGGCCTTCGGTCGGCAGCCGTGTCGCGTTCGACGCGGACGCCCGGTTGTCCTCGCCGGGCCCCGCAGCCTGCTCCGTTGTGGTCATGGCCGTGGCTGTGGTGGTGATCGCGGTGTTGGTGGGTGTGGCGTAGGTGTGGGAAGCAGCGGTCGCCATCGGGCTGGCTGGTGTGGTGGCCGAGGTCGGTGCCGGACCCGCGAGGGGCACGGTGCGCGCGTCAGGGGCCGGGATCGGGGCCGTGGCCGGGGCCGGGGCCGGGGCCGAGGTCGTGTCATTCCTGGCTCCGGGTTCGCCGGTTGCCGGGTGGCCGGAGCCGGGGCTGGGGCTGGGGCCGGGCGGAGGCAACGCCGTGACGGGGCGCTCCTGGGTGAGGCCGGTCGGATACAGAAGTACGTGCCCGGTGAGGATCGCCAGGTCGACCAGCGTGGCCCGCACCAGCGCCGCGGCGGGGACGAGGCGGCGCTGCGCGCCCGGGCCGGAGAAGGGAAGGAGTGAAACGAGAAAGGGCAGGGCCTTCATGGCCGACCTCCCGAACGGCGCACGAAAGGCGGCTCTGTCCCCCGTGTGCCCTCACGGGTAGCTGTGGCGAAGGTCGTGACATGCCCGGTGGGGTTTCCGCAGCGCGGGGTCGGCAAGGCCGACGGCGCTGTGGTGGGGGTGGATGCAATGGGCCGCGCCATCCGTGCCGTGCGGCTTGACGGCGCGGAAGCGCGGCGACCTCGCTGTGGCTTCCCTGACGGCCGTCCCGCAGCGGCTCGAAGCGGGCTCGGCTCATGGCGTACGTGTTGTCCCACATGTGATTTCCCCCTCCCTCTCCGCCGTGAAACGGGCGCTTGCGCGATGCTGGCGATAACGTTCGTTCACACCCACGGCCGGTGACGGCAGTCGTGCGAGCCCCGCAGGGTGCATGCGAGAGCATGAAGCCATGGATGCATGAGGCATGAAGGCATGGAGGCAGTGATGGGAGTGACCGGTCCGATCCGCGTGGTGGTGGCCAAGCCGGGACTGGACGGCCATGATCGCGGGGCGAAGGTCATCGCGCGTGCGCTGCGGGACGCCGGCATGGAGGTCATCTACACCGGCCTGCACCAGACGCCGGAGCAGGTCGTCGACACGGCTATCCAGGAGGATGCCGACGCGATCGGCCTGTCCATTCTCTCCGGCGCGCACATGACGCTCTTCGCCAAGGTGATAGAGCTGCTGCGCGAGCGCGAGGCGGAGGACATCAAGGTGTTCGGCGGCGGGATCATTCCGGAGGCCGACATCGCCCCCCTCAAGGAGCAGGGCGTAGCGGAGATCTTCACCCCCGGCGCCTCCACGGGCGACGTGGTGGCCTGGGTGCGCGCCAACGTGCGACAGCCCGCCGACGCCTAGCCGCCCACCGGCCTACCGCCCTCCCAGCCTCACTTCCCCTGCCCCCTGCCCCTCAGCTGCCCGCAGCATCTGCTGGTGCTGTGTTTCCCGTCTTTTCCTGTGCGTTCGCCTTGTTCCTCTTGTTCCTCCTGTTGCTCCTCCTTTGTTCTCACTCACCTCTCTTCGCTCGTACCTCCCGCTCGTCGCTCACTCGTCGCTTGCTCTCGGTGAGGCCCCTGGGCTCTCTCTGAGCACCTTCCGCTCGCCAGGCCCCGTCCGGGCGCCCGGGGCTGGGGTTTGGGGGCCGGGCTGGGCGGCCCCGGGCGGTGAGGGCGCCGGGGGAGGCGGCAGCGGGCGCTGCGCGTTGTGACGGTCCAACCGGCCCAGGACCCCGGGCCTGGGGCTTGGGAATCTGGGTTGGCTTTGGCCGGGGCCGGGGCCGGGGCCGGTGGGCGGCAGGGCTCTGTCTGGCTACGGGCGTGGGCTAGGTGTACTGACCCGTGAGGTTGGGGACGCGGCTGGCGGGTGGTTGGCCTTTCAGCGCGGTGTGTCCGCGGTGATGATTG